>JAZNKR010000214.1:0-8144 GCA_045578665.1 Bacteroidaceae bacterium | reverse complement strand
AAAGTTTACGTTCTTTTTGTGCCGACAAAAAGAACCAAAAAGCTCTGCGCATGGGCGCTTTCTTAACGGCAGCCTCAGCTGATGACTTTTGGGGCTGCGGAACTCGTCCGCATAAATGCGGACTCAAACAGTCCTCGCCTCTTTCCAAAAGTCATTGGCGCAGTCAGCCTAAAAGCTTAATGCGCATCAATGAAGCAATGAGCCTCTCAATGAAGCAATGGGGCTTGTAGCAACTTAAAGAATAGAACCTTAAGGGCTTAAGCATGTTTTCCGGACAGTAATATTTTAAAGTATAGTGGAAAATAAGGAGGTCCTATTTTGCGATTCCGCCCAGCAGTGCAGGCAGTTCTGCTGTCCTTACACCACGATGCAATATTCTTCCTTTGCGGTCGAAGATAATGTTGTAGGGGTAGGCATTTATTCCGTATGAGAAGATAGCCTTGCTTCCCCACCCTTGCAGGTCGGAAATCTGAGTCCACCACATATCGTTTTTCTCTATGAATGACTGCCAACGGGCTGCATTGTTCTCTATGGCGAAACTTACGAACTCTACTTTGTCTCTGTATGCATCTGCAGCTGCTTTTGCAGCTTTAATGTTCTCTGCGGCATCCTTACCCATGGGGCTCCATATGTTGAGTACTGTGATTTTGTCCTTGTCGGTGTATTCAGACAGGTGTGTTGTCTTGCCATCTTTGGTGAGGGCAACAAAGTCGGTGAACATCTGACCCTCTGCTGTGGCAATCTTGTTGAGGAAACTCTTTTCTATATGCTTGACTACGGTGTCGCTCTTGCACTCCTGCGGCATGCGGGCAATCAGTCGTGCGCCGGCTTCGGGGTCTATCGTCTCGTGGTTCTTTGAGAGTATGTATCCGCTGACAATGTTGTCGAGGTTTTTCTCCAGGAATTTGTTTACATACTCGCCGCGAGCTATGCTCAGTACCATCATCGCCTTCTGAGCCTCCTCGGCAGCATTTGCAGATAGATTGGGAGTGAGGCTCTTTTCGTGATAGCTCTTGAACATTTCATCCAGAATGTCGATGGAGTCCTTGTACTCCTGCAGGCGCTCGTTGAGGAATGTTCCCGATACAGTGGGGCGTACCTCACTCAAATTTATCACAATTTCGCCCGGTTCGGCATAGAGTTCGGCTTTCGATTTTATTCTGCCCGACAGTTTGGTGGTCAGATAGCAGAGACGTGGTTTCTCTGTGCTGCCTTTGATGCAGAACGATGAGTTCTTCACAGCCTCCTTGGCGAGTGTGAAGGGGCGTCCGTTCTCTACATATTGCAAATATACGCTGTCGCCTATGGCTACACCTTTTTCTATATTCCCGCTGAGTGTGAAACTGTTTTTATCGCACGATGCGAAAAGACCTGCAAAGGTCATCAACAACAAAATCCTTTTCATGTTCTATATTCGTTATACTCTTGATATTCTTACATCTACGCTATATATTGCTATCACATCATTCTTCTCTATTGTAAAGCGTGGGTAGTTGGGCGATAGGCACCACAGCAGGTTGTCGTCGCTCTCGTGATGGCAGCAACGCTTTATCATACGCTCTTCGCGAGTAACAATCATGTATATCTTGTCGTTCTCCAAAGAGTCTGTCTGCTCTACTCTGTTCACTCCCACAATATCACCCTCGTTTATTTCGGGCTGCATGGAGGTGCCGACGACGGGGAAAAGGAACTCTGCCCTCACACCCGGCAGGTTCACATAGCTGTCGGGCTTTTCGCCATAGTCGCCGAAAGCCGTGCGCACTCCGGCGCTGAGTGGGACATTCTCGTAATATGGAATGGGATTCTCCTCGACAGCACAGCGGCTGTTGAAGACCTCGCCTCTCCCATCGAGAATCCATTCGAGCGAATACTCGGGAAACTCCCTGTGAATGGCACGCAAAAGAGCGGTGGAGACTGCCCCACCCTCATTCAACTGTCTGTTGATGGTGCGCTGTGGCATCCCCAGCAACGTGCTTGCTCCGTTCACACTCAAATGTTTGTCGGATAGTATCTGTAAAATTCTTTCTTTTATCTTTTCCATTTACTTTTTTCATCAGTCGCACCTTCTTTTTTGTACAACAGATTGCTTTATAGCGTTTTATTCAAATATGCCGGCATGTCTATATTTAGACTCGTTATAAATAGCCATTTTTGGCTAAATTCTCTGAACGAATTTTTAAATTCGTAATTATATTTGTAAACGATTTTGTGTTGAAACTGCAACACAAAAGGTCGGTTGCCATTATACTTTTGCACAAACATAATACAAAAAGATAAAACCACAAAACAAAACCAAATCTAACTATGAATAGAACAATGAATCGGACTTCTGTAAACGAAAAGGAGCTGGCAAAGAGAGGCTCCCTCCTTGAACAACTTATGGAAAAGGCTCTGGAATGGTACGAATATCTGCGCAACCTTCTCTTTGGCAACAACAAGGAATGGTGCAGCCACCTTGTCGAATACTACTGTATGCACAAAAGTTATGCCGAACAGGATTTCGTGCAGTCTTTCTTGCATGAGCGCGAGGAGATTCTCAAACGCAACAAGCATCGCATGGTTGTAAACATCATTCCCGACGAGTGTGATGAATGTGTCGTGGGAAAGGTGCTTTTGTACAACCGCGACAAATATATACACGAGGCTACACTGAAGATAAGAAAGCCCATCACCGGCAACAACATCATTTTCTGGTCGTTCGAGAAGAACGGCAATGAGCAGTGATTTAGAAGCTGTTTGAATTTTATTGAAAAATAATTCTATATTTGCGCTGTTCATTTCGGCTTATTTGAGTCTATTTTGGCATATTTTCTTTCTTGTTTTTTGGAAATAGCCCGCTATTCCCTGCAAAACAATAAAAAAAATCTACTCCAAAAGTTGCGGTTAAACGAGCGCAATGTGAACTTGTTCACAAATTGCACAGCGAGTGATAGCAACTTCAACGAAGTTAAATACCTCTCAAATAATTCTGAAAGATAGTGCAAACGAGCGCAATGTAAGCTTGCTTACAATTGCAATGCGAGTGCAGCCTATCTTATTAAAATAAAATTCAAACAGCTTCTAAACAACTGCTTATCGGAACTGTTTGGGATGTAATCTGTTTTTACAATGGTCTCAAATGGTTCCGATTTTTTATAACTGCTATCATATACACTGTCCACTGAAATGAAAAATTCATTATTGACCATACTGCTCTCCCTGATAGTCGCGGCTCTTGCGACCTCATGCGTAGAGCGTCAGCCCGCGGGTGCAGCCGCAGTGCACTCTCCCCGTTACAATGTACTCGACAGCATTCCAGGCGAGAAGCCTCTTCTCGACAAAAAATATACTCCCGACAATTCCGGATTCGGCAAACTTGTTACCGTAACATTCGACAAGGGCGGGGTGCAATACTCCGAACTGCCCGAAGGGGTCTCTGTAACTACCGATGGCAAGGGTGTGAAGTTTGTATCCAGGATAGCAGGTGTTGAGTTCCGTCTCTCCGGACGCAGCGACGACGGCTACTTTGCAGTGGTCAGCGACAGCTCTTTGCTTGTTACCCTTTCGGGTGTCGCATTGTCGTGCAAGGGGATTGCACCGGTGCAGATAGCCGGTGGCGGGGTGGCTTTCGTGCAATGTGCGAGGCAGAGTCAGAACTTCATAGTGGATATTCCTGTAGCAACCGATACAGTGAAGACGGCTGCGGCACTCTCTGTCGCAGGCGACATGGTGATGTACGGTGGCGGCAGTCTTGCCCTTTGTGGCAGCAGACGCAATGCACTATACTGCACCGGACGTGTAATTATCGACGGGGTGCAGCTTGTGGTCGAAAATTCCATTCGCGATGGAATTTCGGCTGTCGGAGGCATTGCTCTTCTTGATGGCAATATCAAGGTAACTTCGACGAAGGATGCTATAAAGTCGAAACGTGGCAATGTTCTCTTCGTCTCGGGCAATGCGATATTGTCCACCACAGGAGACAAGGGCGACGGAGTGCAGGCGGCAAGCGTATATATGTATGGCGGCAATGTCAGCATAAAGACCAAAGGAAACGTATCGCGCGGGTTCAATGCCAAACGCTCGGTCTATATGTTCGACGGTGCACTGTCGGTGCTCACCGAGGGTGGTGTGCAGTTCTCGCCCAAGAAGAACGACTACAGCTCGGCGGCATGTGTGAAGTGCAACGAAACGGTGTATATACGTGGCGGATATATGAATCTAGAGAATCGTGCAACTGCCGGCAAGGGCATCAATTGCAACGGCAAGATGCAGATGGATGGAGGAATTGTGCTTGTGCGCAACTTTGGCAACGATATTGTTCACCCCACGATAGCCGATGCGCATGCCTCGGCAAAGGGTATAAAATGCGACAGCACCATAGCCCTGAACGGCGGTAAGGTCGAGGTGCTTGTCTTTGGCAAAGGCGAGCGGTGCGAGGGTATAGAGTCGAAGAAGGATATTGTGGTCGGTGGCGATGCATCGGTCTATGTCTATGCGACGGACGATGCGGTGAACAGTACAGGCAATTTTGTGATGAACGGCGGGAATTTGTATGCCTACTCAGCCAATAACGATGGCGTCGACAGCAACGCAAAGATAAATGTCAATGGAGGAGTGCTTGTTGCCAATGGCGGTGGCGGTCCCGAGCAGGGTGTGGATTGCGATTTCGACGGCAATTACACAGTGACGGGCGGCACTGTAGTCTCCATCGGAGGGGTTATGGGACGCTCGCCCAATCTCCCCCGTGGCAAAGGTACCACGCAGCCTTCGGTTGCGTGGAGTGGAATAGAACTCAAACGCGGCGCATATATGAACCTTTGCGACGGGAATGGCAAACTTATACTCTCGTACAGATTGCCGCGCACGATAGAAAGAGGCGGTGCGGTATTCTCTTCACCTATGCTTGCTGAAGGTAGAGGGTATATGCTCTCTATTAGCGATACTCTGACCGATGCCACCGAGCTCGGTTGCGGGCTCTACTCCGCAGGAGAGTGTACCGATGGAGATGCTCTTAAGATTTCTCTTGCAGGGGTGATTACCAATGTCGATGCTGCGGGAAAGACTGAGACCCTTGCAGTCGATACGACAGAGTTCCGTCCCGGTATGATGCCTCCTCCCGGAGGTGCTCCCGGTATGGTACCTCCCCCTCCCGGCTTCGATCCAAAGAATCTCCCCGACAGTATAAAGAAACTATTTGCAGAGGGTAAATTCCCTCCACCCCCTCCCGGCGCTTTCGGCAACAGGGATGAGGGTTATGATGCAAACAATCTTCCCGGGGGCGGGTGGCGATAGCATGGCTGTTGACAATCTGTTGGCTGCATTGATGGGGCAAAAGGAGTCTTTCCGCGACAACCTTTTTGCCCGTCAGGTGTGCAAATGTGGTTATCACTTCCCGCTCGACAATATGTTCGCCGACCATTTTGGTGATGCGGCAGAGGATGAATCTCTGCGCGCGCTCTCATTGCTCTCGACGCTCTATCTCTCGTTGCTTTGCTGCGGCTTTCCGCATACGCTCTTCCGTTCGTCGGTAACATTCCTGCGCGAGAATGTCTCTATCTATTCGTTCAACTGCACCCACTACGATAAACTATACGCTCATTTGACCTCTGCCGACAGCGTCGTCCTGCCGCTTTTCGAGGATGTCGGCAGGATAGTCCCAAAAGAGGTTACACAACGAGAATTATTCGAAACTTTCGATTTTCTCACTAACGGTATATGATACTATGAAAAGAACACTCCTTTCCCTGCTTCTTCTGCTTGCCATCACTGCAAGCACGTCCGCATCATTCGATGGAACGGCAAAATGGATATGCGCTGCCGATTGCCCGCACACTCCGAACTGTTGGCAGATTTTCCGCAAGAGCTTCAACCTCGACAGGCGACCCTCCGATGCCATTGCATACATTGCAGCCGACAGCAAATATTGGCTCTGGATAAACGGTCGTCCCGTTGTTTTCGAAGGAAGTCTCAAACGCGGTCCGGCTCCCGGCGATTGCTACTACGACGTAGTGGAGATAGGCAAATATCTGAAAAAGGGCAAAAATACAATAGCTCTGCTCTCCTGGTATTTCGGAAAGCCGTCGTTCAGCCACTCGAGCAGTGGAAAAGCTGCCATCTACTTCGAGGCAACAGTTGGGGGCGTCTGCATAAACAGCGGCTCCGACTGGTTGGCAGAGACATACAGAGCATATAAGGATACGGATGCACCCCATCCCAATTTTCGTCTCCCCGAGAGCAATGTCTGCTTCGACGCCCGTCTCGAAAAGAGAGGTTGGCAGGCGGCAGATTACGACGACAGCACAATGCCATGTGCCAGACTCCTTGCTTCGTCAGGCGAAGCTCCGTTTGGGCAGATGGTTGAGCGTCCCATTCCCTTGTGGAAAGAGTATGGCTTGCGCAACTACACCGCGGTTCGCAGCTCGGCAAATGGCGACACCCTTTATTGTAGCTTGCCCTACAACTGTCAGATGACACCCTACATGAAGATTGAGGCACCTGCAGGTAAAAGAGTGCAGATGATGACCGACAACTACCGTGGCGGCTCGGACATCAACATACGTGCCGAATATATCACCCGCGACGGTCTGCAGGAGTATGAGAGCTACGGATGGATAAACGGTCACGAGGTCTGCTATATAATCCCCGAAGGGGTGAAGGTGTTCGATGTCAAATTCCGCGAAACGGGCTACGATACCGAATTCAGCGGCTCTTTCAATTGCAACGACCCATTCTTCAACGAACTGTGGAAACGTTCGGCGCGTACACTCTACATAACCATGCGCGACAACTATATGGATTGTCCCGACCGCGAACGTGCGCAGTGGTGGGGCGACGAGGTAAATGAACTTGGCGAGGCATTCTATGCCCTCTCCCCATCCTCCCACAAACTTGCGACAAAAGGCATTCTCGAACTCATCAACTGGCAACGTTCAGATGGAACCCTCTTCTCGCCTGTTCCCTCAAACAACTGGAACAAGGAACTGCCGTTGCAGATGCTTGCCTCGGTAGGTTGGTATGGATTCTATACCCAATATTATTATAGTGGCGACAGCAGTTTCATCCCCAAAATATACGACGGTCTCCATCGCTATCTTCACGAGGTGTGGCGCACCGATGAAGATGGCATGGCAATAGTGCGCCACGGCGAGTGGAGCTGGGGCGATTGGGGTAGAAATGTCGATCTCGAAGCCCTCACCAACTGTTGGTACTACCTCGCTCTGAAGGCCGAAAAGGAGTTTGCACGGATGTTGGGCAAGAGCGACGATGAGAAGCTTTGCGAAGCGATGATGCAGAAGATGCGCTCATCCTTCGACCGCCGCTTCTGGAACGGCGAGGCATACCGCAGCCCCTCCTACAAGGGTGCAACAGATGACCGTACACAGGCAATGGCTGTTCTTTCGGGGCTCGCCGGTGAGGATAAATATCCAGCCATAGCAGCCTTGCTCGACAAAGAGTATCATGCAAGCCCTTACATGGAAAAGTATGTCCTCGAAGCTCTCTGTGTGATGAACCGCACCGAGCAGGCGCTCAACAGAATGAAGCGTCGCTACAAGAGTATGCTCTCCTACGACTATACAACGCTCTTCGAGGGGTGGGGGATAGGCAAGGAAGGCTTTGGCGGCGGCACCATCAACCACGCTTGGAGCGGAGGTCCCCTGACAATATTGAGCCAGAAGGTCTGTGGCATTACACCCACAAGCCCGGGATTCCGCACAGTGAGGATAGAACCGCGCATGGGCTATCTTCAGAGAGCAGCCGCCACAATAGATACCCCTCTCGGTAAACTGAAAGTGAAAGTCAGCAGAAAGAGAGGTTCGGACACTCCTATGGTGAAACTGAAAATGCCGCGTGGAATGACAGCCGAGATTGTGTTGCCCGACGGAAGTATCAAGAGGTATAGAAGATTATTACTGTCCGGTAAAAATTACTAATTGTTTTTGGCTAAATAGTATTTATTTATATGATTATGCGATATTATACCTAAATAACGTGAATTTGATATAAGCCCCTCTGTCCTTCAGTAATTTATATAAACTCCTCCTCTTGGATAAGAGGAGGTGGATTCAACCGCAAAAGCGGTTGAAGGCGGAGGAGTTTGAAACTTTTGCTTGCGAATTCATTCGAACTCCCTCGCCCTGCGGGCACTCCCTCTTATCCAAGAGGGA
>JAZNKR010000213.1:0-18803 GCA_045578665.1 Bacteroidaceae bacterium | reverse complement strand
TTCCAAAAGTCATTGGCGCAGTCTGCCTAAAAGCTTAATGCGCATCAATGAAGCAATGAACCTCTCAATGAAGCAATCGGGCTTGTAGCAACTTAAAGAATAGAACCTTAAGGGCTTAAGCATGTTTACCGGACAGTAATATTTTTTATTCGCTTTTTTATTCGCATGTAGGCTTCGGGAACCTACATGCGAATAACCTTGAAAGAATCAGAAGGCAATCTTATGCTTTACAGGACGGATGATGAATGTGAAACTGTAGTCCTTGTAAGGCACCTGATACTGGGGCAAAGGCAGGCGGCCCCAGCTGTCGACACAACCCAATCCCATCTGCACCTTGTCGATGCAGAGGTTTGTAAGGTCGGCTTTCTCCACCTCCTGCGAGTGTCCCTGCTGCTTGCGCAGACCCTCGTCGAGCGACTCTATGGTGTAGTGCAGTGCCGATGCCGAGAAGGGAGCCTCGGAAACCACCTCTACGCCTGTGCCTGCTGCATTGAGCACTCTCCACCAGCGCAGGTCGCTGCGTGTGCCGTTCTCCTGCGGACGTATATAGGGATAGAACTGTTCGTCTACACTCTGGCGGTAGATGCCAAGTACGGTGCAGCTCCGGCGGTCGATGTAGTTCTCGCCCGGTCCGCGACCGTAGTACTCTACTGTCTCGAAGTCGTAGGGCATAGGCATCTGCATGCCGAAGCGGAACATATTGCTCACCTTTGCATCCTTTGTGGTGGTGAGGGATTGTGTAACCTTTACCGCACCGCTGTTGTTGATGGTGTATGTGAGCGACAGCTTTGCCTGCTGTTCGGGCATCTCGTATTGCGCCTCCACCACAGCCTGCTCATCGACAATGCTCTTCTTGAGCTCCTTGAGGCGTATTGCAGGCTTCTTCCATGTACGGTAGCGATATTGCAGATTGGCTCCGAAGTCGTTGTCGGTGGGCGCACGCCAGAAGTTGGGCTTCAGTTCGCAACCCTCCTTTATCATCTCTGTGCCATCTACAGAATATTTGGTAAGGTAGCCGCTGTGTTTGTTGAACTCCATTCTGAAGTTGCATCCCTCCACTATCAGGTAGTTGTAGTCGTTGTCTGTTATTGTGGGAGGCACTGTGGCTATGTTGCTTGCCGTGGTGTTTGCAAGCTGCATGTCGGTTGCGGGTGCATCGCTCAGACGAAGCTGGTCCTTGGCAACTGCGAAGCCTGCGGGGAGCAGGGTCTCGCCCTCCTTCAAACGATATGTTACGTTTATGAGCCATTCGCTGCCTGCGTCGATGGTGCCCACGGGGATGTTTGCCTTGATGCGCTGTTGGGGAGCTGCGGCGATGTTCTCCATGCGTCCGCTACGCACGGGTGTGCCATCCTTCAACAGTGTCCACTCCATGTAGTATGCCGACAGGTCGCGGAAGAAGTTCTCGTTGTATATCTCAATCTCGCCCTTTGAGGCATCTGTCAATGTGGTCCATATGTTCTGATAGAAGTAGCCTACCTCGTACATGTGGGGGTTGGGTACGCGGTCGGGGCTTATGAGTCCGTTGTCGCAGAAGTTTGCATCGCTCGCATCGAAACGGTTGAAGTCGCCGCCGTAGCCGTATATCATCTTGCCGTTCTTGCCCTTCCAGCGTACAGACTGGTCTACAAAGTCCCAGATGAAGCCGCCCTGATATTTGGGCAATCTACGTATGAGGTCCCAATACTCCTTGAAACCTCCTTGTGAGTTACCCATTGCGTGGGCATACTCGCACTGTATGAGGGGCTTGGTGTATTTGCTGTCGGTGCTGTATCTCTCGCACCAGTTGTAGTCGGCATACATGGGGCAGTAGATGTCGGTCTTGCCTTCGTAGCCGGCACGCTCGTACTGCACGGGGCGCGAGGGGTCCTCTGCCTTCACCCAGTCGTAGGCAGCGTCGAAGTTGGGGCCGTAGCCGCCCTCGTTACCCAGCGACCAGAAGATGATGCTGGGGTGGTTGAAGTTGCGCTGTACGTTGCGTTGGTTGCGCTCTACGTGGGCTTTCTTATAGTCGTCGCGTTTGGCAAGTGTATGTTCGCCGTAACCCATGCCGTGGGACTCTATGTTGGCTTCTGCCACCATATATATACCATAGCGGTCGCAGAGGTCGTACCAGTAGTTGTCGTCGGGATAGTGACAGGTGCGCACAGCGTTGAGGTTGAACTTCTTCATTATCTGTATGTCCTGCAACATGCGTTCGCGCGACATTACATAACCTCCGTCGGGGTCAAGCTCGTGGCGGTTGGCTCCCTTTATGAGGATAGGCTGTCCGTTGACAAGCAGTTGTGAGTTCTTTATCTCTATCTTGCGGAATCCCACCTTTACGGGAATGTACTCTTCGCTGCCCTGCATGGTTGCGGTGAGGGTGTAGAGATAGGGGGTCTCGGCTGTCCATTTGTTGGGAGCCGATACGTTTATGGTTACCGGTTTTTTGCCGTCGGTGGTTGTCTGTGCTACGGTCTTTCCATCAGCGTCGGTGAGCAGCAGTCCGACCTTGCCACTGCCTTTGAGCTTAAGGTCTACGGTGAGTATACCGTTGGTGTAGTTGTCGGTGAGGTCGGGGGTGACGCGTATGTCTTCGATGCGCTTCTTGTTGCGTGCATAGAGGTAGCAGTCGCGACCTACTCCGCTGTAACGGAAGAAGTCCTGGTCTTCGAGGTAGGTGCCGTCACACCAGCGGAAAACCTGAAAGGCTATCAGGTTTTTTTCTCCCGGCTTCAAATAGCGTGTAAGGTCAAACTCCGCTTCAAGTTTGCTGTCCTCGCTGTATCCGACGAATTTGCCGTTCACCCAGAGATAGATGTTGGAGGTTACGGAGCCGAAGTGTGCCATAATCTCTTTGCCCTTCCAGTCGGCAGGTACGGTTATCTCGCGGCGATAGGAGCCCACGTTGTTGTTCTCTACGGGAACTTCGGGCGGGTTGTTGCGGAACTGGTTGCGCCATGCGTATCCTATGTTCACGTAGATGGGGTTGCCATATCCGTGGAGTTCCCACACACCGGGTACGGGGATTGTTGCCCAGCCCTTGTCGTCGTAGCCCTTCTTCCAGAAGTCTGTGGGGCGCGCGTCGGAATTCTTTACCCAGAAGAATTTCCAGTCGCCGTTGAGGGTCATGTAGTTGCAGGAAGCCTCTTTTTCGCCAACAACAGCTGCCTCTGCTGTCTCGTATGCAAAGTAGTTGCTGTGCATGGGAGCACGGTTTACTTCGTTGAGACCCGGGTCTTTCCACTCGTTGAATGTCTGTGCCGATACGCTCAGTGCCATTGCCGAGAATATCGCTGTGATTATGCCTTTTTTCATAGTGTATATAGGTTTTATGTGTTTTTTCGTTGAGAAAAACCTTGTTTACGCAAATCTAAGCAAATTTATTGAAACAGTTTCTAAATTTTATTGAAATAACCTATATTTGCAGAAAACAGCGACTATTGGTCAAAAAAAACAACAAGGATATGAAGAAGAATTTGCTTTTTGTGGCATTTGCCACAATTTTATTGTTTTCTTCCTGCTGCAACGATTGCAAGAAGACGGAACTTTTCAACAACCGCGACCTTACGGGTTGGGTGGGATATGTAGACCCGGCAACTGACATTCCCGCTGATGTTATTTACACTGTAAACGACGGAAAAATATGTATAGCCGGAATGCCTTTCGGCTATCTGCGCACCGAAAAGAAATATGGCGACTACACACTGCACGTCGAGTGGCGCTGGGTGGGAGAGGGCACAAACAGCGGCATATTCCAGCGTGTGCAGGATGGCGACAAGCTATGGTGCACAGCCATCGAGTGCCAGCTGTGCAGCGGCAAGGCGGGCGACTATGTGATGCTCGGCGGTGCAAAGATTCAGGAGATAGAGTGCGTAGGGGAGTATCCCGTGAAAGAGCGTGCGGGCGATTACGAGAATCCCGTGGGCGAGTGGAACAGTGCCGACATCATCTGCAAGGGCAAGAACATAAAGGTGATGATTAACGGCAAGGAGCAGAATGAATGTACCTGCGAATTTGTCGACGGATATATTGCTTTGCAGAGCGAGGGAGGTCCCATTGAGTTCCGCAACATATACATTACTGAATAACAAACCTCTGAAAATCGCCGTTCGCGGCGATTTTTTTTGCGTTATTGCCGATAATGTGTAAAATCCAGGCACTTTTATTTGCGAACAGTTTCTTATATTTTTACGAATTTTGTAATTTTGCGGCGATAATGCAGTACTGCAAACAAATTTCAGAAGCATTGCTATGGTTAAAAAGTACGATTTTCTTGTTATCGGCTCAGGAATAGCCGGTATGAGTTTCGCCCTTAAAGTGGCGCATAAAGGAAGCGTAGCCCTCGTATGCAAGACTACACTCGAAGATGCAAACACCTATTTTGCTCAAGGAGGCATTGCATCGGTAACGAATATGTCGGTCGACAACTTCGACAAACATATAGAAGACACAATGATTGCCGGAGACCACATAAGCGACCGCCGGGCAGTAGAGAAGGTGGTGCGCGAAGCCCCCGAACAGATAAGGCAACTGATAGAGTGGGGAGTGAATTTCGACAAGAACGAGGATGGAAATTTTGACCTGCACCGCGAAGGCGGACACTCGGAACACAGAATCCTGCACCACGCCGACAGCACCGGCGCCGAGATTCAGCGTTCGCTCATAAAAGCCGTCCGCAACAACCCCAACATTACAGTCTTTGACAACCACTTTGCAATAGAAATACTCACACAGCACCATCTGGGCATCACCGTTACCCGGCAGACACAAGGCATAGAGTGCTACGGCGCCTACGTGCTCGACCTCAACACCAACAAGGTGGACACCTTCCTGAGCAAAGTGACGCTGATGGCAACCGGAGGATGCGGAGCCGTCTACCAGACAACCACCAATCCCCTTGTAGCTACAGGCGACGGCATAGCAATGGTCTATCGCGCCAAAGGAACTGTTGCCGACATGGAATTTGTGCAGTTCCACCCCACTGCGCTCTACAACGTGGGCGACCGTCCCTCGTTCCTCATCACCGAAGCCATGCGCGGATACGGAGCAGTGCTGCGCACAATCGACGGCAAGGAGTTCATGCACAAATATGACGAGCGCCTTTCGTTGGCACCCCGCGACATTGTGGCACGCGCCATAGACAACGAAATGAAGACACGCGGCGAAGATTTTGTCTACCTCGATGTAACACACAAGAATGCCGAGGAGACAAAGAGACACTTCCCCCACATATATGAGAAATGTCTTTCGCTGGGCATCGACATAACAAAAGACTACATACCCGTAGCTCCCGCAGCCCACTACCTGTGTGGCGGAATAAAAGTGGATCTCAACGCGGCATCGAGCATACACCGTCTCTATGCTGTGGGCGAATGTTCCTGCACAGGACTGCATGGCGGCAACCGCCTTGCGAGCAATTCGCTCATCGAGGCAGTGGTATATGCCGAGGCTGCCGCACGTCACACCCTCTCTGTGATTGACGGATACAGCTTCAACGAGAACATACCCGAATGGAACGACGAGGGCACAAAGATGAACGAAGAGATGGTGCTCATTACACAAAGCCTGCGCGAAGTGGGTCAGATAATGAACACATACGTCGGCATCGTGAGAACCGACCTCAGGCTGAAGCGTGCGTGGGACCGTCTCGACCTTCTCTACGAAGAGACAGAGGAGCTGTTCAAACGCAGTGTGATAAGCAAGGAGATATGCGAGCTGCGCAATGTGATAAACGTCGGTTACCTCATCATGCGCTGGGCAATGGAACGTAAGGAGAGCCGTGGTCTCCACTACAACCTCGACCATCCGCGCAAGGATTGATAACATAACGGTTTTTCCCAATGGAATGGTTAAATAATCTCTTTTTCAGCCACAGCCCCTTGCAGGCAGTAGTCATAATCTCGATAATAATTGCCGCGGGTCTCGGACTGGGCAAGATACGCTTTTTCGGAATCTCTCTCGGAGTAACATTCGTCTTCTTCGCCGGCATCTTTGCCGGACACTTAGGATTCTCGATAGACCCAAGAATGCTCAGCTATGCCGAAAGTCTCGGTCTTGTACTCTTTGTCTACGAACTGGGACTGCAAGTAGGTCCGGGATTCTTCAGTTCTTTCCGCAAGGGAGGCATCCAGCTCAATATGCTTGCAATGGGAGTGGTGATTCTCGGCACACTGATGGCTGTAGCCTTGAGCTATGCGACCTCGATACCCATGAGCGAAATGGTGGGCATCCTTTGCGGTGCGACAACAAACACCCCCGCCCTCGGTGCCGCACAGCAGACACTCAAGGAGATGGGGATGCAATCGACGGGTGCAGCGCTCAGCTGTGCTGTTACCTATCCGCTGGGAGTGGTTGGAGTGATATTGGCGATGCTTGCAGTGCGCAAACTGTTTGTGAAACCATCTGATATAGACAACGGCGAGCACGACGAACAGAACCAGACATTCATTGCCACATACAGTGTGCAGAACCCCGGCATTTTTGACAAGTGCATAAAGGAGGTAGCCGAATTCACCCATACGAAATTTGTGATTTCGCGTCTCTGGCGCGACAATAAGGTGAGCATCCCCACTTCGGAAATGGTGCTCAAGGAGAACGACCGTCTGCTGGTGGTTACCACCGAAAAGGATGCTTCGGCGCTGACAGCCCTCTTCGGCAAGATGGAGCCGAAGGATTGGAACAACGAAAATATCGACTGGAACGCGATAGACAGCAAACTTGTGTCGCGCAAGATAGTAATTACCCGCCCCGAAATAAACGGCAAGAGACTGGGAGCGCTCAGGCTGCGCAACAGCTATGGCATCAACATCAGCCGCGTAACACGTAACGGAGTGCTGCTTCTGGCAACACCGCGGCTCATACTGCAGCTCGGCGACCGCCTGACGGTGGTAGGCGAGGAGAAGGCTATCGAAAACATAGAGAAGGTGCTCGGCAATGCCTCAAAGTCGCTCAATGACCCCAACCTTGCCGCCATATTCATAGGCATTGTATTAGGACTTGTGCTCGGCTCCATCCCCATTGCCATCCCCGGAATGAGCACCCCGGTGAAGTTAGGACTTGCAGGCGGTCCCATCATGGTAGGCATATTGATAGGATGCTTCGGTCCGCGCTTCCACCTTGTAACATACACCACCCGAAGCGCAAACCTGATGTTGCGCGGAATAGGTCTCTCGCTCTATCTTGCATGTTTGGGACTCGATGCCGGCGCACACTTCTTCGAAACGGTATTGCGACCCGAGGGCGCACTGTGGATAGCGTTGGGATTCCTTATAACCTTTGTCCCCGTCGTAGTCATGGCTCTTGTGGCAATGCGCCGTAGCGGTCTCGACTTCGGGTCGGCATGCGGAATGTTGTGCGGAAGCATGGCAAATCCTATGGCTCTTAACTATGTCAACGACACACTTCCGGGCGACAACCCTGCGGTAAGCTATGCCACTGTCTATCCGTTGGCAATGTTCTGCCGAGTGATTATTGCGCAAATAATAGTGATGTTGTTTGTTTAAAGAAGGATTTATTGGCAATTTCAATTTATATTTTCTATCTTTGGAAATCGTTTCGAAAGATACACTGCACAAAATATCTCCAAAATAATAAACTAAAAAATTACAGACATGAGAAAAACAATCTGGATGCAGCTGCTTATGTTCGTCATCTGCATGAGTTTTGCAGTAGAAGCAGGCGCACAAAAACACGAGTTTGCAAACTACAGACGCTTTGCAAAAGCCAACTCTGAGCTTCCCAAAGTAACCAAGAAGGACAAACGTGTTGTCTTCATGGGCAACTCAATCACAGAAGGATGGCCCAGCCACCGTCCCGAATGGTTCAAAGAGAACCCCAACTATGTAGGTCGCGGCATCAGCGGTCAGACATCTTATCAGTTCCTTCTCCGTTTCAGAGAGGACGTTATCAAGCTCAACCCCAAGGTAGTTGTCATCAATGCCGGTACAAACGACGTAGCCGAGAATACAGGTCCCTACAACGAGGAGTTCACATTCGGCAACATTGTATCGATGGTAAACATTGCCAAGGCCAACAAGATTAAGGTTATCCTCACCTCTGTTCTTCCTGCCAAAGGCTTCGGTTGGAGACCCGACATCAAGGATGCTCCCGAGAAGATCATGGCTCTTAACGCACGCATCAAGAAGTATGCCGAGGAGAACAAGATTCCCTATGTAGACTACTACTCTGCACTTGTTGACACAGACGGCCGTTCAATCCCCGCCAAATACTCAAGAGACGGTGTTCACCCCCTCCCCGACGGTTACAAGGTAATGGAGGCGCTCATTCAGCCCGTAATCAAGAAATTGCTCTAATCAGAGATTGATTACCCCATAAAGAAACGGTTCACTTCGCGCGAAGTGAACCGTTTCTTTATGGGGTTGTATCTGCTCTTAGAAAGGAAGCTCGTCGGCATCGTTCTGTGAAGAAAAATCCACGGCATTTGCCTGGGGAGCATTGACAGCAGGAGCATATTCGGGCATGGGTGCCCCACCTCTCTCTACTTTCCATGCACGGATATCGTTGTACCAACGACCGTTATATTCGCGTGCGTTGATGTCGAAAGAGACTGTCATCTCCTCGCCTGCCTGTATGTTGAATTGAGAAATTTTGTCGGCTCCAAAGACATTGAAACATATTCTTCTGGGATACTGCTCGTGAGTCTCCAAAACATACTCCTGCGTTTTCCACTCGTTACCGGTTTTAGAAATACCGCCTCTCTCAGGCAGTACAGCAATGATTTTTCCTGTGATTTCCATATATCTATTCAAAAATTAAAAATCAAATACATTTCGCGCATCATCTATTTGCGCATCCCCGCAAATATACGGAAAAATTTCAATAAAAATCAAGTAAAGCAGAAAGTGTTTGTCGATTACGCCGTTTTATGCAGATAATTTATGCAAAATCAATCTTAAAATAACCGTCGTTTGTTTGCTATACTCATACATTGTTCGTATATTTGTCGTTACGACGAAAATGCCCCGACAGGCACCGCCATCAATAATGTAAATAATTAAAACAGAGCAATATGAACTTTATAGTATCAAGCACACTGCTTACAAGTCACTTGCAGGCAATCAGCCGTGTAATAAATTCGAAGAACACAATCACTGTACTCGAATGTTTCCTTTTCGAATTCGAAGGCAACACCCTCAGACTCACAGCTTCGGACAACGACAACACACTCAACACCTCAA
This sequence comes from Bacteroidaceae bacterium, assembly GCA_045578665.1. Taxonomy (GTDB): domain Bacteria; phylum Bacteroidota; class Bacteroidia; order Bacteroidales; family Bacteroidaceae; genus HGM04593. The sequence goes on along the minus strand of JAZNKR010000213.1, from coordinate 9,621 downwards.
TAGAGGTTACAGAGTGCTCCGAGGACTTCCGTTTTGCCATTTCATCGAAAATACTTCTCGATTCGCTCAAGGAGATTTCGGAACAGCCCATCCGCTTCGAGATTGACAAGGATACGCTCGAAATGACAATATACTACCAGAACGGAAAATTCAGTATGGTAGGCGTAAATGCCGACGAATATCCCTCGGCACCCGTTATGGGTGAAAATGCAGTAGGGATGTCAATCCCTGCCGATGTCCTCTTGAACGGAATATCGGCATCGCTCTTTGCTGCTGCCGACGACGAGATACGTCCCGTGATGTGCGGAATCTATTTCGACTTCACCCCCGAGAACGTTACAATGGTGGCATCTGACGGACACAAGCTCTCCCGCTGCCGCGACTACTCGGTTACAGGCGCCGAAAAATCGGCATTCATACTCCCCAAAAAACCTGCCAACCTGTTGAAGAACCTTCTTGCAAAGGAGAGCGGCAACGAAACAAAGATAGAGTTCGATGACCGTTTTGCAGTATTCTCGCTCGAGAACTACAAACTTGTCTGCCGTCTCATCGAAGGACGCTATCCCAACTACAACTCCGTAATACCGCAGAACAACCCCCGCAAGATAACAGTCGACAGAATGGCGATGCTCGGTGCGCTGCGTCGTGTAGTTCTCTTCTCATCGCAGATGAGTCTTGTGAAGCTCCATCTTCAGGACAACAACATGATAGTTTCGGCACAGAACCACGACTTCTCCACATTTGCCGAGGAGAGCCTTGTGTGCAATTACGAAGGCGCTCCCATGAGCATCGGTTTCAGTGCATCATTCCTCATAGATATACTCAACAACATCCCCGGCAGAGAGGCTGTGATTGAACTTGCCGATCCTTCACGCGCAGGAGTGATGTTCCCCGCCGAGCAGCAAGAGAACCAGGAACTCCTGATGTTGCTCATGCCCATGATGTTGACAGACTAACAGTTTTAAAAGCAGCAAAGGATGAAACTGAATCTCAAGAAACCAATCATATTCTTCGACCTCGAAACGACAGGCATCAATGTCTCCACCGACCGCATTGTGGAGATATGCTACATAAAGGTGATGCCCAATGGGAACGAGCTCTCGCGCACCATGCGCATAAATCCCGGAATACCTATTCCCAAAGAGGCTTCGGATGTGCATGGCATCACCAACGACGATGTAAAGGATTGTCCCACATTCAAGGAGGTGGCACGCGAAATAGCCAAGGATTTCGAAGGTTGCGACATAGCAGGCTTCAACTCCAACCGCTTCGATGTCCCCATGCTCGCCGAGGAGTTTCTTCGCGCCGAGGTGAACATCGACCTCAGCCGTCACAAGGCAGTCGATGTGCAGGTCATATATCACAAGATAGAGCAGCGCACCCTCTCTGCCGCATACAAGTTCTACTGCGGCAAAGAGCTGGTCGATGCCCACAGCGCCCTTGCCGACACCCGTGCCACATACGAAATACTGATGGCGCAGCTCGACAAATACCCCGATATTCTGCAGAACGACATAGAGTTCCTTTCGGGTTACTCCTCCTTCACACGCAATGTCGACTATGCAGGCCGCATGGTATATGACGATGCAGGCAGAGAAATATTCAACTTCGGACGCTACAAGGGAATGCTCGTCAGCGATGTGTTGCAACGCGATCCCGGCTACTACGGCTGGATGATGAACGGCGATTTCCCTCTGAACACCAAACAGAAACTCACAGAGATACGATTGCGTTCGGTAAAATCTTAGAAACATGCTGAAAGGAAAAAAAATAGTACTTGGCATCACGGGAAGTATAGCTGCTTACAAAGCCGCTATACTTGTTCGTTTATTGGTGAAGGCGGGAGCAGAAGTGCAGGTTGTGATGACACCGGCAGGCAAGGAATTCATCTCGCCGCTTACACTCTCCACCCTTTCGGGCAATGCCGTGCTCAGCGAGTTCTTCAACGAACGCAGCGGCGAATGGCACAGCCATGTGGGTCTCGGATTGTGGGCAGACGCAATGGTGATTGCCCCCGCCTCGGCATCCACAATAGCCAAAATGGCGACAGGCGTGGCAGACAATCTGCTCATTACCACCTATCTGTCGATGAAGGCACCGGTGTTTGTGGCACCTGCCATGGACCTCGACATGTATGCCCACCCCTCGACAGCCCGCAACCTCGAACAGCTCAAAAGCTACGGCAACCACATAATAGAGCCCGCTGCCGGTGAACTTGCAAGCCACTTGGTGGGCAAGGGACGTATGGAGGAACCCGAAAACATAGTGCGCGCCATGGAGGAATATTTTGCAGGCACAGCACCCACAGGAGCGTTGGCAGGCAAGAAGATTGTCATCACAGCCGGACCTACATACGAAAAGATAGACCCCGTCCGCTTCATTGGCAACTACTCATCGGGCAAGATGGGCTATGCCCTTGCCGAGGAGTGTGCACTTGCAGGAGCAGAGGTTACGCTCGTTTCGGGTCCCGTATCACTTGCCACACCCCATGCCGGCATCCACCGCATAGATGTAGAGTCTGCGGCAGAAATGTACGATGCCGCACGCGCATCATTCACCGATGCCGATGCAGCAATACTATGCGCAGCGGTGGCAGACTTCACCCCCGATACCCGCGCCACCGAAAAGATAAAACGCGAAAAGGGCAGCGGACTTACCCTGCAACTGAAACCTACCCCCGACATTGCAGCCTCATTGGGTGCAACGAAAAGAGAGGGTCAGCGACTTGTAGGCTTTGCCCTTGAGACACACGATGCCGAGGCACATGCACGCGAAAAGCTGGTAAAGAAGAACCTCGACTTCATAGTCCTCAACTCACTCGAAGACAAGGGTGCCGGCTTTGCGGTCGACACCAACAAGGTAACCATAATAGACGCCAAGAAGGCAACTCCCTATCCGCTGAAGAGCAAGCGCGAGGTGGCTCGCGACATTGTGAAGCACTTGTCTGCACTCTTCGTGTCGCTGTTGCTGATGATGCTTGTCCCCGGCACTGTGCAGGCACAGGAGCTGAAGGCAAACATCACCCTGAACACCGAAAAGATACAGGGTACCAACACCGAAGTTTTCGATGTGCTCAAGAGCTCGCTCGACGAATTCATCAACAACACCTCGTGGACAGAATACGAATATGAGGAGCACGAACGTATAGCCTGCAACTTCTCCTTCGTGGTGGAGTCGTATGCCGAGGACGGTTCGTTCGAGTGCACGCTGATGGTGCAGTCCCTGCGACCAATATACGGTTCGTCGTACAGCACACCTGTCTTCAAGTACCAGGACAACGATGTGAAATTCAAATACATGGCATACGACCGTCTCGAATACAAGGAGGACAACCTCGACAACAACCTCACAGCCATCATCGCTTTCTATGCCTATCTTATCATCGGGCTCGACATGGACACTATGGGCGAGCTTGGCGGAACGGAGTTCCTGAACAAGGCACAGAACATAGCAAGCGGAGCACAAAGCCTGGGCGGCACGGGATGGCAATCGAGCACAAGTACACGCAACCGCTTCACCATCATCGACGACTACATGAACACGGCGCTTATCTCTGTGAGGCAGATGATGTATAGCTACCACCGCAAAGGTTTCGACATAATGTTCCGCGAAGCCGACAAGGGCAGGGCAGAAATAGCAGCAAGCCTCGAAATGTTGCAGAGCGGCTACCAGGAGCGTCCCCTCTCCTACTTCCCCAAGCTCTTCACCGAGTACAAGCAGGAGGAGCTGATAAACATCTTCTCTCAGGGTCCTGTAAAGGAGCGCAAAAAGGTAGTGGAGATACTCACCGGCATAAATCCGTCGCTCACCTCCTCATGGGACAAGATTTCAACCATCTGACAATAATCAGACAATAAAGATGCTCACATCACTACATATAAAGAACTACGCGCTCATAGAGAAGCTGGAGGTGGAATTCTCCTCCGGCTTTTCAGTGATAACGGGAGAGACCGGAACAGGAAAATCGGTACTTCTCGGCGCAATATCCATGCTGCTCGGTCAACGTTCCGACACAAAACTCATCCGCGAGGGAGCAGACAAATGTATCATCGAAGGCTGTTTCGACATATCTTCACTCTCCATGGAGAGCCTCTTCGAAGAGAACGAGCTCGAATATGATGCCCACGAATGTATCATACGTCGCGAGCTCTCAGCTACCGGTCGCGGCAGATTCTTTGTAAATGACACCCCCGTATCGGCGACGCTGCTCAAGGAGATTGGAGGCAGGCTGATAGATATACATTCACAGCACAAGAACCTGCTGTTGGGCAACAAGAACTATCAGCTGAACGTTCTCGACCTGTTGGCTGCGGACGAGACAGAGAGCGAGGAATATCGCGCACTCTTCAAGAGCTACGATGTCACACGCAAGCAGCTGCAACGTGCAAAAGAGGAGCTCGAGGCTGTGCGCAACGACGAGGAGTGGCTGCGCTATCAGCTCGAAGAGATAGATGGGGCAGCCTTCAGCGAGGGCGAGCAGGAGGAACTGGAGCAAGAGTCTGTGCAGCTTGCACATGCCGAGGAGATACAGTCGGCTCTCTACAAGGCAATAACCCTGATAGACAACGACGAGAAGAGTATGTTGCAGGCACTGCGCGAGGCTTCATCATCGCTCGAACGCATATCGCCCCACTATCCGTCGGCAGAAACACTTGCCGAACGCATAGAGAGCAACTACATTGAGCTGAAGGACTGTTGCGACGAGATACGCCGCAGTGCCGAGGGGTGTTCATTCTCCCCGGGTCGTCTCGAACAGGTGGAGGCACGGTTGACACTGATGTACGACCTCATGAAGAAACATCGTGCCGAAAACATTCAGGAGCTGCTTGCAACAGCAGATGAATACCGCGAACGCCTCGACAACATAATCTGTGGCGACGACCGCATAGCAGAGCTCGAAAAGCTGTCCGACAAACAACGCAAGGAGCTCACCCTGCTTGCAGGAAAGCTGACAGCCCTGCGCCGCAATGCCGCACAGACACTGAGCGAGAAGATAACCGCCATACTGATAACCCTCGGTATGCCCAAAATACGGTTCGAAGTGGATTTTGCCGCTACGGACGACTTCACCACCACAGGATGCGACAGAGTGGCATTCCTCTTCTCGGCAAACAGCATAAGCCCTCTGCAACCCCTTGCCGATGTGGCATCGGGCGGTGAGATGGCTCGTGTGATGCTTGCGCTGAAATCCATAATAGCGGAATACACAGCAATGCCCACGCTCATTTTCGATGAAATTGATATCGGTATCTCGGGCATCCTTGCCGAGCGCATGGGACGCCTCATGCAGCAGATGGGCAGCATGGAACGTCAGGTGATAAGCATCACCCACCTGCCCCAAGTGGCAGCTCTCGGTTCGCGCCACTACAAAGTGTGCAAGGAGGAGGGCGAGGGTGGCACACGCACCTACATACGTCAGCTCGACACCGAAGAGCGCGTCAGGGAGATAGCACAGATGATGAGCGGCGAACAGCTCACCGAAGCTGCGATAGACACGGCGCGCAACCTCATATCAACCAACAACCAGCAATAAACGACAGACAAAAATATGGCAGTAAACAACGAAATGATATTCGGCGTACGCGCCGTTCTCGAGGCACTCGATGCCGGCAAGGAGATAGACAAGATACTTATAAAACGCGACATACAGAGTGAACTCTCACGCGAACTCTTCGCTGCACTCAAGGGTCGCACAATTCCCGTGCAGCGTGTACCGGTGGAGAAGCTCAACCGCATCACCCGCAAGAACCATCAGGGAGTGATAGCCTTTGTATCGGCTGTGGAGTATGCAAGCATAGAGACTGTAGTGCCCACACTCTTCGAAGAGGGAAAGACTCCTCTACTGGTGCTTCTCGACGGCATCACCGATGTGCGCAACTTCGGCTCGATAGCCCGCACCTGCGACTGTGCAGGCGTCGATGCAGTAATCATCCCCATGCACGGCAGTGTAACAGTCAATGCCGATGCTGTAAAGACTTCAGCCGGAGCACTGCACACACTGCCCGTATGCCGCGAAAAGAACATCACAGAGACACTGAAATACCTCAAGGCAAGCGGACTGCGCATAGTATGCGCCACCGAAAAGGGCAAGATGAACTACACGGCAAGCGACCTTACAGCCCCCGTATGCGTAGTAATGGGAGCCGAAGACACAGGAATACCCGCCGAACATCTTGCCCTCTGCGACGATTGGGTGTCAATACCGCAGTACGGACGTATAGAATCGCTCAACGTATCCGTGGCAACGGCAGTCATACTCTACGAGGCTGTCCGCCAGCGCCACACAAACGAATAACTACCGGACAAGATGAAAAGCAGACTCCTACTTATACTACTGCTCCTGCCGCTCTGCCTTGCAGCAAAAGCACCCAAAAAAGTGGCAGCGGGACGCAACTCCGTAGTAAGCATACTCACATTCAAGAATGGCGAACTGTTGCGTAGCGGCACCGGAGTATTCACAGACAGCAACGGCGAGCTCTTCTCCACCTATTCGCTATTCGTCGACTGCGACAGCGCCGTTGCCATAGACAACCGCGGCACAGTGCGCCCTATTGTGAAAATATTCGGTGCAGACGAGAATTACGACTGCATACGCGCAGGTGTGCTCCCCGACAAAAAGCTGAAACCTTTTGCCGTCGCCACAGCCCCTGTGAGTGCAGGCAGCAAACTCTATATGGTGGCATACGGCACAAAAAAGAGCGGCAAGATAGAAGAGGCACTCATTGAAAAGAGCGACACCATCGCAGGCGGCAACAGCTACTACACAGTGAATCTGCCCAAGAGGGAGAAGCACACCTCGGCACCCCTGCTCAACGAGAAGGGCGCACTTGTGGCACTCCTGCAATCGGTGAGCACAGGCGATACTCTCAAAAGCCACGCAGTGGCGGCAAAATTCGTGAAGGAGCTGAGCATCAAGGCTGCGAGCTACAACAGCGAACGTCTGGCACGCATAGGCATAAAAAAGCAGTTGCCCGAGACAGAGGAAGAGGCACTGTCGTGTCTCATGCTGCAATCATTCTCGTCGGACAGCGTTGCATTTGCCAATATCCTCAGCGACTTTATCGAACAGTATCCCGCCAGCTATCAGGGTTATCTGCACAAGGCAGACTACAGCGTATCGAGACTGAAGGATTTCAAGGGAGCAATAGCTGATTGGGATAAGGCACTATCCCTTGCCGACAAAAAGGGAGAGGTGTGGTACCACAGAGCAAACAGCCTCTATGCCCACAAACTCTATCTCGATTCCATTGCCGGCGATGCCTACTCGATAGACTCGGCAATTGTATATATAGACCGTGCGATAGCCATAGACAGACAGCCGTTGTATATGCGCCTGAAGGGTAATCTGCACTACACCAAGCGCGACTATGCAGCAGCATACGACTGCTACTCTTCGTTGTCGGCAACTAACCTGCGCAGTGCGGAGATTTATGTGCTTGCTGCCAACTGCAAGGAGATTCTCGGCGACAGCGATGCAGCCATCCTGCAACTCGACAGCGCAATAGCAACCTTCGGACGCGTGCCCATAACAGCAATGGCACCCTACGTGCTCAACCGCGGTCTTGTGAAGTATCGTGCAGGACGCTACCGCGAAGCAGTGCTCGACTACAACATCTACGAAAATCTGCTCAGCGGCAACGTGAATGCCAACTTCTACTATATGCGCCAGCAGGCAGAGTACAACGGCAAGATGTACCGTCTCGCCCTCGCCGACATTGAGCTTGCACTGAAATTGGAGCCTGAGAACATACTCTTCCTGCTCGAAAAAGGCCGCCTATGCTACCGCGTGAACATGATAGACGATGCTCTCCCCACGCTCGAAAAAGCCGTGAAGATAGCCCCCGACAGCCCCGATGCCTACTATCTGCTTGCACGTTGCCAGATGGCAAAAGGCAACAAGGCAGCCGCTAAGCAAAATCTCGAAAAGGCACATAAACTCGGACACCCCGGTGCGGCAGAGACGCTGAAAAGCCTATAAGGAGGGAATATTTCTGCTTTTGTATAGAAACTGTTTGAATTTTATTTCGGAATTATTTTTCAAGAAAATTCAAACAGTTTCTAACATTTGCAGGTTAAATTCGCCGGTTTTTTATATCGAATTCAGTTATTTAGAAGGTGAAATATGATAAAGATAAATAAATATAACGCCATATTTATGATGCTTATCGCTATACTGGCGTTGCTGGTTGCCGGAATATCATTTGCGCAGTCTGTCTCTGACATAGAACAGATAAAACAAATCTATGTACGCTATATGAAAGCGATGGAAGATGGAGACGATGAAATGAGAGAGGCATTGGTGCAGCAGTTCCTTACAAAAGAGATGCAAGCGAAAATGGGACGTTTGGTAAATGCTACAGGTGTCAATCCATTACTGCGCACACAAGATGTATCCACCTTTGGCAGACAAAGCCTTCGATGTAGGCATTTGGAAGACGATTGGTATATGGTTTCGTACCTGTGGGACGAGATGGACAGCGTCGGTATTCATATTCCTCTAAAGATTGTAAAGGACGCAAACGGGCAGCCGCGTATCGGATATGTAACACCGGAGTATGTAGGAGAAGGCTACGGCAATCAAATCTTTGACATTTCAGCAGTAGATGTTAAAGATGATAAGGATGCCTACACGTTTGTCGAGACATTCTTCAAGGCGTATGTCTATCCATACGTTAAGATGGTTCCTTCTCTTGAGCAGGATTTGGTACGTTTGCGCCAAACATTTTTTGCAGCCGATATGCAGATGAAATATGCCACTATGCAGCAATTGTTCCTTGAAGATGCAAGCCCGATAGATCCATTGATCGGTTGTGCTGACTTTGATGCGTTCTGGTATAGTTCGCTCAAGGTTGAATCTATAGGAAGTAACCTTTTTACGGTTCGGTATAATACTGGTGATGGTATTATTAGTGTTAAGTTAGTAGTGACACGTATGAACGGGAAATACCGCATTTGTGACTTGAAATTGGAATAACAGCATCCCTTCGCGTATTTAAGTATAAGCATCTGTGATGCGCTTAAAATACAACCATAAGGATATTACGCGCGGCTTCAGATTCAATTGGATTTAATGTATGTAAGCGCATTGTAAATGCTGATACTCAGAACATCCTGCATTATAAATGCGGATGGACAGGAGAAAACGGCATTAATCTACTTGCGAAACCTGAAGCATTATAAACGCATGTTATTTCTAATTAGTCGTCCCTTAAAAATTCATTTTCAGAGAAATTCTATCAGTAATTAGGATTTCTCTGATTTTTTGCATGAGTAATAAAAGAGCTTTCATAGCCCTTTTGAAGTTATATGCAGCCGCTGCAAGGATTATATTCACAGAATCAGCGAACACACCTTTATAAAAGTTGTGTCCTAATCTAAAATCTGATTTCAAATGACCTATTGTTGGTTCTATGCCAGCACGCTTGCAAAATAGTTTATGTTTTTGTCTTTTTTGATATGTAGAGTCCGATATTTTAGGGGTTCCGGGTATTACAATCTCAGTTCCATTTATTTTCTTCTTTCCCCTATATCCTCTATCTCCTGCTAACTTTACAATATTTTTACCCGTTAATCTATTGACTTGATTTAAACTTTCTTCAATCGTGTGGCCATCATACTCAT
>JAZNKR010000212.1:0-11644 GCA_045578665.1 Bacteroidaceae bacterium | reverse complement strand
GGTTCTATTCTTTAAGTTGCTACAAGCCCCATTGTTTCATTGAGAGGTTCATTGCTTCATTGATGCGCATTAAGCTTTTAGGCAGACTGCGCCAATGACTTTTGGAAAGAGGCGAGGACTGTTTGAGCGAGCGTAGCGAGTTAGTTCCGCAGCCCCAAAAGTCATCAGTTGAGGCTGCCGTTAAGAAAGCGCCCATGCGCAGAGCTTTTTGGTTCTTTTTGTCGGCACAAAAAGAACGTAAACTTTGTTTAAATCAATATAACTACAAACTACCATTAAATAAAAACTGTTTAGCCAAAAACAATTAGTAAATTTTACTGGACACTAATAATTTGCTATAAATTTAACGGTAAAGACGGTCCTCTATTGTGTAGCCGTCTCTACCGTTAATGTTTTTTATGGAGACTCTGCGTTATCTGCCGAGCAGTGATTTCTCAGCCTTCTCTGCTTTCTCGAATCCGAAGCCCTCGAAAATGCTGTTCATAAGCATCTCTATGCGATCGTTGCATAGGTTGCCTATGCTGCCTTCGTGGGTGTGGGCAATCTTCTTGTCGGGAACAAATGTGCCTGCTTCAATGTCGAGTCCCACCTTCTTGTATGCGTCGCGGAAGGGCATTCCTTCGCTTGCGAGGCGGTTGACCTCCTCTACGCTGAACATTGCATCGTAACGGCTGTCGTCGAGTATGTTCTCGTTGACCTCCATGCGCTGTATGATGTAGGTTGCCATCTTTATGCACTCCTTGAGTTCGTTGATGGCAGGGATGAACAGCTCCTTTATTATCTGAAGGTCGCGGAAATATCCCACCGGCAAGTTGTTCATTATCATGATGATGTCAGTAGGGAGTGCCTGCAGACGGTTGCATTTTGCGCGAAGAAGCTCGAATACGTCGGGATTCTTCTTGTGGGGCATGATGCTTGAGCCTGTGGTGCACTCGGCGGGCAGTTTCACAAAGCCGAAGTTCTGTGAATTGAACATGCAGGCATCGAATGCCATCTTGGCAAGTGTGCCGGCGACGCTTGCGAGTGCGTATGCCACGTTTCTCTCGCTCTTTCCGCGTCCCATCTGTGCATATACCACGTTGTAGTTCATGGAGTCGAATCCCAACAGTTCGGTGGTCATTGTGCGGTTGAGGGGGAACGAAGATCCATATCCGGCTGCCGAGCCCAGAGGGTTGCGGTTGCACATCCTGTATGCTGCTTGCAGAAAGAGCATGTCGTCTGTGAGGCCCTCGGCATATGCGCCGAACCAAAGACCGAACGATGAGGGCATAGCCACTTGCAGGTGAGTATATCCCGGCATCAACACATCCTTGTGGCGGTTGCTCTGTTCGATAAGTGAATCGAACAGGGTCTTTACCATCAGGGTTATCTCTTTGAGTTCGTTGCGGGTGTAAAGCTTAAGGTCTACAAGTACCTGGTCGTTGCGCGAGCGTCCGCTGTGTATCTTCTTGCCGGTGTCGCCGAGCTTGCGTGTGAGCATCAGCTCCACCTGCGAGTGGACATCTTCCACTCCCTCTTCGATGATGAATTCGCCCTTTTCTGTGGTGGCGTAAATCTCTCTGAGTTCGCGGTGCAGGTCGTCCATCTCCTCTTTTGTCAGCAGACCTATGCTTTGCAGCATGGCGCTGTGTGCCAACGAGCCGAGTATGTCGTAGGGGGCAAGGTAGAGGTCCATCTCAATGTCCCGTCCCACGGTGAAACGTTCTATTTCAGGGTTGACAGTTGTGTTCTTTTCCCACAGTTTCTTTGCCATATGTACTTATTGAATGTTCTTAATAAGGGATTTTTGAAAGCACGGTACCAATCTTCTCGAGAGCATCTTTCAAAGGCTTCTCTATCATACCCTTGAGCATGAAGTTTATTTCCGCTTTGACAACTACGCGCATCTTTGATGCCTCTTCGCCGTTGGGTATCACCTGTACCCACATGTTGAAGGGGAGGGGAGAGTTGTCGGCTGCGAATTTTACGCATTTGGGTGCTTCGCGGTCTACCACCTTTAGGGTTACCTTTCCTACAGGAGGAACATCTGCCGTTACACTGTCACGGTCAAATGTGAACTCCTTCACCTTGTCCGCAGGCAATTTGTCCTTAAGACCTTCGAGACTGTTGAGGTCCTCGAGCTTTGCGTATACTCTCTCTTGTGAATATGGTATGTCGAATGTGCTGCTTTCGTATTGAGCCATAATCTGTTTTTCTTATGGGTGGTTCTATAAATTATTAATCAATATTTCTTTGCAGGGTGCATTCTATTTCAGGTCGTTTCTCCACTCAGAGGGATTTGCTCTCCATTCGCGAAGTGTGGGCATTACCTCCTCGGTGATGTAACCTGTTGATTTTGCTGCTTCGAGTACAGCCTCGTAGTTGGTGAGTGTGATGAGTTTTACACCTGCCTTTGCGAATGCCTCCTGAGCTACGTTGAAACCGTATGTGAACGATGCTACCATGCCTACTACCTCTACGCCTGCTGCACGGAGTGCCTCCACTGCTCTGAGGCTGCTGAGTCCTGTAGATACGAGGTCCTCAACGACGATTACCTTTGCACCTGGCTTAACATCGCCTTCGATGAGGTTGCCGAGACCGTGGTCCTTTGTCGATGAACGTACATATACAAAAGGCTTGCCAAGCTCCTCTGCTACAAGGGCACCCTGTGCGATGGCACCTGTTGCAACACCTGCCACTGTGTCTGCTTCGGGGAACTCCTCGAGTATCAGGTTGGCGAGACCGAGTTTCACGCGTGTGCGGAGCTCGGGGAATGAAAGGGTCTTGCGGTTGTCGCAATAGAAAGGTGATTTCCAGCCTGATGCCCATGTGAAAGGCTGTTCGGGTTGCAACTTGACGGCTTTGATTTTCAGCAGCTCGGCTGCAAGTATTACTTCTGATTTGTTTGCCATAATCGTAATTATTTAATTGTTAAACTATTTTGTCTGTGTGTATCCTTCGCGTTTGAGCAGGTCGACAATCTTTTCTTTGAATTCGCCCTGTATTATTATTTCCCCCTCTTTGGCAGTGCCACCTACGCCGCATTTGGTTTTCAGTAACTTGCCGAGCTCCTTGAGGTCGTTTTCGCAGCCTGTGAATCCGCTGACGATGGTTACTGTCTTGCCGCCGCGGTGGTTCTTCTCTATGCGCACACGCAACTTCTGTGCATTCTTCGGCAAGGTCTCCTCTTCGGGCTCTTCTTGCGTGTCGTACGCAAAGTCGGGGTTGGTGGAATATACTATATTCAGTCTCTCTTTCCAGTCGTTCTTTTTCATGACGGCTTATTTTCTCGCTTCAAAGTTACAATCTTTTCCTCATAAATTTCTCATACTCGCAAAATAACCTTACTTTTGTTTCGTTATTTTTATGTAACTCATGCTCTGATTTGCGAAATTAATCATTTTTTGGCTGAGTTCCTAATTTTTATACCGATGGATTCGATAAAAACAGATAAAGTTCCCGAACCTACCCTGCGCCGTCTGCCGTGGTATCTCTCTGTCTGTCGTCTGCTGAAGGCGAGGGGCGAGGTTTATGTTTCATCTACCCGCCTCTCCAAGGAGACAAACATCGTGGCGTCGCAGATTGCAAAGGACCTTTCGTTTGTCGATGTAGTGGGACGTACTCGAGTGGGTTACGAGATAGACAATCTGCTCGAGGTGCTTGAGACATTCTTGGGCTTCACCTCCATGCACAAGGCTTTCCTCTTCGGAGCCGGACGGCTTGGAAGCGCTCTGCTCAACGACAGCGGTCTGCGTCAGTTCGGACTGGAGATTGTCGCTGCATTCGATGCCAACCAGAAGATCGTGGGGCATAGCATTTCGGGTATCCCTGTCTACCATATAAGCGACCTCGAAAAGATTATGCGCCGCCATAATGTGAAGATAGGCATTCTCACAGTGCCCATCAACAGTGCCCAGGAGGTTGCCGACCGCATGGTTGTATGGGGTATAAAGGCTATTTGGAATTTTACACCACTGCGCATACGTGTGCCCGACGACATTGTGGTGCAGAATACATCGCTGTATGCCCATCTGTCGTTGATGTTCAACCGCTTGGACGGCTCGGTGGCAGCAGATGAAAAAGAGAAAGGAGGCAAGAGATGAAGATTATAGCAGTTGGCAAGAACTATCGCGACCATGCAATGGAGTTTGACGGAACAACGGAAAAGCCCGATGCTCCCATCATCTTCATGAAGCCCGATTCGGCAATACTGAAGAATCCCCGTCCCTTCTTTGTGCCCGACTTTATGGGTCCTATAGAGTATGAGGCGGAGATTGTGGTGCGCATAAACAACCTCAACAAGAATATCTCTGCCCGTTTTGCCCATCGCTACTACGATGCCGTTACGGTGGGTATTGATTTTACAGCCCGCGAGTGGCAGCGCCGTCTTATAGCAGAGGGGGCTCCGTGGGAACTGTGTAAGGGGTTTGACGGTGCAGCCTATCTTGGCGATTTCCGTCCGACAGAGGGACTCGATATGAAGAACCTCCCTTTCCGTCTCGACATCGACGGTACCACCGTCCAGCGCGGCAACAGTGCCGATATGCTCTTTGCCATAGACGAGATTATAGAATATGTGAGCCGCTATTGCACGCTGAAGACGGGCGACCTTATATTTACCGGCACCCCCGCAGGGGTGGGTCCCGTAGCCATCGACAATCATCTGCAGGGATATATAGCCGATGAGAAAGTGCTCGATTTTTATGTAAGATAACCGTTTATAAATGAACAGACACAGAATAATATACACCGCATTGCTGTTGCTCCTGACCATCGTTGCACAGGCACAGACATTCACGGATGTCGATTGGGATATGTTTGCCCACGACACTGTGATGCCCTACTACCGTTGTTCGGTGGAGCTCGACGACGACTATTCGCTCTACGATTATACAGTGGCGATAGAGTACCCCGAATTTGAACCTATGGGCAAGGAGGAGATAAAAAAGTTTCGTCTCGACACACTTGCCGATACGCTTCCGTCGTGGCCGGTGATAAACAGTTCTGTTGGTGTCTCTGCCAAAAAGGGAGTGCTCGATGTCTCATTCACTCCCATTGTTTTTGTCGATGGCAACTATGCGCGCATAACCTCATTCAAATTGGCTGTAAGCAAGAAGGTGAGCGGGGATAGGCTCACACGCAACATGCGCTCTGCTGCCACACGCTCTTCGGCGCAATATGCCCCGTCGTCGGTGCTTGCCGAGGGACGTTGGGTGAAGATACGTGTTGCGGAGAACGGAGTCTACAGAATAACCAACAGCGAACTCTCCGGAATGGGATTCAAGAATCCCGCCAAAGTGCGTCTGTTCGGATACGGCGGACACCTTTTGCCCGAAACGAATCTGGCTTCGTTGACAGACGACCTCAAGGAGGTGCCCACCCATCGCAGTGCAAACGGAATGCTATTCTACGCTAAAGGAACCCTCAAGTGGACATATAGCTCCGGCGCCTTTGTGCACGAGCAGAATCATTACTCGGGATATGGGTACTATTTCCTCAATGAGAGCGACGACGCATCGCCTGCATCAATCCCCATAGCAGAGCCCAAAGGGACTCCGATATACACATACACCACATACCCCGATTATGCCCTTTACGAAAGGGATGAAATGTCGCTCTGTACTTTTGGTCGTACATTGCTCGACGGTAACGACTTTTCGGCAGGGCGCACAAAAAGCTACAAATTCAATCTGCCTGGGTTGGTGAAGGGAAAATCTACCGTGGCGGTCTCTTTCGGAAGCAATGCCCCGCAGTCGAGCACACTCGGAGTATATGTAAACGACAAGAATGCAGGAAACCTCTCTGTAGGCAGTGTCGGTTCGGTGGACAAGGGTGTGATAGCCTCTGCAAGCTATTCCTCATCTGTGCAGTTAGAAAAGGAGACTACAATCACACTCAAGCATAGCGCACCCTCCTATTCTGTGAATGGATACCTCGATTACATACGTCTGAGCTTCACCCGCGAACTTGCACTGCGCGGTTCAAGCACCAACTTCCGTGGAACAACGGTGAGTGGCATGGCAACATACAAAATCTCTACCACTTGTCCCGACCTTAGGGTGTGGAGAGTAACCACTCCCTCCGAAACAGAAGAGTATAAGGGAACTTATGCCGACGGGCTCTATACTGTTGTAGCCCCCGCCTCCTACCGCGAAGAGCTGGTGGCAGTTGATGTGAACGGCACATTCCCCTCGGTTGAGGTCGTAGGAGAGGTTCCCAATCAGAATCTCCATTCATTGGGGCAGACAGATATGGTGATAATTGTCCCCTCGAACGGACTCTTCCTTGCACAGGCGGAGCGCATCGCCAATCTCCACAGAGAACTCGATTCGCTGACAGTGGCAGTTGTAACAGCCGAGCAGGTCTACAACGAATTTTCGTCGGGAACCCCCGATGCGACTGCCTATCGCCGATTGATGAAGATGCTCTACGACCGTGCTGCGGATGCCGACGAAGCTCCTAAGTATCTGCTCCTTTTGGGAGATGCGTTTGCCGACAACAGACTGCTTACGTACAGAAATCGCCGTCAGCAGGACTATCTGCTCTGTTATCCATCGAAAAACTCTGTCAGCACCACAAAATCATATGTGCTTGAGGACTACTTCGGTTTCCTTGACGATAGCGAAGGATATGATTTCCTCACAGAAAAGGTGGATGTAGGTGTGGGACGTATCCCGGCACAGACCCTTGCGCAACTTACCGCGGTTGTAGATAAGATAATCGCATACGCACATAACAGAGAGGCAGGTGCATGGCAGAACAATATAGTGGTGCTTGCCGACGACGGCGATGAAAAAAGCCCCAATTCACACATGCGCGATGCCGAAAATGTGGCAGCTGTAGTGTCGCAGAACTACCCCTCTTTCATGGTGCGCCGCATCTATTGGGACGACTTCCCTGTGGTGCCTCTTGCAACCGGAAACAGCTATCCCGGGGTGACAGCTGCCATCAAGGAACAGATGGAAGAGGGAGCACTCATCATGAACTATTCGGGACATGGAAGTGCCAATCTCTTTTCGCCCGAAATGGCATGGAAAGCATCGGATATGGCTGCATCCGTTACAACGCGTCTGCCGATGTGGGTTACTGCGTCGTGCGATATATCTCCCTTCGACATTGGCGACGGCTCCATAGGCGAGGAGGCTATACTCAATCCGGCGGGTGGAGCAGTGGCATTGCTTACAACCACACGCACGGTATACCAGTCCCACAATGCGATGATAAATCAGGCATTCATGCGCAATATCCTCGGTCGCGACGGTGCCGGAAAGTCCTCTACATTGGGCGACGCGGTGCGCAAGGCAAAGGTGTCGCTCGTATATACCGGTGCCGACAACACCGAGAACAAACTGCAATATATTCTTCTCGGCGACCCGGCTTTGAGACTAAATGTACCCACCTGCAATGTGGTTGTCGACAAGTTCGACGGTGCATCTGCCACTCAGCAGGGAACGGCAAGTGCCGGCGGCAGGGTCAAGGTCGAGGGACACATTGAAGATGGCAATGGCTCTACGGCAACATGGTTCAACGGTATAATATCTCCCACTATGTTCGACAGCGAGCAGGAGATTGTAACCAAAAATAATATAGGATTGGGTGCTTTCAAGTACAGCACTCATGGAAGCCGGCTCTATTCGGGCAGCGACTCTGTGAGCGACGGTCGTTTCTCGATTACAATTCCTGTACCTATGGATATAAGCTACAGCGACGAGGCAGGACAACTCAACTTCTATGCCGTAGCGCACGACAGACGCTCTTCGGCGCAAGGCAGGTTCGACAACTTTGTTGTAGGTGGCACTTCGCCCGACATTGCCGATGACAAGAAGGGTCCCGAAATAAGAGTTTATCTCAATACACCCACCTTTGTCGACGGCGACGATGTGAATCCCACACCCTGTCTTTTTGTTGAGCTGAAGGATGCCGACGGAATAAATACCGTGGGTTCGGGAATAGGACACGATGTGGTGGCTATTGTCGACAACAATCCGGCATACACGTTTAATCTCAACAGTGCTTTCAAGGCTTCGGTGGGCGATTACAGTTCGGGGTATGCGGTGTTCCCCCTGCCATCCTTGCCCGAGGGTGAGCATACATTGCTTGTGAGGGCATGGGATATGCTCAACAACTCTTCGTCGGCGACGGTAACATTCAATGTGGTGCACTCCCTTGCTCCCGATTTCATTGAACTGAAAGTTACCCCCAATCCGGTGCACCGTGGCGAGAATATGACATTCCTGTTGGCACACAACCGTCCGCAGAGCGAGATTACCGTAAAACTCGATCTCTACAGTTTCAGCGGCGAACATCTGTGGACAAACAGTGAGACGACAGTGTGCGAAGCAAACGTATATGCCTATACATGGAATATGCAGTGTGCAGGAGGACAGCCTCTGCCCACCGGGGTATATATCTATCGTGCAGAAATTTCATCGGGCAACGGTGGCGGAGAGACAAAAACAGGAAAAATAATAGTCCTGAACAATAAATGACGAATTTTAAAGTTTTAAATAAACAGCAGACGACAAATACAAACAGCAGAATATAAAAAGGCGATGATAAAGAAAAAAACATTACTTACACTTCTTGGGCTACTGTTGATGTTGCCCGTTGCAGCGCAAAAGGATATTTTCAACCCTGTATATACGGGTGTAACCTCACTTTCCATAGCCCCCGATGCCCGTGCCGGTGCGATGGGTGATGTGGGATGTGCTACAGAGGCAGATGTGAACTCACAATATTGGAACCCTGCCAAATATCCATTCAATATTGCCCGTGCAGGTGTGTCGCTCTCATACACTCCGTGGTTGCGCCAGCTTGTAAAGGATATAGACCTCGCATACGTTACGGGATTCTACCGCATAGGCGACTATTCGGCAATAAGCTCTTCGCTCACATACTTCTCTCTTGGCGAGGTGATAGCCGATGAATACACCATAAAACCCTACGAGCTTGCGCTCGATGTGGCATATTCGCGCATGCTCTCCGAGACATTCTCTGCAGCGGTGGCATTGCGTTTCATCTACTCCGACCTTCAGTATGACTACGAAGAGGACGTTACGGCTGGCAATGCTTTTGCAGCCGATGTGGCAATGTACTACAACAACTACATACTTATGGGCAACCGCGAGTGTCTTCTCGGTCTGGGTATGAATATCTCCAACATAGGTAGCAAAATATCATACGACGGCGGTTCTACCAACCAGTTCATTCCCACCAACCTGCGTATAGGTGCGTCGTTGCTTATGCCAATCGACGAATACAATACAATTTCGTTCAGCTTCGATCTCAACAAACTGCTGGTACCCACACGTCCCACATATTCGCAATTCCTCGAAGAGGAGGGATACGATGCCAACGACAACAGCCGTTATTCCGAGTATCAGACATGGCTCGAGACTACAGGTTACAACGATATTTCTCCTATATCGGGAATCTTCAAGTCGTTCTCCGATGCTCCCGGAGGCTTCAGCGAGGAGTTGAAGGAGATTTACGGAGGTATTGGTGTCGAGTATTGCTACAACAACCAGTTTACACTTCGTGGCGGCTATCACTACGAAAATGAGTACAAAGGAAACAGAAAATATTATACTCTTGGTGCGGGCTTCAAGATGAGTGTCTTCTCGCTCGATGCAGCTTATCTTATTTCGGCAGCACAGAGCAACCCGCTCGACCAGACATTGAGGTTCTCTCTCTCGTTTGATATGGACGGAATCAGGGATTTGTTGGGAAGAAGATAAAATTTTTAATAAAAATTAAACAATCTCTAAAAAAAATTATATCTTCGCATTTAATTTGAATATTTCAACCGGAGTATATTAAAACTTTATAAAGAATATGATCAGAATAGGATTCGGATACGATGTGCATCGTTTGGTGGAGGGAAGAGACCTCATTATCGGCGGTGTGAAAATACCCTATAAGTATGGACTTGACGGACACTCGGATGCCGATGTGTTGATTCATGCAATTTGCGATGCAATGCTCGGCGCAGCCAATCTCGGTGATATAGGCAGTCATTTTCCCGACAACTCAAGCGAGTTTCACGGTATAGACAGCAAGATACTTCTTGCACGTACCCTCGACCTCATCAGGGAGGAGGGGTATAAATTGGGCAACATAGACTCTACGGTGGTTGCCCAGCAGCCCAAATTGGCTCCATATATACCTCACATGCAACAGGTTCTTGCCGAAGTGCTCGAGGTGGAGGAGAATGCTGTTTCGGTAAAGGCTTCGACAACCGAGAGACTTGGCTTTGAGGGTCGCAAGGAGGGTGTGTCGGCATACGCAGTAGTGCTTCTTGAAAAATAGAAAAAATCGTGTAGAACTAATATCGGCGAGGGTGGGGCTATGTCTCACCCTGCTGTCGTTTATATTGCTTTTCGATTCGTGTGCTTCGCTGTCGAAATATCGTGGTGTAGGGCGCATACGCCGTTACAATATAGAGCATAGAGCCTTGCCCGAGGAGTTCGACGGTTTCAGGATCGCGTTCCTCTCCGACACTCACTATCCAAGCAAATTTACACCCAAAAGGCTTGCCGAGGCGGTGCGTGCAGTGAATGATCTCTCGCCCGACATTCTTCTTCTCGGTGGCGATTATGTAACCTCTCTTTCATCAGCCGATGAACTTTTCGGGGCGATGGGAGCATGTCGTCCTCCACACGGGGTATATGCAGTCCTTGGCAACCATGACGTCCGCAATGCAGATGCTATTTGCGCTGCTATGCGTCGAAACGGAATAAATCCTCTGCGCGACGAATCGGATACCATCACCATAGGCTCGTCCGAAATATTCCTCTGTGGTGTGGAGAGCTATGGCACAACAACCGACAAAAGTTGGGTGACAGACCATACATCTAACGGTTTTACAATAGTGCTTGTGCACACTCCCGATTATGCGACCGACAGTTCCCTCACGGGCAGTGCCCTGCAATTGTCAGGGCATACTCATGGCGGGCAGGTTACTCTGTTCGGACTCTATGCGCCGGTAACAAACTCAAAGTATGGACGTCGCTTCCTTTCCGGTCTTAATTTTACATCAGAAAACATACCGGTGATAACATCCAACGGTCTTGGTACTTCGCGCAAGGAGATACGCTTCTGTGCACCGAGTGATATTGTTCTGGTTACGCTTTTGCGAAAATGAAATCTTACCTTCCATAGAAGAAACGGCTCCGCGTAATCACTACGGAGAGCCGTTCGGGGAATTGAATGATTAAGAAAAAGTAATATTCTGTAATAAGGCAAAAGTCCTTTTCCTTTATGATGCAAATTTGAACTTACAGTTATCTATATAACAGACAAAACGATGAATTGTTCACCGCTTTTTCTGTTTTTTTTTATTACTGTCCGGTAAACATGTTTAAGTTCTTAAGATTCCATTTCTTAAGTTACTACAAGCCCCATTGCTTCATTGAGAGGTTCATTGCTTCATTGATGCGCATTAAGCTTTTAGGCAGACTGCGCCAATGACTTTTGGAAAGAGGCGAGGACTGTTTGAGTCCGCATAAATGCGGACGAGTTCCGCAGCCCCAAAAGTCATCAGCTGAGGCTGCCGTTAAGAAAGCGCCCATGCGCAGAGCTTTTTGGTTCTTTTTGTCGGCACAAAAAGAACGTAAACTTTGTTTAAATCAATATAACTACAAACTGCCATTAAATAAATACTGTT
>JAZNKR010000211.1:0-7704 GCA_045578665.1 Bacteroidaceae bacterium | reverse complement strand
GCGCAACAAAGGCAACTATTGCAACTATCTCTATAAGAACAACCTTAAATATCAAAATATTTGTCTTCATCTTCCGTATTTATTTAAACTTCTGTACTTTTCATATAAATCGTAATAGACATCATCAGGAATAACTTTTTTTGTTACATACCATTTTCCATCAGGCATCCGCTCATACGAATACTCTGATATTTACATCGGCATAAGAGTGTGTTCCATGCCAATCGCCTATATTTCTTGCCGCCTTCGGCCCATATTTCGAGGACAGTCCTCCTGCTATATAAAGCCGCGAGCCATCGGGCGACAGCAACAATCACCGTTCCTCCCTGAACCCCTGCTGATAATAGATTTTCATCAGCAGGATGCGGGCAGCAGAAATCCTTTCAAGTGAATCGACATTTGCCTCAGAAGAGACCAGGAACTGCTTTTCGTTGTAGCTGTAATATGCCTCATTGCACTTTGTTGTGTCAAGCAGATTATTGCCGACGGCAAGATAACCGACACCCTCCCCAATACAGAAAGGAGCAAGTGTCGGCAGGATATCGAAATGAGAACCATAACGCTGCTCAACGACCTCCTTGTCAATCTTTCCCGGCATAAGCGACTGCGGTATATACATATACAACGGCACGGCATGCTTATATTTCTGCGAAACCTTTTCGTAGTCGAGTATACTGCGCACATTGTGGTCGCCAACGACAAGGACTATCGTGTTGTCGGCATGCTGCGAAGCCTTCAGTTCCGTAAGGAAATCACCCAAACATTTGTTGGAATACTGCGCACCCAACCCATATTTGCGCAACACCTCCTCGCTGCCGACAAGATAGGGCGACGAGTACCACTCGTCGGTGAGCGGCGGCAACTGCATATTGTCGGGGTAGGTGAACGGCGGATGGTTGGTTGTGGTGAGAGCAAGCAGGAACTGCGGCTTGCCACTCTTCACCCCCCTGTCGAGATGCTCTCCTATATATTCGTACAGGAATTCATCGTACACACCAATGGCGCTTGTCGTGCTGTTATCAATGGAATGGAGGATATTCTGCCGTCCTATTATCGTGTCGAAACTCTGATAGGAGAGCCCCTCCTTCACATTTTCCCATGTAGGGTCCATGCCTGTGATGAAGGCTGTTGTGTATCCGCTCTGCTTGAACGGGTGCGCAATGGAGGCATCGAACCGGTGGAAGCGGTAGCGCGAGTTGAAGAACTTGTCATAGGGCATTGTCATCGTAACGGTCTCTATGGAATATATCGTTCCGTTGCGCACCGATTGGATATTCTCGAAAAGCAGATCCTCGGCAATATGCTTGCGCAGCGAGCACAACAGATCGAGCTTTTCGCCCTTGTCCATTTCGAGCAGGAATCGGCTCCAACTCTCGTTGAGTATCACAACTACATTGGGATGCTTCTCCACACCCCGCGCCTTTGCAAATAGAGCATTTGCCACCTTCTCCCTGTTGTCGTTTCCCACAACCGGTGCAAGCGCAGCAGCCTCTATCGCCTCGTCGATGTCGGCGAAGCCCGCCTTGCGCAACAGATGCTCATCGCTCTGCAACATAAAGCTGTTCTTGCGCTCTTTGTATGCCTTTTTCAGCAGATAGATGGCGTTTGGCACCGCCTGGTTTATATTGTCGTCGGTAGAAACCATAAAAGCCTCCACCTGCAATGTATATCGCGTAACAGAGCCACGCATGAAGACAAATGTCAATCCCGCTATAAGCAGACACACCACTATCGCAGATGCAAGATTGCCCACACTGCCGCGCCTGCCGATGACTACACGTCCGATATATCTGCCGACGCAGAATATCAGGAATGCGATAAAGAGTATTGCCGCAAGGATTCTGAAAACAGGATAGTCCTGCACCATCGTCTGCAACAGTCCTATCGGACCCTCGTCGAAGAAATCGAAAAAGACCACATTGTAGCGGCTGCTGAAATTATCGAAGAAGAAAAATTCGGCACAGACAATTGCCGACAATATTGCATACATGACGGCAAAGTACCACCGCATTACGCTCTTCAGACGCTCATCAGCCCGCGAGCTTTTAAGGAACGGGACTACAAGAATAGCCAGAATCATCGGCAACAAAATATATGTTATTGCCTGCGCATCGAAGCGCCAGGCATTCCACAGAAAAAGGGGGAGCGAGTCGCTGTGTTGCAGCAAGGTATCCGCGGAGACCGTGTTTGCAAGATGCGCCACACGGGCAACGGCAAAAATCGCTATCCCCAACAACTGATACAGCCACAGCTGCATGTAGAGTGTCAACAGTGATATGGTAGTGTTTTTCATAGAAATGCTAATTCTTAGAAGATTGCAAATATATAGCTTTATTTCCGATTATAAAATTTCGTAGCAAGCTGCAAATAGGCGAATGTTTAAAAATTCTTATTTATTTGAATTTGGAGAGGGCTACATAGGCGATATTCCAAAAAACTTGCTTTCTTTGCAATTGTAAACGTGCGTATATGCGTTTGCACATAAAGAAACCTAAAATTTAAAGCTATGGCAAAGAAAGCAGACAAGGTATCCAACCGCATAACCAAGAAACAACTGTTGGAACTGTTAATAGATTTTTTCAACAGTCATCAGGATGACACATTCAATGCCCGCGACATATTCGCAGGATTAGGAATAAAATCGACCTCAGTAAAAGGCCTCTGCATGCGCCTTCTCGACGACCTTGTCTTCGACGGCTACCTTGTTGAGCCGACGATGAACAGATACCGTCTTGCCAACAAAAGCTCCATAGTAACCGGCACATTCAAGCGCAGCAGTGACGGATACAACCTCGTCTACCCCGACGACGACGGCGAACCGATAGTAATCGCCGACCACAAGACAGCCCATGCCCTCAACGACGACTATGTGCGCGTAACCCTCTATGCCCACCGTCGCGGACGCGGACGCGAAGGCGAGATTATAGAGATAATCAAACGCGCCCACGACACCTTCGTCGGCATACTGCGTGTGCAGAAACACTACGCTTTTCTGATGACCGAAAGCCGAGTGATGCACACCGACATATTCATTCCCCGCGACCAGCTCAAAGGCGGAAAATCGGGCGACAAGGCAGTCGTCAAGCTCACAGAATGGCCCGCCGAAAGCCGCAACCCAATAGGCAAGGTGATAGACGTGCTCGGCCCAACAGGCGACAACGACACCGAGATGAATGCCATCCTCGCCGAGTTTGGTCTGCCATACGTATATCCCATCGCAGTGGAGACGGCAGCCAACAAATTGCAGACAGAGATAACAAAAGAAGAGATTGCCCGCCGCGAGGACTTCCGCGAGGTAACCACCTTCACCATAGATCCCGAAGACGCAAAGGACTTCGACGACGCGCTGTCGGTGCGCCCCCTCTCGGACGGACTTTGGGAAGTAGGAGTGCACATAGCCGACGTGTCGCACTACGTAACCGAAGGCAGCATCATCGACAAAGAGGCATTCAAGCGTGCCACCTCCATCTACCTTGTAGACCGCACCATACCCATGCTGCCCGAAAAGCTATGCAACAACCTCTGCTCACTGCGCCCCGACGAAGACAAGCTCACCTACTCGGTCGTATTCACCATGAACGACAAAGCCGAAGTGAAAAAAGCACGCATCTGCCGCACCATCATACGCAGCAACCGCCGCTTCACCTACGAAGAGGTGCAAGAGATACTCACCGCCGGCAAAGGCGAATACAGCGAAGAGCTCGGCCTGCTCAACCGCATGGCACAGACCATGCGCGAAAAACGCTTCGCCTCGGGAGCCATAGACTTCCAGCAAGCCGAGGTACACTTCCGCCTCGACGAGAACGGCAAGCCGTTATCGGTCTACTTCTCCGAGAGCAACGAGTCGCACCAGCTCATTGAGGAGTTCATGCTGCTCGCCAACCGCACCGTAGCCGAGACAATAGGCAAAAAGACAGCCAACAACACCCCCAAGACCTTCGTCTACCGCATCCACGACCAGCCCGACCTTGAAAAGCTGACCGTCCTCTCGCGTTTCGTTGCCAAGCTCGGCTACAAGATGCGCGGCACAGGACGCGGCAACACAGCATCGTCGCTCAACAACCTGCTGCGCGACATCAAAGGACAGAAAGAGCAGAACGTCATCGAACAAATCTCCCTGCGCACCATGCAGAAGGCCAAATACTCCACACAGAACATCGGACACTTCGGCCTTGCATTCAAATACTACACCCACTTCACCTCACCCATACGCCGCTATCCCGACCTGATGGTACACCGCCTGCTCGACCGCTACCTCACACAAGGCTCACGCTCGGCAAACGCAGCCAAGTTCGAGACCTTCTGCGAGCACTGCTCGGCACAGGAGCAGGTGGCAGCCAATGCCGAACGCGCCAGCATCAAATACAAGCAGGTGGAGTTCATGACCGAACACATCGACGAAGAATTCGATGCAGTGATAAGCGGTGTAACCGAATGGGGCATATATGCCGAAATCATCGAGAACAAATGCGAAGGAATGATACCCCTGCGCACCCTCGAAGACGACTACTACGAATACGACGAAGCCAACTACTGCCTTGTAGGACGTCGCCACCACCGCAAATACACCATCGGCGACCCCTTGCGCATACGCATAGTACGCGCCAACCTCGAACGCAAACAACTCGACTTCGAAATAGCAGAATGATGAAAGACAAAGGCTACAAGACACAGCAATACGACGGTCCCGTAAAACGCTTCTGCCAAACACTCGACCTGAAGGACAACCCCGAGCTGATAGCCGAATACCGTCGTCGACACAGCGAGGGCGAAGCATGGAGCGAGATAATCGAAGGCATACGACAGGTAGGCATCCTCGAAATGGAGATATACCTCGTGGATACCCGACTCTTCATGATAGTGGAGACACCCCTCGATTTCGACTGGGACAGCGCAATGGCACGTCTTTCCACACTGCCCCGACAGCAGGAGTGGGAGGACTATATGTCAGAGTTCCAAGCAGCAGAGAAAGGGGCATCGTCCGACGAAAAATGGCGCATGATGGAGAGAATTTTCCATCTGTATGAATAAAATGCGTTAATAGCTTTTAGAAGTTGTTTCGCAAAACAAACAGAAAGAGTTGTCCCTCTTGAAGGGGGGCAGGAACTTTTAAAGAATGTTTGTGAAAAATTTTAAAAAAGGAACTAAAAAAACTCTCCCTCTTGGATAAGAGGGAGTACCCGAAGGGGGAGGGAGTTCGAACAAAGTGTTTAGCAAAACAAAATGAAAAAGCTGTCCCTCGTTAAGGGGGACGAGAACTTTTTTCGTGAAAAAAGTTCGGAGGGGGTTCTAAACCTAACGGAATGCAATAAAACAAGCAACGAAGAAGAACCCCTCCGTCTTCAAAAACATATGTTTTTGATTGGCCTCGCAAAGCTCGGCACTCCTTTGGAAAGCTAAAGCTTTCGTCGTCGCAAACATTGCTTATTACGCAATGTCCCCTTAAAGGGCAGGAACTTTTAAAGAATGTTTTTGAAAAACAAACAGAAAAAATTTCAGAATCCTTACAGAATAAGGATATAAATTTGCACAAAAAGCAACAACTATGAAGATACTGATTATAGAAGACGACGACTCCTTGCGCGAGATTATAACCCGCGGCCTGCTCGACGAAGGCTACATAGTGGAAAGCGCCGCCAACTACTCCGACGCCAATGACAAGATAGCCGGATACAGCTACGACTGCATACTGCTCGACATAATGTTACCCGACGGCAACGGACTGCGCCTGCTCGAACACATAAAATCGTTGAAGAAACGCGACCATGTGATAATAATCTCAGCCCGCGACTCGCTCGACGACAAAGTAACCGGGCTCGACCTCGGTGCCGACGACTACCTCGCCAAACCGTTCTACATGGCAGAGCTGTCGGCACGCATAAAGAGCGTACTGCGCCGCAGCGCAAATGCCGACGGCAACAAGCTGAAAGCAGGCAACATCACACTCGACCTCATAGGACGCAGCGTAGATGTCGGCGGCAAGGAACTAACACTACTGAAGAAAGAGTACGACATACTGCTTTACTTCCTGCAACGCCCCAACCACATAGTCGACAAGGCACTGCTGGCCGAAGCAGTCTGGGGCGACTACATCGACACCGTTGATAACTTCGACTTTGTCTACGCCCAAGTGAAGAACCTGCGCAAGAAGCTCGATGCCGCAGAAGCAACCGTAACCATCAAAGCCGTCTACGGATTCGGATACAAACTGACTGAAAAATGAAACTATTCCACCGCGTAATACTGACACTCGCCATAGGGCTGCTGCCCGTAATGGCACTATGGTCGTTGCTCTTCTACTACGGGATGGTAGGCGAGATAAACGACGAGACCGACGATGCCCTCAGCGACTATGCCCAGCTGATAATGCGCCGCGCACTTGTGGGCGCCCCCCTGCCACAACCCGACAACGGCTCCAACAACAGCTACTCCATCGTCCCCGTCAGCGAAGAATACGTAAGGAACAACCCACAGATAACCTTCTACGACGAAATGGTCTACATACCCGAAAAGGAGGAGACAGAACCCGCCCGCGTACTAAAGACCATATACCGCGATGGCGAAGGACAGCACTACGAATTGCAGGTAGCAACCCCCACCTTCGAGCGCAAAGACCTGCTCGAAACCGTAGCCTATAACATACTCGGACTCTACGCAGTGCTCATGCTCACAATACTGGCAGTCGTATCCATAGTCTACTACCTGAATATGCGCCCGCTCTACACCCTGCTCAAACGCCTCGACAAATACCGCCCCGGCACAAAAAGCACAAATTTCACCGACACAACCACAGTAGTGGAATTCCGCAAACTCAACGACGCAGTACAGAAAGCAATGGAACGTGCCGAATACTACTTCGACCGACAAAACAGCTTCATAGGCAACGCCTCACACGAACTCCAGACACCACTCGCCATACTCGGCACACGCCTCGAATGGCTCATGAACAGCGGCACACTCAGCGAAGAGCAGATGACCGAAATAATAAAGATGCAACGCTCCCTCTCGCGCCTTGTGCGTCTCAACCGTACACTGCTGCTGCTTTCAAAAATAGAGAATGGACAGTTCCCCGAAACAACCGAAGTAGATGTCGCAGCCATCATACGCGAAAGCATGGAGACCTACTGCGAAATTTACGCCGAGCGGGGAATATTTTGCAAGACAGAACTTCCCGAGAAATTCATTGTAATGATGAACGAATCGCTCGCCACCACCCTCATAAGCAACCTGCTGAAAAACAGTTTCGTGCACAACAGCAACGGAGGATGTGTTGAGGTAACTCTCGACGGTGGCACACTCTCAGTGGCAAACAGCGGCAAAGAGCCGCTCGATGCCTCACGCATCTTAGAGCGCTTCTACCACAAGGGCAACAGCGATAGCACCGGACTCGGCTTGCCGCTCGTAAGTTCCATAGCCGAAAGATACGGCACAAAAGTGGAGTACAGCTTCGCCGACGGAATGCACTGCTTCTCAATAAAATTCATGCAATAGATAATCAAGCGGAGGTGAACACAAATAAAAGTGTTCACTTCCGCTTGATTTATAATTAATGATTATCAAATTTATTACCTAAAATGCAACGTTGCATTGCAATGTCGGTGGAAATAAGTAACTTGAAAAGTTGTCCCACTTTAAGCTAATCTTTGGACACATCTTTCAGTTTTATATTTTGCTAATCTCTTCAAAATAAGAAACTTAAAAAAG
>JAZNKR010000210.1:0-7457 GCA_045578665.1 Bacteroidaceae bacterium | reverse complement strand
AACCTAATGACAACCTATGGCAGGATAACAAAAATTCTATATCTTCTGTCGGGCATGCCCGACAGAAGATATAGGAAGAAAATGCTTAAAATAGTGTAAACAAATTTTAGGACGCGACATTTTGCAATGAGTAAAAAGCATTTATAATATATTCCTCCTCTTGAAGAGGAGGTGGCTTCTAAAAACGAAGTTTTTTGAAGACGGAGGAGTTCTTCTCGCGTGGTATTTTTTTGCTCTACGATAGGTATAGAACTCCCTCCGAACTTTTTTTTGTAAAAAAAGTTCTCGTCCCTCTTCAAGAGGGACAGTATCCTTTAGTATGTTTTAGCAAGACATGTATAAAAAAAACTCCTCCTCTTGGCTAAGAGGACATTGCGTAATAAGCAATGTTTGCGACGACGGGAGCTTTAGCTCCCTAAAGGAGTGCCGAGCTTGCGAGGTCTATTCAACAGAGTTGAAGACGGAGGAGTTTGAGCGTTTTGCTTGTGTATTCATTCGAACTCCCTCCCCCTTCGGGTACTCCCTCTTATCCAAGAGGGAGAGCTGTTTTTTGTATTGCGATGAGTAACTGAAAAAAGCTCCTGCCCTTCAAGGGGAGGTGGATTAAGGGGCGTAGCCACTTAAGACGGAGGGGTTTTCCTCGCGTTGCAAGGTTTATTGCAGTACGATAGGTAAAGAACCCCCTCCGAACTTTTTTTTTGTGAAAAAAGTTCTCGTCCCCCTTATAGAGGGACAGCTTTTTAAGTATGTTTTTGCAATGAGTAAAAAGCATTTATAATATATTCCTCCTCTTGAAGAGGAGGTGGCTTCTAAAAACGAAGTTTTTTGAAGACGGGGGAGTTCTTCTCGCGTGGTATTTTTTTGCTCTACGATAGGTATTAGAACTCCCTCCGAACTTTTTTAGAAAAAAGTTCTCGTCCCTCTTCAAGAGGGACAGTGTCCTTTAGTATGTTTTTGCAAGACATGTATAAAAACTCCTCCTCTTATCCAAGAGGAGGGGTTTTAGTGCCCGAGGGAGTTCCAATCATTGCACTCAAATTTGCATTGATAAAGGAATAGTGGCTTAACCGGACTGTAATAATTGACTTAGCGTAATCCTTGCAACTACAAAGAATAGAACCGTCCGATTCTATGCATCAGTAGGCTCTATCGGTCGTATGCCTTTCAGCGCATAAAAATGATACAGACTGCATCATAGGTATGACACAGCCTGTATCCGATAACTATTTATAAACATTAATCTCTTAGTCTGAACCCTGATGCTCTTGCGAGAATTGCCGCTTCTGTGCGGCGCGATGCAAAGAATGCAAGGGCATTGAATATGAGCATGAAGAGCGGGAACAGCAGCTGCAACGAAACTATAAACGAAGCCTCTGCAAGAATCCATGCATATATTCCCAACAACAGATAGTAGCCTGCGCAAAGAAGTATTCCGAGTATGGAGACTCTCTTCTGCAGTTCAAAGTTCTGAAAACCTGATACTACGAATCCGAACAGATTGACCAATGTGGTTACGATGAGAACGACTCCCAATGCAACCGGAGAGTTGGTTATTGTGCCATTTGCCGATTTATAGCAAAAGTTGGTCAATTCGTTTGTAGCTCCGCTCGGTTCAATTATTTGCAGGATTGTTGAACACAAGGTTGCTATTGCAAGCACTGCCGATAACAGGAAGAATATCTGGTAGGTGCGGAATTTCATCTCTGTCGTCTTGTGGGTTAGTCTTCGGTCTCGTTCTTCTCCTTAGAGAGGTCGCGGAAATAGATTTTATCCTCGAGGAACTCCTGTGTTGCAATGAGTGTGGGCTTGGGAAGACGCTCGTAGAAACGCGAAATTTCCACCTGCTCCTTGTTCTCTGACTGCTCTTCGAGGTTGTCTGTTCTTGATGAGAACTCATTGAGCTTCTTCAGCAATTCCTCTTTGAGCTCGCCTGCTATCTGGTTGGAGCGTTTGCCGATGATGGCAATTGATTCATATACGTTGCCTGTCTCTGTAACAAAATCTGCCATGTTACGAGTCATTGTTGTGGTGGGCGCGTTTGTCTTTTTGTAGTCCATTATTGTATGTTTTTTATTCGTTTACTATTTTCAGTGCTTTGCGGTAGTATTCCTCAGCCTCTTCGAGATATTTGCTTTCGGGGAACTCGTTCTTGAAAGCATAGTACTCATCTACTGTGTCGCGGTAGCGGTCGACCTTCTTCTCCTCTACACTCTTGTATGCCATCTTGTACTTTGCCCTAAGGATAAGAATCGACAACTCTTCGCGCAATTTTGTGTAGGGGTAGTCCTTCAGTGCGTTCTGTGCTGTAACAATGCATGCCTGGTAGTTGTTGCGCATGAGGTCGAAACTTCCGAGCTCGTAGTACAGTTTGGCAGAAAGATAGTCTTTCTCCACCAGCAGGTCGTGCATGGCAAAGAGCATCTCCTGAGCCTCGTTGCTGTACCTGCTCGCAGGATAGTATTCCATGAACAGCTGCAGCTCCTGAATGGCAAGGTGTGTGCTCGACTGGTCGAGCTCGGGTACGGGGATGTTCTTGAACAGTGATTTTCCGCAAAGGAAACGTGCATCTTCGGTATATACTCCGCGCTGGTAAGTCGTGTAGTATGTCTTGAAATATTGCGAAGCTGTCTCGTAGTCGCCCGATTCGTAGTAGCACATAGCCAGCATGAAGAGCGATTCTTCACCGTTCCTGTGCCCCTTGAATATGGTTATGAGGTCTTCGAGCAGCGAAGCGGCATGACCGTATTTCCTGCTGACAAAATATTCTTTGGCTGCTTCGTACCTGCACTCCACATCGCTTGTCTTTAGCAGTTTGTTGTACTGCGAACACGAAGTGAGTATAGATACACCGGTTAAAAGTATAAAGAGACTTTTCTTCATATTTGAAAAATTCGCTTGCAAAGATAGCTGTTTTGCGATGAAAATGCAACGGTTGACTGTTATTTAATTGTTTTTAAAGAGAA
Source organism: Bacteroidaceae bacterium (assembly GCA_045578665.1). Lineage (GTDB taxonomy): Bacteria > Bacteroidota > Bacteroidia > Bacteroidales > Bacteroidaceae > HGM04593. The sequence goes on along the minus strand of JAZNKR010000210.1, from coordinate 4,494 downwards.
ATAACAGTCGGCTTTTTCGTGTTGTTGTTGCTGAATAGCTTTTCTGTGATGTATAAAATTGCTATCTTCGCACGTTAATTATGTGAAGAGATGAATTTCGAACTTATATCTGATTATCACCCCACCGGCGACCAGCCCGAGGCTATTGCGCAGTTGATCGACGGTGTCAGGAGCGGAATGCCGGCGCAGACCCTGCTCGGTGTAACCGGTTCGGGCAAGACATTTACCATTGCAAACGTCATCAAGGAGATTAACCGTCCCACGCTTATACTGAGCCACAACAAGACGCTTGCTGCCCAATTGTACAGTGAGTTCAAGAATTTTTTTCCGAACAATGCAGTCGAGTATTATGTCTCTTACTACGACTACTATCAGCCCGAGGCATATATCCCATCGACCGACACATACATAGAGAAAGACCTTGCCATAAACGACGAGATAGACAAGTTGCGTCTTTCTGCAACATCGGCGTTGCTTTCGGGACGCAAGGATGTGGTTGTGATATCTTCTGTGTCGTGCATTTACGGTATGGGCAATCCCTCTGACTTCTACAAGAATGTGATAGAGATAAAGCGCGGGATGAGACTCGACAGGAATGTCCTCTTGCGATGGCTTGTCAACAGCCTATATCAGCGCAACGACATAGAGCTGAACCGCGGAAATTTCAGGGTGAAGGGCGACACGGTGGATGTGAGCCTTGCATACAGCGACCATGTGCTGCGCATAATCTTCTGGGACGACGAGATAGACAGCATAGAGGAGATTGATGCGGAAACGGGCAGACGCATCACCGATTTCGACGAGTACAAGATATATCCTGCCAATCTCTTCATGACCACCAAAGAGAGCACTCTGAATGCCATAGCCCGGATAGAGAAGGACCTCACCGAAAGGGTGGAGTATTTCAAGGAGATAGGCAAAGGATTCGAAGCCAAAAGGCTCTACGAGCGTGTAACATACGACATGGAGATGATGCGCGAATTGGGGCATTGCTCCGGCATAGAGAACTATTCCCGCTACTTCGACGGCAGAGAACCCGGTACGCGCCCATATTGCCTGCTCGACTTCTTCCCCGACGACTTTCTGATGGTCATCGACGAGAGCCATGTGAGCGTGCCGCAGATACATGCCATGTATGGCGGCGACAGGGCACGCAAACTGAACCTTGTGGAGTTCGGTTTCCGTCTGCCGGCGGCGCTCGACAACCGTCCGCTCAAGTTCGAGGAGTTCCAGGAGATGACAAATCAGGTGATATATGTCAGTGCCACCCCCGACGACTACGAACTCAGGGAGAGTGGGGGAGTGATAGTGGAGCAGCTGATACGCCCCACGGGGCTTCTCGACCCTATAATCGAAGTGCGTCCGTCGATGAATCAGGTAGACGACCTGATGGAGGAGATAGAGCTCCGTACCCGCAAAGAGGAGCGCGTGCTTGTTACCACGCTTACCAAGCGTATGGCGGAGGAGTTGACTGCCTATCTGCAGAAGAACGGCGTAAGGTGCAACTACATACACAGCGACATAGACACCCTGGAGCGTGTGCAGATAATGACCGACCTGCGCGAAGGACTCTACGACGTACTTATAGGTGTGAACCTTTTGCGCGAAGGACTCGACCTTCCCGAGGTGTCGCTTGTGGCGATACTCGATGCCGACAAGGAGGGGTTCCTGCGCAGTCACCGTTCGCTCACCCAGACAGCGGGACGTGCGGCACGCAATGTCAACGGAAAGGTGATATTCTATGCCGACACTATGACGTCGAGCATGAAAAAGACCATCGACGAGACCAATCGCCGTCGCGAGAAGCAGATTGCCTACAACGAGGCAAACGGCATCATCCCTCAGCAGATAAAGAAGAGCATAGGAAATGCCCTCTCGAACATAAACAAGGATGCGCTCCGAAAGGCTTACAGCGAAGATGTAGCGCCTGTGAAAGAGGTTGCCGACCCTATAGTGGAGTATATGAGCCGCGAACAGCTCGAAAAGAGCATAGAGCGCACACGTCGCCTGATGAAGGAGGCTGCCGACAAGATGGAATTCATCGAGGCGGCACAATATCGCGACGAAATGATGAAGCTGCAGAAACTGCTCGATGGAAAGAGTTAGGAGCAGTTTGGGATTATTGGAGAATGTTTAGAAAATGTTTTAGAAAACGTGAAGAAACTTCATATCTTCGCGCAAAATAAGTAAATGGCATGAACAGTGTAAAAAACATAGAAATAGCAGAGTACGACTATCCTTTGCCCGATGAGCGTATTGCAAAATATCCTCTGAAGAGACGCGACAGCTCAAAACTGCTTATATACAATAATGGCGCAGTGAGCGAGGATAGCTTCGGCAATCTTCCGAAACATATACCCTCGGGCTCGCTCATGATATTCAACAATACAAAGGTCATTCAGGCACGCTTGCGTTTCCGTAAGGCAACCGGTGCGCAGATAGAGATATTCTGCCTCGAACCCGAAGTTCCTGCCGACTATCTGCAGATATTCCAGCAGACCGAGAGCTGTGTGTGGCAGGCTCTTGTGGGGAACTCCAACAGATGGAAGAGCGGTCTTCTTACGCAGACAGTTGAAGTGGACGGTCGCACAATAACCCTCATTGCCGAGCGTCTGAGTGCGCCGGCATCTGTCAATCATGTCCGTTTCAGCTGGGACGGCGGCGTAACCTTTGCCGAACTTCTCGAAAAGGTGGGCGAACTGCCCATCCCGCCCTATCTCAACAGAAAGACCGAGGAGAGCGACAACAGCACCTATCAGACTGTCTATTCCAAGATAAAAGGCTCTGTGGCAGCTCCGACAGCAGGTCTCCACTTCACCCCCGAAGTGTTCGACGCACTGAAGAGCGCGGGTGTAACCTGCGAAGAGGTAACCCTGCATGTGGGTGCAGGTACATTCAAGCCTGTGAAGAGCGATATTATCGCCGACCACGAAATGCACGAAGAGTATATCGAAGTGAGCCGCGAACTCATAGCGCGTATCATAGCTGCCGGTGCATCTGTCGTGGCAGTGGGAACAACGTCGGTGCGCACGATAGAGAGTCTCTATTTCATAGGTGAGGCGGTTGCCGAGAATGGAGATGCCGATGAGCAGTCGCTCACGGTTGAACAGTGGACACCGTATGAACGCGAACATACCCTCACAGCCATTGAGGCATTGCAGGCGCTCCACGACTATATGCAGCGCAAGGGTCTCGACCGCATACACTCCCACACCCGCATAATGATTGCACCGGGATATAAATATCGCATAGTCAAATCTATTGTCACCAATTTCCACCAGCCGAAGAGTACACTGCTGCTGCTTGTCTCTGCCTTTGTCAACGGCGATTGGAAGAAGATTTATGACTATGCCTTGTCGCACGATTTCCGTTTTCTCAGCTACGGCGACAGTTCGCTGTTGATTCCGTAGAGGCTGTTTTCTATATACAAAAATGGGAGCATGATTCTAAATGAATTGCTCCCATTTTTTGTTCTTCTATCCGGTCCTCTACTTGGTGTAGAACTTATGCGGTTTAATCATGAGCTCGGGTCTCAGGAGTTTGTCGAGCTCCTCTTTTGTAAGGAGTCCCTCTTCGAGTACAAGGTCGTACACGCTTCTGTTCTCCTTGAGTGCGCGTTTGGCAATTCGTGCCGAGTTCTCGTATCCCAATGTGGGGTTAAGTGCTGTAACAATACCTATGCTGCCCATCACAAGTTCGAGACAGTGTCCTTCGTTGGTTGTTATGCCGTCGATGCAGAGGGTTCTCAGACGCGCCATTCTCCGTCCCCACAAGAGCTGTCATCACGCTCTTCATGAGGCTAAGAAGATAATAAACGAAGGCTACCACTATGTAGTAGACTTGGACTTAGAACGTTTCTTTGACACCGTAAACCATAGCAAACTCATTGAGATTCTTAGCCGCACGATAAAAGACGGCAGAATAATCAGCCTAATCCACAAATATCTTAAGAGCGGAGTTCTCGTAAAAGGTATGTTCCAGTCAAGTGAGGAAGGTACTCCACAAGGCGGACCTCTCAGTCCTCTCCTGAGTAACATCATGCTTCACGAATTGGACAAGGAACTTGAACGCAGAGGACACCCGTTTGTAAGATATGCTGACGATGCGCTGATATTCTGTAAATCCAAACGTGTAGCTAATCGTGTACGTAAATCAATCAGTTGTTTTATTGAAAACCTCCTTTATCTCAAAGTAAATCAAGAGAAGAGCGCGGTTTCCTACGTCCAAGGCATAAAATACCTTGGCTATTCTTTCCGTGTATCCAAAGGAAAATGCTCTCTGACTGTTCACTCCAAATCCAAGACAAAGTTGAAATCAAAACTAAAAGAACTGACTAAACGCAGTAATGGATGTGGCTATGAGAAGAGAAAGCAGAAACTACAGGAATACATGCGAGGATGGGTAGGTTACTTTCACTTGGCTGAGATGAAACGGTTGTGCATAGAAACAGACGAATGGTTACGTCGCAGAATCCGCATGTGTATATGGAAGTCA
>JAZNKR010000209.1:0-33953 GCA_045578665.1 Bacteroidaceae bacterium | reverse complement strand
TTCACTTTTTTTATTAAAAAATTAGGCAATTCTGTCTCTAAACTCTTGCTTTATAAGGTAGCATGTTTTAAAGTCGTCTGTATTTGAGGATTCCGGGCGTTTTTCCTATGTTTTTATATTTCTCATCCGGAAGGTATTGTAATTTCACCCCCTCTCTTTATACGTTATATATACGTGGTAATATTAGAAGTTTTTTATCTCCCCCATCTCTACACCTCTATCAGTTCTTCGATGATTCTTTCGTTGGGGAGGAAGGGTGTAAGTTCGTCCAATCCCAATTTTTCTATTGCTATGGTGATGGCGGTATTGTCGTCGGGGCAAGGAAGCGAGTGCTTCTCGGCAAAATGGTGCCCTGTTTCAGTAAGTACGCGACGGGGAACAAGACCTATAATCTCTGTGCCTGTTACCTCTGCTCCATGTTCGGCTGCGGCGGCACACACCTCTTCGTAGACCTTGTAGAGCGGGGCTGCGTCTATGTCGGTAACATTCATCGATACCTGTGCCTTGCCGTACTCTTCGATGTACCAGCCGATGGCTTTGCATGCTTTCAGGCGACCTGGAATGTGCAGGGTGGTGCCGTTGTGGATGGTGGTGCGTCCTTTTTCGCGCACATCGAGGGCTATCTGTTTGGCGCATTCCACGCTTGCCTCTCTGTTGAGATTGAAGTTAACTGCGATGAGGAATTTGCGTGCTCCCACAACAGATGCACCGCTTTTTGCGGCTTGAAGGGTGTATTCCCCTGCACCATAGTCGGGTGCCTCTTCGGGGTCGGTGATGCGTTTGGTAAGTGCCTCGTATTCTCCCTTGCGGCAGACGGCGAGGTTGCGCCATTTTTCTTTGTAGGCAGCCGCTTCGTAGCAATAGACGGGGATACCAAGCTCTTCGTATATGCGTCGGGAGAGTTCGCGGGCATAGAGGGCACACTCTTCGAGGGTTACTCCACTGACGGGGACAAGCGGCAAAACATCTGTTGCTCCTATCCGCGGATGGCGTCCCTTGTGGGTGCGCATGTCTATGTGTGCGGCGGCGCAGCGAACGGCACGGAAGGCTGCTTCTACTACCGCTTCGGGCGCTCCTGCAAAGGTTATCACTGTGCGGTTGGCATCGAAGCCGGGGTCGCGGTGCAATACTTTTGCTCCGTCGACGCTGTCGATGGCGGCGGCGATGGCTTCTATCACTTCGGGGCGCTGTCCCTCGCTGAAGTTAGGGACACACTCTATTATGCGCTTTTCTTTTTTCATATAGTGAATGTTTGATGTTTTACTGTCGACTTCTCTGTAAACTGTTATTGAGTAATATATAATTCATATTCTTGGATAAGAGAGAGTTGTTTTCTTTATGTTGTTCAATATGTTACTAAAGCTCCTCCTCTTGGATAAGAGGAGGTGGATTCAAAACTTGTTTTGAAGACGGAGGAGTTTGATTATTTTGTTTGTGTGTTTCATTCAAACTCTTTGTGTTATTTCTCTCTCAATGTCTTCAATGACTTTATCTAATGAATTCCAAATCTCGCAATTCTCATACCTTAGTATTTTTATACCTTTACTTGATATGAAATAATCTCTCTCATTGTCGTATCTGTCTCCTTCCATTGTATAGTGCTCGTTACCATCCAGCTCAATGGCAAGCTTTGCGGCAGGACAGTAGAAATCGAGAATATATTAGCCTACTGAAAATTGTCTCCGCCATCGGAGATTATATATATTATTCCTTTTTAAATTTACCCATAATACTGCTTCGGCGGGAGTGAGATTGTGTCTTAGCGTTCTACGAATTTCTAAACACTCTTTTTTATTACTCGTATAATCCATAATAGGTAATTTAAACACAATGTAAGTGGTTGTTTAAACTCCTCCTCTTGGCTAAGAGGAGGTGGATTCAAAAACTTAGTTTTTGAAGACGGAGGAGTTTGAAATCTTTTGCTTGTGTGTTCATTCGAACTCCCTCCCCCTATTGGGTACTCCCTCTTATCCAAGAGGGAGAGCTCTTTTTCTTTGTTATTCAATATGTTACTAAAGCTCCTCCTCTTGGATAAGAGGAGGTGGATTAAAAACTTGTTTTTGAAGACGGAGGAGTTTGATTTTTTTGCTTGTGCGTTCGGTCAAACTCCCTCCCCCATTCTAAGCCTCACTTTACGTTCGGCACTCCTTTGGGGAGCTAAAGCTCCCGTCGTCGCAAACATTGCTTATTACGCAATGTCCCTCTTATCCAAGAGGGAGAGTTTTTCTCTCTGTTATTCAATATGTTACTTTAGTATTGCTGTTATATTACTCACATTCTGCAAGCATGCCGGGCTATCACTATTTTGCAGGATTGTCTTTCAGCCACTTCTTGGCTGCGTTCTTGTCGAACAGCAGAAGGAATGTATCGGGATTGGGCAGATGGAGGGCTACTTTGAATATATCCTCGTGTCGCTGCACGCAGGGGAGCAGATAGCGGTATGTGGAGCCGAATCCCAACTGTTCGAGCAGCACGAAGTCTACTTTCCGGTCGAGCATGTTCTGTATCATTTTCGCATCGTCCTCAGTCTCGAGGTAGTGTACTCCGCGCAGCCCTGTGGTGGCATATAGCAGTTCGGGCTTGCGCGAGCATACTATTGCGCTTTTGTTCTTCTGAGCAAGTGCCTTTCCCAGTGCAAAGAAGTTGTTGAACTGCGGCGGGAATTTCTGTGTGGCAATCGCGTGGAGGTCGCCGATGGTGTGTTTGTTGCCTTTGCTCTCCTGTGCGAACGGGGGCAGGAAGAGAAGCACGAGTATCCACGGAGAGAAGGTTGTCTTTAGTCTCTTTTGTGCCACCGTCTCACCCAATTTCCATAGTCCTACAAAGAGTGCCATTGTGAGGAAGGGGGTGGCGGATGTAAGATAACGGTACTGGCTGGGGACGTTGAAGAGGGATATTATGCCTATCGTCCCGCAGAAGTAGAAGAACAGGGGCCAGCGCAGTTTGCCCATATTCCAGAATCCGTAGAGCACGATAGCCAACAGTGCTATGGCATATATCCACAGCAACACTCCCGGTGCCTTGTCGTAGTCGAGGGGGACGAAGGGGATGATGCTCTCGGGCATTGCCTGAATGATGAGCATTTTGGTGGTGGAGAAGATGTTGGTGAAGTCTATCTGGCTAATGTATCGCGACTGGTTGAGTCCGAGCCGCGAGTTGCGGAGCATCCACGGCAGGTAGCCGGCAGCAAAGGCTGCGGCAACCGCCGCCGACAGCCCCCAGCGGCGCATGGCAAGGAATCCCAGCATAAAGCCTGCTATCACGGCTATTGCCTGTGTGCGTATATAGTATGAGAATGCGATGAGTGCAAGCAGCAGATAGAACTGCGGTGTGCGCCACAGCGGGCGCTCTTTCTCTTTTTCCATGATGCCCTGATAGAGCCAAAAGATGAGGGCTATGCAACAGAAACATGATGCCTCGCTCATCATCATTGTGGTGAACTCGAGCAGGTGGGGGGTGATGAGCACTGCCGCGCAGGCAAGGAATGCCAATGGGCGTCTGAATCCGGCACGTACTATTGTGGAGAAGAGCAGCAGCACTCCTGTCAGCATAAATATGCCGTTGAGTATCTTCTGAGCCACTATGCTGTCGGTAATCATTCTCAGCGGTGTCATCAGCAACGGGTATCCGGGAGGAAAGTTGGTCGTGGGTTTGCCGAACATGTCGGCATATCCGTCACCGTTTGCCAGCGAGGTGGCGTTGGCAAAGTAGTAGCAGTTGTCGCCGTTGAGGTTGAGTTTGCTGTCGAATATGTAGCTGAATGATATTACGAAAATGGCGGCGATGGCTGCCATCCACAATATGTCGGGATATTTTCTGTTGCTCTTCATTTAAGGGTGGTTCTATAAATTATTAATCTATATTTCTTTTCCGGGTGCATTCTATTTCGATCGCTTTTTGTTTTATTTCGGCTTCTTTTTCATTTTTACTCAGTTGCAACACAAAGGTTGCGCCATCGTAAAAATAAACAATTTGCTCGAAATAAATTCAAAAATCGCCTCGACTAATTTATAGAACCACCCTTATTGTTTTTTTGTCAGGATTATGTTTAAGCCAAGGCAGGCTCTATACCTTTATAGAACCTGCCTTGTAGTGTGTTTTGTTATCAAGCGTTGTGCTCTGCTTCAATCTCCTCGGGAGACATGGGCTTGTATTTTCCGAGTCGGCGTGCGCCTCCTTCGAATACCAGCCAGTCCTCCTCGTTGCGGATGCCGCCGAAGTTGCGCCATGCGTCGAGCTTGTCGTAGCAGATGAAGTCGGTGAACTGTTTCTCGGCACGCCATTTGTCGATGAGGTCGGGAATGAAGTAGATACCCGGCTCAACGGTGAACACGAAGCCCGGTTCGAGGGCACGTGCAAGACGCAACGACTTGAAGCCGAACTGTGTGCTTTTGGTGCGTCCCTCTTCGTAGCCTACATTCACTTCGCCGAGGTTCTCCATGTCGTGTACATCGAGTCCCATCATGTGACCGAGTCCGTGGGGCAGGAACATGCAGGCTGCACCGGCACGGGCTGCCTCTTCGGGGTTGCCCTTCATGAGTCCGAGGTCGACCATTCCTTTGGCAATCTCTGTGAGCACGATGTTGTGGACATCGCGGAACTCAATGCCGGGCTTCAGTGCGTTCACGGCTGCAAGGTGAGCGGTGCGCAGGATGTTGCACACTGTGCGCTGCTGTTCGGTGAACTTTTTGCCTACGGGCATTGTGGTTGTAAGGTCGCCGGCATAGTGCATTGCATTCTCGCAACCCGAGTCGAGAAGGAACATCTGTCCCTCTTTCAAGGGTGTAGTTCCGTATGCGTGGTTGTGGAGTGTCTGTCCGTTAACTGTGGCGATGATGGGGAAAGAGAGGTCGAAGTTGTGCTTGGCTGCCTCGGCGTGTACTATCGACACAATCTGTGCTTCGGTTACTCCGGGACGTACGGCACGCATTGCTGCGCAGTGCATGTCCACTGATACTCCGATAGCCTCTTCGATCTGCTCAATCTCTTCGGCGCTCTTGTAATTGCGCTGGTTGATGACGGCGCGGATGAACTTCATCGATGCGGCTGCCGACTGTGCTGCGGGTGCTATGCCCAACAGTTCCTGCAACCACACCTGCTGCTCACCACGATAGGGGGGGAGGAAGTGTATTGTCTGTCCTTTGGACTGGGCTTTCTTCAGATATGTGGCAAGCTGTGCCATGGGCATTGTTTCGGTTATTCCCACGCGCTCGCATTTCTCCTTGATGGTGGGCTGTACACCTGTCCACACAATGTCGTCGATGGTAAGCTCATCGCCGAAGATTATCTCCTTGTCTTCGTCGATGTCGATGATTGCTGCAAGACCTGCGTAGTCCGATGCAAAGTAATAAAGGAATGTAGAGTCCTGACGGAAGTGGTATATGTTGTCGAGATAGTTTCTACCTGTCTCGGTGTTGCCGAGGAAGAGCAACAGACCGCTTCCTACACTCTGTTTGAGAACGCGACGGCGTTCGATATAAGTCTCTTTTGCGAACATAGTATATAATAATTTAAGGTATATAATATTCAGGGGTTGTTCACTTCTTGATGACTGCACGCACAACGAACCACAGATGGCGCAGTATGGTGGGCAGCAACCCGTAGTGCTTCGCCATTATCCTGAACCGCTCGATGAGCGATGCGCGGTGATGTTGCAAAGATAGTCCATTTTGTAAATAATCTATAATTATAAGGTGTGTATTTACAATATCTTTTGATTCTTTCATCACACGTATGCACCAGTCGACATCTGCCGAAAGGCGATAATTGAGGTCGTACATGGGGGCTTTGTCGCGGCGGGCGAAGAATGCCTGATGACACACTAACATGCCGTTGCGGAAGCTGCGCCAGTCGAGTTTCTCGGGTGCTTGCAGACGGCGCATGCGCACAAATTTGCGCTCTTCGTCCACCTCGGCGGTCTCGCCGTAGAGTATGTCGGGGAGATCGGTGCGGTCTGCAACGGTGGCTGCCATCTTTTCGAGCACATCGGCAGAGTGGAAACTGTCGCCGGCATTCAGAAAGCAGAGGTAGTCGCCTGTTGCATGGGCTATTCCTTTGTTCATGGCGTCGTACAGCCCTTTGTCGCGCTCACTGATGAGTGTGGCAATCTCTATTCCGCTGTTTTTCACCGTCTCCACCGTATTGTCCGACGAACCGCCGTCGATGAGCAGAAATTCGATGTTGCGGTAGCTTTGCGCCATGATGCTTTGCAGTGTCGGCGCTATCACCGACGCTGCATTGTAGGTAACTGTTATTATCGAGAATTTCGGTCCTTTTTTCATGCTTCCTTATTTATCTCCTTGCGGCGGCGGATGATTATTGCTGCAACCATTCCCAGTATCACTATTCCTACGAATATCGAGCCGTAGAGCGATACTTTTGCCGAGCCTGTCATCACATCGTCCACACAGTGGAACTCTATTTTGTGTTTTCCGGCGGGGATGGGGAGTCCGCGCAATATGTAGTCGGTGCGCACGGGGGTTACCTCCTTGCCGTCGATATATGCTCTCCATGTCTTGTAGAAGACCTCGGAGAAGACTGCGAAGCGGGGATTGCGTGCGTTGCTCTCATATATGATGTTGCCGGGATTCTTGTATTCCGTCATGCGGATATAGTCGGTGGAATCGGCACTATTTGAATATTCCTGCATCGAGGGAAGCGACTTTTCCCATTCGCGGTCGATGTATGCGACAGCGGTGGGGTCGAAGTTTGATATTGCCTTTATCTCCTCGTTGGGGTCGGCTACAAATTCCACTCTGTCGACAAACCAGCAGTTGCCCAATGCCTGAGGATTGCGCTGTACCTTCTGTCCGCCTTCTTGTCCGGGGATTATCAGGTAGCGGACGTTGAGCATGTTGATGATGCTCATGTTGAGGTTGGTGCCGCTGAAGAAGTGGTCGATGATGTCCTGATAGCGGCGCAGCTTCACAGGACTGTAACCTCCGATCGACTTGTGGAAATAGGATGTGCGCGAGTCGTTGAAGGTGCTTGTCGCCATGTTGAACACCCTGAAGTTGGGGTCCTTGTCGGCAAGAATCTGTTTGTCCGCCTCGGTGGGCAGAATCTCTGTGCTCTTCTGCTTGGGCATGAACGAATCCCATGAGAGGAATCGTTTGTCCACTGTCCACAGGTCGGCAAAGATGAGCAGTGTGAGGGCTGCCATCAGATAACCGAACTTGAGGCTGCTGACTTTGAGGTATGCATATATGAGTCCGAATGCTGCGGCAATGAAGAGGAACGATCTCCATGCGTCGCTTGTGAGCATTGATGCGCGGTCGGCACGCAAGCAGTCGGCAAGTACAGCGGGCATCTGTGCGTCCGATGCAGCCCTGAAGTCGAACATGGCACCTCCGAACAGCGCAAACAGCAGTGCGAGTCCGCCGGTGATGCCTGCCGACAGAGAGAGGGCGCGGGCTATGCCTTTGTCGTTGCCAGCCTTGTGGCGTTCTACTATCTCTTTGAGTGCAAGTACACCCAATGCTACCATTGTGAGCGATGCAATGACAAGAGACATGGAGGGTGCGCGGAACTTATTGTAGAGCGGCAGATGGTAGAAGAGAAAATCGTTTACCAACGGGAAATATTTACCCCATGCCATCACTATCGACAGGATGGTCGCTGCAAGAAGCCACCACTTTTCGCGTCCCTTCACCACAAAGAGTCCGAGCACGAAGAGGAAGCATACGATTGCTCCCACATAGACGGGACCCGAGGTGAAGGGCTGCGGTCCCCAATAGGTGGGCAGATGCTTCACGAGGTTGCGTGTCTGTGCCGCGCCGTAGTTGCGGCTTATCACCTTGTATGTCTCTGAATCCTCGCCGAGGTTGTAGTGCGAGCTTGCTCCGTAGAGGTTGGGCACAAGCAGTGTGAATGTCTCGCCTATTCCGTAGCTCCACTGGTAGGCATAGTCGATGTCGAGACCCGAACTCTGCTTGCCCTCCTGTTTCAGTACGGCACCACCGCGCATGGACTCTTTTGCATAGTCGGCAGAGGGTACGAGCTGTCCTATTGCGGGAATCACTGCGAGAATGGCTGCAATGAGGAGCACTCCGGTAGATTTCAGATACTCCTTCATGCGTCTCTCGCGCACTGCATATACAAGGTAGACGATGGCGAGAATTATCAGCACAAGCAACAGATAGTAGCTTATCTGCTGGTGGCTCCAATAGATGTTCAATCCTGAGAATATGAGAGTTATCAGTGCGCCCCACAGCAGTTTGCCACGGTAGCACATTATCACACCTCCGATGATTGGTGCCATTGTTGCCATCACAAGACTCTTGTTCATGTGTCCTGCTTCGATGATGATGAAGTTGTAGGAACATAGCGTGTATGCCACCGAGCCTGCAAAGCTGAGCCACGAGCGGCAGCCTATGGAGAGCAGAAAGATGTAGAAGCATACAAAGGTGAGGAATATCGAACCTATGTGTCGACGCGATGCTCCGAACATGCTCAGCGTCAGCACCTTCTCGAATGCCTTGAACACATTCACCGGTTGGGGCGAGAATGTGTAGTTGGACGGCATTCCCGAGAACATGGCATTTGACCAATAGGCATAGTCGCCTGTCGCTTCGTGATAGTCGCGCAGGTCCTTGCCCCATCCCTGGGAATTTATCGCATCTGTCTGCATGAGGTCTTTGCCCTGAAAGACAGGTCCGAAGTATAGGGCTGTCATTACAAAGAATGCGAAAATGGCGGCAATATGCGGCAGCCATTGTTTAAAATTGATTGATTTCATCGTATGTTTTTATTTTTCAGTATTTTTTCAATGGTGGTGCGCAGACGCTCTTCGTAGAGATCGAGCGAGTAGTTCTCTCTTATGTGGCTGTTCAGTTTGCGGCACTTCTCGAGAAGTTCCTCTGCGGGAAGGGATGCCGCGACTGAGATTGCTTCTTCGAACATCGCGTAGTCTACCGTGGGCACTTCGCTGCCATACTCTGCTATGGCAAGACCGGTCTCGCGGCTGTAGACGGGATAGAGCAGACCGTTGGCAAGCACATTGAGCACAGCTACGGCGCCGCTCTCCGACAGAGAGGGGTTGACAAGGATGGCACATTCGTCGAGTATGTGTGCAAACTCCTCCGATTCTATGTCTACAAATCCATGCTGCACAATGTTCGGAGCCTTGTCGGCAAGGGGGGCATAGTGTCTCCAGAACTCCTTCTCGCCGCGGCTTGCACCGCATATATGCAGGGTGTATTCGGGGTGCTTCAGGGCAAAGTCGATTGCAATGTCGAGCCCTTTGTGTATGAGCCCCGAGCTGCCGAACCAAAGCAGGTTTCTGCGGCAACGGTCAAAGTCCTTCTCTTGAGATGGTATGCGTGTGTCGAAGTAGAATGCAGGCAGCGAATAGTATCGGTCGGGGCGCGGGTCCTCCTTTGCAAAGTGTGCTGCTACCGAAGAGTCGCCCAGACAGATGACAGCGTCGGAGAGATAGGCATTGTAGTAGTTCATGCCGTTGCCGGGAACATAGTGGCACGATGCGAGTGCGCGGCATCCATGTTCGTTGTAGAAGGCGATGTTGCGCTCGGCTGTTACCTTGAAGTTGAGGAATGTGTGTGCCCCCACGGAGTAGAATATGCGCAACGGCTCTTTTCCCGATGAAACCGATGAAAATGAGCGTGCGTATGAGGTAGAGGTGATACCGTAGACTATGCGGTAGGGCGAATAGTCGATGCGGTCGTTGTCGCGCGAGGCGCAGTCGACGCTGTATCCGAGACTGCGGAATACTTTGGCGGCTGTGAGGCATTCGGTGAAGTTGGAGTGCGATTTGGGCACTTTGCCGTCGAATGCTTCGGGCAGATAGCATATAAGCACACGCTTGTCGCGTTTGTCGCCAAAGACATCCTTCACCAGCCTGCGGTTGGCGAATAGCTTCTGCACCCATGCGACTATAGTGTTTCCTATGCGTCGGCGGGCAATGGGGAGTATGCGCTTTATTTCGGAACGGGTAAACTTCATGTTATTACCTTTCTTATAATACGTTGCGGTAAACATCGCAGGTCTGTCGCACCATTTTCTGGAGCGAAAATTCCTTTATCCGCTCCGCTCCGCGTGTGCGAAGCTCCTCGCGCAGTGATGCCGATGATATTACCTCCTTCAGTGTGTCGTACATCGACTGCGCATTCTGCGGCTCGAAGTACATTGCTGCATCGCCTGCAACTTCGGGGAAGCAACTTGCGTTGCTCAGGCAGACGGGGCAGTTGTTCGAGAATGCTTCGAGGATGGGTATTCCGAAGCCTTCGTACAGCGAGGGAAAGACGAAGCAGAGTGCGTGGCGATAGAGCGATGCCATTTCTGCATCGTTGGCTGCGATGTGTATGATGCTGTTGGCAACTCCCCATTTCTGGAGCATCTCCTGCTCTGCCGAGCTGAAATTGCTGCCCGTGCATACAATCTTAAGTGTGGGGTCGAGTACCAGCAATCCGCGTATGGCCGAGAGCCACGGGAAGAAGTTTTTGTACCCCTTGCGTTCGCCTACATAGAGTATGTAGCGGTCGAACAGCTGTGGGGCGGCAGTCCCGCCGGGCAGGAATCCGTGGTGCACAACGCTAATCTTCGACGGGTCGGTGCCGAGCAGTTCCACAATGTCGCGTTTGGTATTCTCGCTGACGGCTATTATGTGGTCGGCCTCCTTAATCAGCTTCTTCTTGTGGGGGATTGTGCGGTCGTATATAAGTACATCCTGCGGGAAACGCTCAAAGGTCATGTCGTGTATCGTAAGCACGAATGCGCGTTTGCGGCTTTTAACGAAGGGCAGGAAGTAGGGGCTGTAGTATGTGGGGTGGAATATGTCGTACCCTCCTGTCCGCAGAGCGTGCAGTGTTGCCACGCGGTTGGCTATCTGGTAGATGCGGCGGCGTATGCGGTAATTCTCAGGGAACGACAATTTCCTGTACTCCTTGCCGTATGTGTTTGTTACATAATGGTTCTCGCAGAAGACCATCGGCAATTCGCCGACAAATTCGTTTGATGGCAGATTGTAGAGCAGATCGGCGAAATAGCGTGTTACGCCGCCGAAACGCTGAAAGGTGAACATCTGATTATCGTAAAGAATCTTTTTCATCATTGCGAAACTTTTGTTTTACGCGTTATTATATAGTCGGCAGCCTCGCGCAGTTCTGCCGAGCGGAAGAGCAGCAGCGCGCACACATATATTGCAGCCGCCACTGCTATGCGCAGGGGTAAAAGTATATAAATGTTCTCAACCGTCTGTGTCAGCATATATGTTGCAACCATCACAGCCGCCGACAGTGCAAAGTAGGGCAGTATGTCGCGTAGCAACATGGGCAGGGTAAGCTCAATCTCGCGGCGCACAAAGTGGTGCCACACGAAGAGCCACATGAGGTTGAGCACAACATACGAAACTATCATGTTTGATATTCCGTAGGGGCGCAACACAAAGAGCATCATTGTGAGCAGTGTGCCCTGCACTATTGTGCTCCACATGTATATGCGCGACCTGCCGCGGCTTATGAGCAGGTTGGTAAAAAGCGACTGTATGGGAATGAATGCTCCCCAGATGCAGAGTATCTGCAACATCGAGGCACTCTCTATCCACTTTTCGGTGATTGCCACAATGATAAGCTCCCTCGACACGAGCGAGAGGCCCAGCATCATGGGAAAGGCTATGAAGGCTGTGAAGCGTATCATCTTGCGCAGCACGTGCAGTTGTCGCTCATTGTCCTCGGCCACACGCGCGAGTACCGGCTGTGCGACACCGTTGACCATTCCGTTTACAGTCTCGCTGCCCATCATGTTCCATTCGTTGGCTTTGGTGTAGTTGCCTACATCGGCGCGGGTGTAGTAGCCGTTGCCGCCAAGTATCACCGAGAATATGTTGCAGTTGATGCGCAGGAACAGATTGGTTACAAGCAGACGGTAGCTGAATGCGAACAGATAGCGCAAGGGTGCGAAATTCACACGCCACGTTGGGCGCCACGGCGACCACCACCAATAGCATAGCGAGCGCACAAGCACATAGAGTATGCCCTGTGTGGCTATTCCCCAATAGGAGTATCCGCTCATGGCCATTGCCACTCCCACGCTTCCAGACACGATTATCGAGAGCATCAGGGCGATGGACTTCTGCTTCACCTTAAGCTCGCGGAACAGATAGGCCGACGGTGCAATGCCGAAGCCTGCCACCACAAAACCTATGAACGAATAGCGTGCAAGCGGCACAAGTACCGGCTCTCTGAAATAGTCGGCTATCAGCGGGGCGGCAAAATATAGCCCCACATATAGCAGCAATGAACTTATCACATTGAACCAGAAGACTGCATTGTAGTCGTCGTGGTCCACCTGCTTGCGGTTGGCAAGGGCTGCCACGAATCCGCTCTCCTGCAACGAGCCGGCGATGGCAGAAAAAATGGCCAACATCCCTATGGGCCCGTAGTCGTCGGGTCCGAGGATGTTGGCCAAAAATATACCGAAAAAGAGGTTCAGCATCTGACAAACGGCATTGCTCATGCCTCCCCAAAGGAATCCTTTGGCGGTGGCGGCTTTAAGATTGCCCTTGAGATTGCCGTCGTCCTTGCGCATGGTAGGGGGTTATTTTACCTCGCTGCCGGGTTTCGCCTCGGGCGAAACTGTGAGTATCGAGAGTTTGCCTTCGTTGTCCTCGGCGCTGAGTATCATTCCTTGACTTTCTATGCCCTTGATGGTGCGGGGTGCAAGGTTAGCGACGAAGCATACCTGCTTGCCTACAAGCTCTTCGGGCTTGAAGTGAGCGGCGATGCCCGACACAATGGTGCGTCCTTCGAGTCCGTCGTCTATCTTGAACTGCAACAGTTTGTTGGCTTTGGGTACTTTGGTACATTCGAGTACAGTACCAACACGGATGTCGAGCTTTGTAAAGTCGTCGAACGAAATGTTCTCGCGTATGGGGTTAGCCTTGTACTCTGCTGCCTTGTTTGCCTCTTTTGTGGCAAGCAGTTTGTCTATCTGTGCCTGTATGGCGTCGTCCTCAATCTTTTCGAACAACAGGCCTACCTCGCCAAGTTCGTGACCTGTAGGCATAAGTTCGAGGCTGCCGAGGCTGCTCCATTCGAATGTATCCATAGCCAACATTCCGCGTAGCTTCTTGCTGCTGAAGGGGAGGAACGGTTCGAATGCTATTGCAAGGTTGGCAACCAACTGAAGTGAAATGTTCAATATGGTCGCAACGCGTGAAAGGTCGGTCTTTGCAAGTTTCCACGGCTCGGTCTCTGCAAGGTAGCGGTTACCGATGCGTGCGAGGTTCATTGCCTCCTTCTGTGCATCGCGGAACTTGTACTGGTCGAGCAATTTCTCAACTTCGCCCTTGACGCCTACAAACTCGTCGATGATGCCACGGTCGTAGTCGGTAAGTTCGCTTGCGGCGGGTACTTTGCCATCGAAATATTTCTTTGTGAGCACAAGCGCGCGGTTCACAAAGTTACCGTAAACGGCTACAAGCTCGTTGTTGTTGCGTGCCTGGAAGTCCTTCCATGTGAAGTTGTTG
Source organism: Bacteroidaceae bacterium (assembly GCA_045578665.1). GTDB lineage: Bacteria > Bacteroidota > Bacteroidia > Bacteroidales > Bacteroidaceae > HGM04593. The sequence continues at coordinate 20,470 of JAZNKR010000209.1, read as the reverse complement.
TCTTTTGTTTCAGGGGCATTTGCTGTGAGCACGTAGCGCAGCACATCCTGCTTGCCGGGGAAGTCGACGAGATATTCGTGCAACCATACAGCCCAGTTGCGTGAGGTTGATATCTTGTCGTCCTCAAGGTTCAGGAATTCGTTGCTGGGTACATTGTCGGGCATTACATATTTGCCGTGAGCCTTCATCATTACAGGGAAGATGATGCAGTGGAACACAATATTGTCCTTACCTATGAAGTGTACGAGGCGTGTATCCTCGCTCTGCCACCAGTTTTCCCATGTGCCCCACTTTTCGGGCTCCTTGTCGCACAGTTCCTTTGTGTTTGATATGTAGCCGATGGGGGCATCGAACCACACATAGAGCACCTTGCCGTCGGCTCCTTCAACGGGTACGGGGATACCCCAGTCGAGGTCGCGTGTCATGGCGCGGGGCTGCAAATCCATATCCAACCACGACTTGCACTGTCCGTAAACATTGGGACGCCACTCTTTGTGGTTTTCGAGAATCCACTCCTTGAGCCACTGCTGGTACTCGTTCAGGGGCAGATACCAGTTCTTTGTCTCTTTGAGCACAGGTGTCTCGCCTGTCTCCTTCGAGCGGGGGTTGATGAGTTCGGTGGGCTCCAATGCGCGTCCGCATCCCTCCTCGCACTGGTTGCCGTAGGCCTGCTTGTGGCAGTAGGGGCACTCGCCTATAACATCGCGGTCGGTAAGGAACTTGCCTGTCTTCTCGTCGAAGAACTGCTTTGTTGTCTGCTCAGTCAGTTTGCCATCGTCGTAGAGCTTGCGAAAAAATTCTGCTGCAAACTTATGGTGGATGTCCGATGTGGTGCGGCTGTATATGTCAAACGAAATGCCGAACTCCTCGAAACTGTCCTTTATGATGTTGTGGTAACGGTCAACTACATCCTGTGGTGTGATGCCCTCTTTGCGGGCACGCTGTGTTACGGGTACTCCATGCTCGTCGCTGCCGCCGATGAATATCACCTCCTGATTCTTCAGACGGAGATAGCGGGCATATATGTCTGCGGGCACATAAACACCTGCAAGGTGACCGATGTGGATACCACCGTTGGCATAGGGCAGTGCCGATGTTATCAGCGTTCTTTTGAAATTCTGTTCCATGATGGTTATATGTTTGTCTGTTTGTTCTTTGCGTGTATTATATGGTACTAAACTGCAAAGTTAGTGATTTTATTTAAAAATATAGATGCTTCTGGCTTTTTATAGCGGGTGTGCTATGATAATTTATTGTATTATAGATGGAAATAGTGTATTTTTGCGCATGATATCTCTGTTAAAACAGATGCACAATGCACGAATGAACTTATGAAGAATCAAAGAACTTTATCGGTTTCCTTTGCCGATTCCAAGCCTCATTATGAACTGCTTGACGGGTTGCGAGGTGTTGCGGCTCTATTGGTTTTAATCTACCATATTTTCGAGGGCTTTTCATTTGCCGAGGTTGTCAACGGCGCCGGTAGCGGCATTATCACCACTCTTAACCACGGTCATATAGCAGTCGATTTCTTCTTCATCCTTTCGGGCTTCGTAATAAGTTATGCTTACGACGACCGTTGGGGCAGGATGAGTGTCGGCGATTTTTTCAAACGACGCCTGATACGCCTGCACCCTATGGTGGTGATGGGAGCATTGATAGGTGCAGTGGCTTTTGTTGCTGATGGCAGTCGGCAGTGGAGCGGTGTTGAAACTCCCATCGGATTGACAATGCTCGCCTTGCTGTTTACTATGTTTATGGTGCCGGCTTTGCCCGGTCTTCCTTATGAGGTGCGTGGCAATGGGGAAATGTTCCCGCTGAACGGCCCTGCGTGGTCGCTCTTTTTCGAGTATGTCGGCAATATCCTTTACGCATTTTTCATACGCCGCCTGTCGACAAAAATGCTTGCGATGCTCACTTTTGCATTGGGCATTGCACATATCTGCTTTTTTGCCGGTGATATTTCGGGATACGGCTGCGTGGGTGTGGGATGGACTATCGACGGTGTGAATTTCTGCGGGGGGCTTTTGCGTATGCTTTTCCCCTTCACAATGGGAATGTTGCTTGCCCGCACCTTTGTTCCTCGTAGGGTGAGAGGCGCATTCTGGATATGCACGACAATGCTTGTGGCAATATTTTCAATGCCTTACATTGCGCCCATAAACGGCATATGTCTGAATTCCATTTACGAGGTTGCGTGCATAGTTTTGCTCTTCCCGCTGATTGTGTGGATGGGTGCCTGTGGCTCATGCGCAGACAGCGCAACGAAGCGGATAAATAAATTCTTAGGCGATATTTCCTATCCGCTCTACATCGTGCACTATCCGATAATGTATATTTTCTATAGATGGCTTATCGAAAAGAAGTATTATACGCTCGATGAGACATGGGTGGTGTCGTCGATGGTTGTATTATCGAGCATTTTGATGGCATACACCGTCCTAAAGTTATACGACGAGCCGGTGCGACGCTATATTACCAAGAAGTTCTCAAAAAACCAATAGCGGGCGCAAAGCGGTGAAATATAACGGATTTTTTTACTATCTTCGCACCGTGCAAATGACGATAAAAGTGCTGAGTTTCAATCTTTAAGACAGCCTATAGGGATAACATATACTCCATCCTCTCTTCTAAAGGCATGTGAACCAACCCCAATAATAACAGCCATAAAGGACGGCGCCGGCATCTTGTCAGTGTCGATGTTTGCAGAGAGTTTGAGCATGCCGGCTGCACCTTCATCAATATTGTCCTTTCCTCCAAGTTTAACTTCTAATAGAGCGTAACTGCCATTGCGTCTGTGAAGTACGGTATCACACTCAAGCCCTGTACTGTCTCTATAATGGTAAAGAATTCCATCCAAAGCTTCGGCATAGACACGAAGGTCTCGTACCACCATATCTTCAAAGAAGAATCCGAATGATTTCAAATCATTGATCAAGTCCTGCGGACCGAGTCCCAACGAGGCTGTTCCGATACTTGGATCAACGAAGTGGCGTGTTTCTCCGGTTCTGATTGCAGCCTTGCTACGGATGTTTGGATTCCAAGCAGCCAAATCCTCTATGACATACAGCTTTTTTAATGCCTTGACATAGTCATATACAGTGTCTTCATCCAATGTACTTGAGTCATTGGTCAGCATATCCTTTCTTATAGTTGAATACGGAATAGATTGGGATATATTTCTTGCGTAGGAACGCAACAACGATTTTGCACGTTCAGGACTTCGCTTGACTCCATCTATTCGCTGAATATCCTTATTGACTACAGAATCGATATAATCAAATGCCTGATCAAGAGCCACCTCTTTGGAAATCAAAGTCGCCCACGGCCATCCTCCTCGGCAAGTCAGATATGCAATATCGTCAATATCCAACTCGTTGGTTTGGGGGGCAAGGTCTTTCCCCTCAAACAAATCTTTTAGACTCACTTTGCCATTTGATTCCCCTGATTCATAAAGGCTCATAGGTCTCATCTTGATATGGGCAAATCTACCGGTGCCACTATGGATAGTCGCATCGGCTTCAGGAAGAACAGACGAACCTGTCAAAATAAACTGTGATGGTTCGCCTCTTTTATCCACTTCGCTGCGTATTGAATCCCAAATAGGTGGTAGAGCCTGCCATTCGTCAATCAATCTGGGAGTTTTACCATCCAATAATGTCTTGGGGCTTAACTCAATCAATTGGGCACTTTGCATCAAAACAGATGAATCACCTAAATCCAAAACACTTTTAGCCAACTGCTTTGCAGTGGTTGTCTTACCGCACCATTTAGGACCTTCTATTAACACTGCCCCCTTGCCAAGCACTTTGCGTTTTAGTATTCTATCTGCAATACGTTGTTTATACTTTGCCATATCTGATGATTTTGGAAGCAAAAATACCATTTGTGTTTTAAACAACCAAATAAAATATACTGGAATCGGTAAATTGTAGATATTTTGTTCGGTAAATTGTGGTGGTTTTATTCGGTAAGTTGTGGTGGTTTTGTTCGGTAAGTTGTAGTAGTTTAGAAAAGTAGATTGTTTTGCTCGCAGACATTTGACAACGGTGTAGCGTGGAACTTTATATGGACAATTTCACCCGCTGCGACGAACCGGAGAATGGCTCTGCACGCTACATTGTAGGGCGTACAAACGGTCTTAGCATTGTCGAGTGCATGATTGATGCACAAAGCGGTGAAATATAACGGATTTTTTTACTATCTTCGCGCCGTATAAAAATAAAAATCATGAAAATAGCACTTATAGGTTACGGCAAGATGGGCAAAGAGATTGAGCGCATCGCCATTGCGAGAGGACACGAAATAGTTTCGAAAATAGATATTGACAACAGCGCCGACATCGAGAGCGAGGCATTTGCTTCGGCTGATGTTGCTATTGAATTTACCGCTCCTTCGGTAGCGTACGACAACTGCAAGCGTGCAATGGCGGCAGGTGTCAAGGTGGTCAGCGGCAGCACAGGATGGATGCAGGCCCACGGCGAGGAGATGAAGAATTTGTGCGAGGAGCAGGGAAAAACCCTTTTCTGGTCAAGCAACTTCAGCCTTGGTGTTGCGATATTTTCGGCTGTGAACCGCTATCTTGCAAATATAATGAACCGTTACCCCGGTTATTCGGTTGAAATGACGGAGACTCACCACATACACAAACTCGACGCTCCCAGCGGTACAGCAATCACTCTTGCCGAGGGCATAATTGCCGAGCTTGACAGAAAGAGCGAATGGGCAATGGGCGACCTCGTAAACCCCGACGGTTCTCTGACAAAAGGCGGGGAGACCACAGAGAGTCAGCTGAAGATAAACGCTATCCGCCGCGATGAGGTTCCCGGCATACACACCATCCGCTACGACTCCGAGGCCGACTCCATCACCATCACCCACGATGCGAAGAACCGCAGCGGCTTTGCACTCGGTGCAGTGCTTGCAGCCGAATTTGTGAAGGATAACAGCGGATTCCTCGGTATGAAGGATCTTTTCAATTTCTAATATCGTTTACATACTTAGCATACACATTCAAAAATGAGAAAGCCTGAAAAAAAGGATTGGATAAAACTGTCGGTGGCATTGGCGCTCTACTTCATATTCCTCATCTGGGTAAAAAGTTGGTCGGGACTGTTGGTGGTGCCGTTCATCGTAGACAACTATATAACGAAAATCATCCCATGGGGATGGTGGAAAAAGTCTAAGAATGCCACACTGCGACAGGTGATGAGTTGGGTGGATGCCATAGTATTTGCACTTGTGGCAGTCTACTTTGTCAACCTCTACTTTTTTCAGAATTATGTGATACCCTCGTCGTCGCTCGAAAAATCGTTGCTCGTAGGCGACTACCTTTTTGTCAGCAAGATGAGCTACGGCCCCCGCAAGCCGCAGACCCCCTTGAGTATGCCCCTCACACAGCATACAATGCCCGTAACAGGCACCAAGAGCTACCTCGACTGCATACAGTGGCCCTATGAGCGTGTGGCAGGCTTCGGCGAGATTGAGCTCAACGATATTGTTGTATTCAACTATCCCGCCGGCGATACTGTGCTCAGCAATCCCAACTACATCGACTATTATGCCGAATGTTATCTCATAGGAGAGAGCCGCTATCCCGACAAACCCAATATGGACAGTCTGTCGGCCGAGCGCCGTCGTGCGGTGTACGACCTCTACTATGCTGCGGGTAAAGACTTTATAGAGAAGCACCCCGAAGAGTTCGGCGAAATTATGTGGCGCCCCGTCGACCGCCGCGAGAATTATGTGAAGCGCTGTGTGGGAATGCCCGGCGACATTTTCGAAATAAAGGACAAGCAGATTTTCCTCAACGGCAAACCCATCAAGCAACCTGACAATGTGCAGTTCAACTATAGGGTGAAGTTCAAAAAGCAACTGCCCGAGCGTCTGCGCCGACAACTCGATATAAGCTACGAGGACCTTGCCCGTTGCTACAGTTCGTACATACTGCCGCTCACCTCCAAGAGCTACGAACAGTTGAAAAAATATACCGACCTTGTGGAGTATGTAGAGCCTGTCGACTACGACATGACACAGGCTATCTATCCCCTGAACGGACACACCGGCTGGACACCCGACAACTATGGACCTGTATGGATTCCCCGCAAGGGTGAGACGGTGAAACTCACACTCGACAACCTGCCGGTATATGAACGCCCCATCGCAGTATATGAGGGCAACAAACTCGAAGTAAAGGATGGAAAGATATTTATCAACGGCGAAGAGAGCGACAGCTATACCTTCAAGATGGACTACTATTGGATGATGGGCGACAATCGCCACAATAGTGCCGACTCGCGCTTCTGGGGCTTTGTACCCGAAGACCACATTGTGGGTAAGCCCATATTTGTTTGGCTCTCATTGGACAAGGACCGCGGATGGTTCGACGGCAAGATACGCTGGAACCGCCTGTTCCGTATGGTCGATAGCTACAAGTAACTGTTCTTCATGGATATAATCGCCCATCCTCTCTATCTTGCACCCGTATCCCAATATGTCCGTCTGTATGCGGCCGACAGGCTGCTTTGGGATGTGGACACCCCTTTTGTGAAACAGACCTACCGCAACCGCACTGTGATTGCTGCTGAAAACGGTCCCTTGCCCCTCACTGTTCCCGTAGTGCATGGCGGGGTGCAGCCGCTGCGCGATGTGAGGATAAGCGACCACGGCAATTGGCGTCGCCTGCATTGGAATGCTATCATGAGTGCATACAAAAAGAGCCCTTTCTTCGACTATTATGCCGACGATTTCCGTCCTTTCTACGAAAAGAAGATAGAATTTCTCGTAGATTTCAATATGCAGCTGCACGCAACGGTGTGCGAACTTCTTGGGTTAGAGAGGGAGACTGTGGAATATTCTGCCGCAGATGCAGCAGGTGAAGAGGATGTCCGCTCATTGGCACAACCCTCGCAGGGCATGGAACTGTGCAGCCTGCCCTATTATCAGGTGTTTGGGCAACGCAACGGCTTTCTGCCGAACATGAGCATAGCCGACCTGCTTTTCAACATGGGCCCCGAAGGGCTTATTGTGCTTAGGGATTGTGCTGCGGCTATTCGTTGAGGTAATAAATCTTTCTTTTTCTTGTTTCGACGGTTGTTTCACGTTTTATCTCGCGCTCTATCCAGTTGCCGTGTGAGTCGTATTTGTATTTTACGGTCGTGTGGTTCCAATCGGGGGAGTCCTCAGGCATATTTTCGCTCATCTCTATGATATTGCCAAGAGTGTCGCGGCGGCTCTTTGTGATTGTGTAAATATGTCCGGATGATGCAAGCCGGCAGGTCTCTGTTTCGGTTCCGTCAGCATCGTATGTGTAACGGGAATAATAGCTGGGGATTCCGTCGCAGAAATATTCAAAGGTGCTTTCGAGCCTGTTTTTCTTGTCGTAGCTGTTGAAAACAAGCTCGGTGAGAACTAACTTAGTTGTATCGGGGTAGATGTATTCATGATATTCGCATAGGGTGATGTCCTTGTTTTCGTTGTATTCCACAACATCGCGTGCAGAAACTTCGCCTTTGGAGTTGAAATAGTATTGGTTGAAACCATTGCTGCGGCTGTAATATTTACATTCTCCCACCTGTTTGTCATTGGAAAATGTCTTGAACCCTACCACATGTTTGTTGCTGTTGTATATGAATACTGTAGAGTCGCCGTCTTCAACAATGGAGAGGACCTTGCCACGTAGGAAACTGTTACCGCAGAGTGTAAGTTCTGCATCTTGCTTTTCGGGTGCTACGGGGTGATTATCTTCGCTCTTTGTGCAGGAGACGAGCAGTGTGATTGCTATTGCTGTCAGGGTGGTGAGGGCTATTCGTTTCATGGTGAAAAGGATTTGTTGCGTCTCAAATATAATATTTATAAATGATATTGTCCCCAAAAATGTTTCAAAAAAAATATTCTTCTCCTTTTTATGTATTGATGATGGAGTATGAAGTATAAAACAGATTACTAATTTATATTGACCTCATAAGGATCTACAAAAGTTGTAATCTGTTTTATGTAGTATTATGAAAATGTTATTCTCCTACCTCTATTTTTATTCCGTTCCTTCCGTATTTGTTGAAAAAATCGAATAGTTCTTGTCGTTTGTTATCTGATTTATTAACTCTAAATTCACCTTTTTTTTGGTCGTAATTAAAAGTTTTACCAGGTATAAAACATCCGCTTGTGTTATAGCCGGTATTGCCATTGTGAATCGCTATCCCGTTACGTCCAGGAACACTATCTATATACCAATCATATCTTAAATGTATTTCTTTTTCCCCATTTTCTCGCAGTGTTTTGTTAATTCTGTTTTCTATTACAGTTTTGGGGACAATGTTGTAAGTCCCACTCATTATGGCTTTGTCTCCGCCTTCTATCTTGGCGGAATCGGGATTGTGTTCAGGTTCAAGGAAATATCCTGTCATGGAATCAACTCTATTACCATCTTCGTCGTATGCAGTGGCTAAAAATGCACTTACGGTGGAGTTTTTTCCATACCACAATCTGTTGGTGTTGACTACTACATTCGTAAATGGTTTGATGTACCCACAATTACCATTGTCATAAGCTGTTGCTGCTTCAAAAATACTTGGCCATCTTCTATGGCCTTTGTTAGAACCGTTTGTCATATCCTTTTTTTCGCGAAGGTAATCACGAAAGAGGCCGACATGGTTGTGGTTTTACTATTTTCACTCTTTGCAGCCGTCGAAATGCCCTTGTAGTTTACTCCCTCTCTCTTCTCCCTAAAATAATGTTTTTTGTGCAGTGCTTTCGTATGGCCTCGCTGTTGTGGCTGACAAGGATGATGGCGCACTCCCTGTTGAGTGTGTGCAGTATTTCGAACAGGCGTGCTTCGGATTCTGCATCGAGATAGGTGTCAGGTTCGTCGAGCAGGAGCAGTCGGGGCGAGGATACTATCGCCCGTGCAAGCATGGCGCGTTGCAGCTCTCCTCCGCTCAGACGGTATATTGGCTGTGTGGCTATGTGTGTGAGGTTCATGCGCTCTATGGCCGCTGCAACTTTGTTCTTCTCCTCGGTGCTTGGAAAGGGCTTCCAACAGTTGTTTGGCGATAGAAGCCCCGACTCAATAAGGTGGTGTACTGATATTGGGAAGCGCTTGTCTACGGCGGAATATTGCGGCATATAGCCTGTGGATATTGAGGGTACAGCCTTGCCGTCGAGGAAATATTCTATTCTGCCGCTACGTGGGCGCAATTCGCCAGTGAGCAATTTGATGAATGTGCTTTTGCCGCACCCGTTGGGGCCTGTGATACCAATAAAATCGCGTCGGCCGATGTTGAGGCTTATCCCCTCCAGCAACGTGCGGGAGCGGTCGTAGGAAAATTCAATGTCGGTGAGACGTGCGAGCAGGTTGTCCATTGTTATTCAGGTAGGTCGGTTTTAATGTTTTCGGCAGTGCGGAGCATCTCTTCCCGCCAGTCGTAGCTCAGCGGGTTTATTGTGATGATTTCTGCTCCAATCTCCTCGGCGATGCTCTCTGCATGCCTTTTGTCGAACTCACTTTGCAGGAGGATTTTTCTTACTCCCAATAGTCGGACCTCGTCGATAATCTCCTTTAAGTGTGCTGCCGAAGGCTCTTTGCCATGCTCCTCAATCACAACCTGTTTCAAATTGTAGCGTTTCGAAAAGTAGGTCAGCGAGGGGTGGAAAATCATAAATGCTCTATTCTCGCAGCTGTCGAGCTTGGCGGCTATAAGGCTGTCGGTCGAAGCAAACACCTCCACAAGCCCGCGCAGCCTCTCCTTGTAGTGAGTGCTGTTGGCACTGTCGATGCGGCAAAGCTCGCGGCATACATTTTCGGCTATAACAATGCAATTGCCGGGCGAGGTCCATAGATGAGGATCATCTTCGTCGCGTGTAATGCCCTCTGAAGTGTCCGACAATATGAGCGAGGGACAGACCTCTGCAATCTTTTCGCTCCATCTCTCCTCGAAACCTATGCCGCCGACAAGAAAGTAGGCTTTGCTGCCGGAAAGGCGCATTATATGTGCAGGCGAGGGGTCGAATGTCTCTGGGCTTGCACCCGAAGGAACCACGCTGTGCACCTGCCATCCGTTACCTGCAACAGCTTCGACAATAAAGCGGTAGGGCTCGATGGTTACTGCGAGCGAAGGGCGCTTGTCGCCATCGGCTGTTGTGCACGATACCGACAGCATTATCAACAAAAGGGTATATAGAATATGTTTCATTACTTAGAAGCTACCGAAATGAGTGTCGCAAATAAATAATTATTTTTCAAGAAAATTTAAACAGCTTCTTATTTGAACAGCAGCTCCACAGCGCCGGTATATGAGAGCACAACTATAAGGTAGCGTGTAAATTTTCCCAATGTCATTGTGAATGCAAATTTCAAAGGGTTGACTTGCATGAAGCCTAAAATCAACAGAATAGCTGTTCCCAATAACGGTACAAACGACAGGAATGCCGCCCATACGCCCACTCTTTGCACAATGCGTCTGGCGCGTTCCATGCGCTTGTGCGAAACATTGAATAATCTCTCCACCCATTCGCGTTTGGCAAGGCGGGCAGTATAATAACAACTGAAACCGCCCAAAGTGTTTCCTGTTGTCGCAGAAATTAACAATCCCAAAGGATTGAGCCCCATGCCGAGGAACAGCAACAACAGCACTTCGCTTGCCATAGGAAGCACAGAGCCGGCGATGAATGCGCCGATGCCCATGCCCAAATATCCATATCCGCTCAAGAAATCTACTAACCAATCCATAATCCTATAATTGCAACAGCCAGCCACATAAGCAACGCAGCCGACATGTATATGTTTGATGTTTTTTGTGGTAAAACCGGGAAAATATAGGCTGCCAACAGCGACAGCAACGGCATTCTCCATACGAGGAACAGTTTGAACAGCCCGGGACACCACCATCCTGCCCCCCACAGCAATATGTCGAGTATCACGCAGAAGAGCATGCGCCGTCTCAGACGCACCCTGCCAATGGATGTTGTCAGCATGAAGTGGGCTATCGCAGGGACTGTTATAACCAGCTCGGCAGCAAGCGTTGCAAGCATCGGCAGGGTAACCTCGACTTTTGAAATCTGCAACTCTCCTGCAATATACTCCTTGTACCCATCGAACAGTGTCATCATTCCGGGAAAAAGGTAGGCGAGCCCTCCGAGCAACCACGCAGGAGTGGCAACTCCCAGTAATGCCGCCATAAATGATCGGCCGTCCAGTTTACCGCTCATCGCAGGGTAGATAAGAAGCGGCAGCAATATGACCGTAAATTGTGGAAACAGGATTGCAAGCGCTGTCGCTCCTGCAAACAGAGTGAACAGTTGTCTGCGTGCATCGGATGCCTCGTCGCATCTGAAAAGGAGTCCTATAATCACAATAAAGGCAAGCATCGTGAATGCCGACACCGCATCGGGCTGTATGTTGAAGCACGCACCGGTGAACAACAACATGATGAACGGCTGCCAGGTAACGCGTCTCTCCAGGATAAGATACGACGACATAAGAAAAGCAGCTGCTCCATAGATTGCAAGCGCCACCGGACGCAGCAGTATTTCCCACTTTGCGAGCCATGTCCCCGCCGGTTGCGGCAGTTCGAACAGCGCAGTGCCTATGTCAAATAACGCACCTGCTCCCCATAACAATAGGGAGCAGATAAAAAGCAGCGGAGCAATATATTTGCTGTTCGCTATACTTTGTCGTTGCGAATAATTATAAGTCGAAACCAATGTCGCTTCTGAAATATTTCTTTTCGAAATCAATCAATTTGGCCGAACGGAACGAAGCTGCAAGAGCCTCGTCACGGTCTTTGCCGTAGGAGCTCACAGCCATCACTCTGCCGCCGGCGGTTACCACCTTGCCATCCTTCATGGCTGTGCCGGCGTGGAAGAGTACGCTCTCTTTTACATTTTCAATACCAGTCATCTCAAAGCCCTTGTCGTAAGCCTCGGGGTATCCGCCCGAAACGAGCATCACACAAACGGCTGTGCGCTCGTCGAACTCTACGGTAGCTTCAGAGAGTGTGCCTGCGGCTGTCTTTTCGAACAGATCCACAATGTCGCTCTTCAGACGCAACATCACCGATTCTGTCTCGGGGTCGCCCATTCTCACATTGTATTCAATTACCATAGGCTCGCCCTCCACATTTATGAGTCCGAAGAAGATGAATCCCTTGTAGGTAAGATTCTCCTTCTGCAATCCCTCCACTGTGGGGCGTATGATTCTCTCCTCTACCTTGCGCATCCACTCGGCATCGGCAAAGGGTACGGGTGAAATAGAACCCATACCGCCGGTGTTGAGACCTGTATTACCCTCACCTATGCGTTTGTAGTCTTTTGCTTCGGGCAGTATGGCATAGTTCTTGCCGTCGGTGAGCACAAATACAGAGCACTCTATTCCGTCGAGGTACTCCTCGATGACTACTGTTGCCGATGCGTTACCGAACATTCCCGAGAACATCTCTTTGAGCTGTGCCTTTGCCTCCTCGAGTGTGGGGAGGATGAGCACACCTTTTCCTGCGCAGAGTCCGTCGGCCTTCAGCACGTAGGGGGCTTTCAGGGTCTCGAGGAAGCTGTATGCCTCTTCAAGCTGTGTGCCGTCGAATGAACGGTAAGCGGCAGTGGGGATTGAGTTCTTCTGCATGAACTCCTTTGCGAAGCTCTTGCTGCCTTCCAACTGTGCTGCCTCGCGTGAGGGACCGATGACAGCTATTCCGCTCAGACGCTCATCGCCTGTGAAGTAGTCGTAGATGCCCTTTACCAATGGATCTTCGGGGCCTACAACTATCATTGTTACGTTGTTGGCGAGTGCAAATTCGGCTATCTTCTCAAAGTCGGTCGCTGCGATTGCCACATTCTCGCCGACCTGTGATGTTCCGGCATTTCCGGGTGCTATGTATAATTTTTCTACGCGGGGGCTCTGTGCAATTTTCCAAGCTAATGCGTGCTCGCGTCCGCCGCTGCCTAAAAGCAATATGTTCATAGTTGTATCTGTTTATTGGAGGTTCTTACTTTTTGTTGTTTCGTCTGTATCCGCCCTTGTCTCCTCCGCTGCGGCGCTGCGAGGGCTTGCCTGCGTATCCGCCTTTTGCTGCGGGGCGACGGTTGTCGCGTCCGGGGGTAAATTCCTTGCGTGCAGGGCGTTCGCCACGTGCAGGCTTCTTGTCTGCTCCCTGTTCGTCTCTCTCCTCGCGTCTGGGGCGTGCAGGTTTTCTGCCGGCGCGGCCTTCGAGGTACGACTCGAGCTGGCGTCGACGTTTTGCTGCTGCAATCTCCTCTTCGGTCATATTCTCGTAGCTCTCGCGCTGACGGCGGCTCTCTTTTGTCTCGCCGTCGAGTCCGGTGAGCCGCGATTTTCTCTTGAGGGGTGCAAAATCCTTCTGCAACGATTTTCCTTCGTCGCGGAAGCCGCTGTATTTTCCCTGGAAGAGCTCGAATTTGCGGAACTCGCAATCGAGGTCGCCGTTGAAAAGTGCTATGCGTGCCGATGCCTTCAAGCCTATCTGGTCGAAGCATTCGTAGTTGCTGCTTATTATCCATGCCTCGTTGCCCGAGAATGCGTGCTTCAGACGGCTACCCAATGTCTTGTAGGTCTCAAGAATCTTGTCCGACACAAGGCGCTCGCCGTAGGGAGGGTTCACAACCATGATTGCACGGTTTTCCATCGGCTCGAAATCCTTTATCTCGCGACAGTCGACCTCTATATAATCGCTCATCATAGCCGATTTTATGTTGCGTCGTGCGCATCCGACCATGCGGCCGTCCATGTCGTATCCGTATATCTTGTGCTTGAATTCCTTCTCTTGTGAATCGTCCTCGTATATCTTGCTGAAGAGTTCGCTGTCGAAGTCGCGCCACTTTTCAAAGGCAAAGCCTTTGCGATAGATGCCGGGAGCGATGTTGCGTGCAATGAGTGCCGCTTCGATGGGAATTGTTCCCGAGCCGCACATAGGGTCAACAAAGTCGCACTCTCCGCGCCAGCCTGTGAGCAGAATGAGACCTGCAGCCAACACCTCGTTGATGGGCGCGGCACCTGTCTCTGCCCTGTATCCGCGGCGGTGCAACGACTCGCCCGAGCTGTCGAATGCCAAGGTGCACTCATCCTGCGCGATGTGTATGTGGAATATGAGGTCGGGGTTGTTGAGACGCACCGAGGGACGCTTGCCGCACTTCTCGTTGAAGTGGTCGGCAATAGCATCCTTCACACGGTATGCTACAAATTTCGAATGGCGGAATATGTCGCTGTACACTACCGAGTCGACCGAGAAGGTCATTCCCCAATCCATGTACTTGTCCCAGTCCATAGCCTTCACTTTCTCGTAAACCTCGTCGGCAGAGGAGGCTTTGAAGTGGACTATCGGTTTCAAAATGCGTATTGCGGTGCGAAGACAAAAATTAGCTTTGTACATCATCTCCTTGTCTCCGGTGAAAGAGACCATGCGACGACCTATCTGTACGTTGTTGGCACCAAGCTCCACCAACTCTTTGGCGAGCACCTCCTCAAGACCCTGAAAGGTCTTTGCAATCAATTCAAATTCCTCCATATTAACCAATAGATATGTATGGACCATCCGGGGTGTCTGTTGCATGCATTCTCTTTTGCAATGCCTGCTCCACGAAAGGTCAATTATTTTGCAAAGGAACAAAAAAAAGCGATGCAAATCAATAAAAATGCTTGTTATTTGTATAGGAAAAGGCTACATTTGCTTTTTCTTTTTCGAGAAGTTTCCAAGAGACCATAAAATTCATGATAAAAAGAGATTCAATTAAAAGATTTATGAGATGCACTTTTGCTGTTGCAACACTCTTTTTTGCAGCGCAGATGGTGCAGGGATACCTGAGCACATCGCCGCAGAACGAGCCGCGTTCTCAGGTGCCATACAATGTTACCTCACCCGAAATTCCTGCAAGCATGATGTTTGCAGGCGAGAGCATAGACCTCACACGCAGCGACCTCAGAGAGCGCATGGACAGGGAGATTCTCACATTCACTTACTCCCACATAAACACGCAGCTGATGCTCAAACGAGCCAACCGCATATTCCCCATCGTAGAGCCCATCCTCAAGGAGCAGGGGCTGCACGACGACTTCAAATACCTGATGATAATAGAGAGCAACGGCGACATTTATGCCCGCTCCTCTGTAGGAGCATGCGGTCTGTGGCAGTTCATGCCTGCAACTGCCAAGCAGTACGGGCTTGAGGTGAACAACAGCGTCGACGAGAGATACAACATTGAAAAGGCTACACGTGCCGCCTGCCGATACATCAAGAGTTCGTATAACAGATTCGGTGACTGGCTGACTGTGGCAGCAAGCTACAATGCCGGAGAGAACAGTATATCCAAGCGCATTGCAGCGCAGAAGGAGAGCAAGGCGACAGATCTTGCGCTTGTCCCCGAGACCTCGCGCTACCTCTTCAGAATACTGACGGCAAAACTCATCTTCTCATCCCCTTCGCGATACGGCTTCCTGCTCAAGAGCAGCGACCTCTATCCGCCGGTGGTCTACTCCGACACCGTGGAGACAAATGCCGCGCCTGTCAATTTTACGGCGATAGCAAAGAAGCACGGAATCAACTATATGCAACTGCGCGATGCCAATCCGTGGATACGTGCGACCTCCCATCGCAATGCCAACCGCAAGACCTACCGGCTGCTCATCCCGAGCAAGGCTTCGCTATACTACAATCCCAAAGAGACAAAGGCCCACAACAGAGCCTGGGTAATAAAATAGAGACAACACCATGAACGACAATTTCGATATAAGAGGCAGACAGAGCCGCAACAGCGACAAGGAGTTCGAGAACGCCTTGCGCCCTCTCTCTTTCTCCGACTTCAGCGGCCAGGAGAAGATAGTGAGTAACCTCGGCATATTTGTGCAGGCGGCAAGGATGCGTGGCGAGTCGCTCGACCACGTACTGCTGCACGGTCCTCCCGGATTGGGAAAGACCACACTGAGCAACATCATAGCCAACGAACTTGGCGTGGGGTTCAAAGTAACCTCCGGTCCTGTGCTCGACAAACCGGGCGACCTTGCAGGCATACTCACCTCGCTTGAGCCGAACGACGTGCTCTTCATCGACGAGATTCACCGTCTTTCGCCCATTGTCGAGGAGTATCTCTACTCGGCAATGGAGGACTACCGCATAGACATACTCATAGACAAGGGACCCTCGGCGCGCTCCATACAGATCGACCTCAACCCCTTTACACTCATCGGAGCAACCACCCGCAGCGGATTGCTCACAGCTCCGCTGCGTGCCCGTTTCGGCATAAACATGCACCTCGAATATTACGACAGCAAGACACTTGCAGGCATCATACGCCGCTCGGCAGACATTCTGGGTGTTACCTACGACGAGGAGTCGACATACGAAATAGCCCGCCGCAGCCGTGGAACGCCCCGTATTGCCAATGCCCTTCTGCGCCGTGTGCGCGACTTTGCACAAGTGATGGGCAACGGGCATATAGACGTGGGCATAGCACGCACGGCTCTCGAAGCCCTCAACATCGACAAGTATGGCCTCGATGAGATAGACAACAAGATTCTTTGTGTGATCATCGACAAGTTCAAGGGAGGTCCCGTCGGCATAGGAACGATAGCGACAGCTCTGAGCGAGGATGCAGGCACGATAGAGGAGGTCTACGAACCCTATCTCATCAAGGAGGGATTCATCAAACGCACACCCCGCGGACGCGAGGTTACCGACCTCGCATACACCCATCTGGGTAAGTCGAAATATAGTTCCGACTTGCAGGGTACGTTGTTTTAACCAAACAGACAATATACATATCCGGCAAATGTCAAAATTAGGATCGCTTTTCAAGGATACCGTAATTTACGGAGCCAGCAGCATAGTGGGCCGTTTCCTCAACTATCTGCTTGTTCCGCTCTACACCGCAAAGATGAGTGTGGAGTCGGGCGAATATGGTGTCGTAACGAACATCTACGCATGGACGGCATTCATTCTGGTAGTGCTCATCTTCGGCATGGAGACAACCTTCTTCCGATTTGCCGACAAACAGAAGGGCAATGTGTCGCAAATATTCTCCATGTGTATGCAGATTATTGCAGTACTCTGTACGCTTTTCCTTGCGGGAGTCTTCCTCAATATCGACTCCCTTGCCTGGCTGTTGGGATATGCCGCCCACCCCGAGTTTATCACCATGATGGCTGTGGTGGTGGCATTGGATGCCTTGCAGGCAACCCCGTTCGGACTGTTGCGCTTTCAGGGACGTCCCATAAAGTTTGCGTCGTTGAAGCTGGTCAACATCTTCACAAACATAGCGCTCAACCTTATAGTCTTTCTGCTGTTGCCTGGACTTTATGAGAGCAACCCCGATGTTGTAGGCAGTTTCTATTCTCCCGACAGGCAATCGTATTATGTCTTTCTCATAAACCTTATCTGCACATCGTTCGTCACGTTCTTCTTCATTCCCGAACTCAAGCTCTACCGTCCCACCTTTGACGGGGCTTTGCTCAGGAAGATGCTCTCCTATTCGTGGCCACTGCTGCTGTTGGGTATTGCAGGAATACTCAATCTGAATGCCGACAAGATACTTTACCCCCAGCTTGTGCCGGGGGCGCAGGGTAGGGCGGAATTGAGCGTGTATGGTGCATCGGTGAAGATTGCTGCGATAATGGCGATGCTGATGCAGGCTTTCCGCTTCGCATACGAGCCGTTTGTCTTCGGCAACCGCGACAAGGAGGACAGCAAGGCTCTCTATGCAAAAGCCATGAAGTATTTTATAGCTGTGGCGCTCTTTGCATTCCTCTGCGTGGTTTTCTACATGGACTTGATAAAATATATCATAAGCCCCGATTATTGGGCTGGTCTGAAGGTGGTGCCGCTTGTGATGGCTGCGGAGATTTTCATGGGAGTCTATTTCAACCTCTCCTTCTGGTACAAGCTGAACGACGAGACCTATTGGGGGGCAATATTCTCCTTTGCGGGTTGTGCAATACTCTTTGCGATAAACATACTGTTTGTGCCGCATTATGGTTATATGGCCTGTGCATGGGCATCGTTTACAGCCTATCTTGTGTCGATGTTGCTCTCCTATTTTGTAGGTCGCCGGCGCAATAACATCGATTACGACCTAAAGGCTATCTTCGGCTATGTGGCAATATTTCTGTTGCTCTATGGCGCGTCGACCCTTCTGCCGGTGGAGAATACAATTCTGCGCCTCTCATGCAACACTCTGCTTCTGATAGTGTACTTATGCTATTTTGTGAGGAGGGATCTGCCGCTTAAGAGTATCCCCTTTGTGAACAGGTTTTTTAGATAAGGTAACGCTATGTCTTGATTAACAAACTGAATAGGGAAATTTAGAAGCTGTTTGAATTTTATTTCATAAGGGTGGTTCTATAAATTAGTTCGAGGCGATTTTTGAGTTTATTTCGAGTATATTGTTTGTTTTTACGATGGCGCAACCTTTGTGTTGCAACTGAGTAAAAATGAAGAAGATGCCGAAATATAACAAAAAGCGACCGAAATAGAATGCACCCGGCAAAGAAATATAGATTAATAATTTATAGAACTACTCATAAGATAGGCGGTGCCTCGGAATAATATTCAAGTAAATTTGACATTCTTCTCTCTGCTTGCACTATCTTTAAATAAGATAGGCTGCGCCTCGGAATAATATTCAAGTAAACTTGATATTCTCCTCTCGGCTTGCACTATCTTTCGGAATTATTTGAGAGGTATTTAACTTCGTTGAAGTTGCTATCACTCGCTGTACAATTTGTGAACAAGTTCACATTGCCGCTCGTTTAACCGCAACTTTTAGAGTAGATTTTCTTTGTTGTTATTCATATATAACAGAACTTTCTTCTATAAACGGTAAATTGCAATCGAAAACTATAAAAAAATGCTTTGTATTTTGATTTTTTCATAGTTTTAGCTACTTTTGAGCACTGAATAATATCAATGTCATGAAAAGAAAAATTACAGAGCGTCTTGTTGCATGGAAGAACAATGCCAACCATAAACCGTTGATTCTGCAAGGTGCCCGTCAAGTTGGTAAATCATATATACTTGAAGAGTTCGGGAAGGAATACTACAACAACTACTTGCGTATAAGTTTGGATCTTGTTCCCGAAGTACGGGACTTTTTGAAGAAGAACATAAATCCTTTGGAGATAATCGCGTATCTTGAATCTTTATATAATACCAGAATTATTCCACACGAGACACTGGTTATATTGGACGAGATTCAGGACTGCAAGCGTGCGCTTCTTGCCCTCAAATATTTTCAGGAAGAATACCCGCAATATGATATTGTCGCAGCCGGAAGCCTTCTTGGAGTTGCAGTGAATAGAGACGAGGACCGAAGCAAGGAAGATAATGAAGATGTTTCCATTCTGAAGAATGAATCGGAAGAAGAATTCTCATTCCCCGTCGGGAAGGTTGATGAGTTGACACTATACCCAATGGATTTTGAAGAATTTTTATGGGCAACAGAAAATCACATATTGGTCTCTGAAATCCGTAAACATTATATTACCGATGAGAAGATGCCTGAATCGGTGCACAAAATGGCTCTTGATTTATATCAGAAATATCTCATCATAGGAGGTATGCCCGAATGTGTCAAAAAGTTTGTAGAAACTCATAGTTATATAGAGTGCCGTGCTGTTCAGCAAGCTATTTTGAATGGTTATGATGCAGACATGGGTAAATATGCAAGCTCAGCTACAGCTGTAAAGATTCGTGCCTGTTGGAATTCCATACCGGCTCAGTTAGCAAAGGAAAATAAAAAATTCCAATACAAATTGGCCAAGAAAGGTGGTACTGCTAAAATTTTTGGCGAAGCTATAAATTGGCTTATCTTATCAGGGATCGTTCTGAAGTGCCGATTGGTTACTCATGGCTATATCCCTTTGGCTGCTTATGAGGACGACAGCGATTTCAAAATCTATGTATCGGATGTAGGCTTGTTAGGTGCTAAGGCTCAAATGCCTATCCAATTATTGCTTAATGCAGTAGATACAGACAATACTTTTCTTGGTGCGGTTGCAGAAAACTATGTAGGGCAAGCACTCAAATCCAACGGTGTAGAGCTTAGATATTGGAAAAACGACAACACTGCTGAACTTGAATTTGTCGTTCAAAAAAATATGGATGTCATACCTGTTGAGGTAAAAAAGGGGACAAAAGTAAAAGCGATAAGCATGAATACATTCATAAAAGATTACCAAAGCAATATTGCGTATCGCATTTCTGGCAAAAACTTTGGGGTTGGCAATGGTATAAAATCAATACCATTGTATGCTGTCTTCTGCATTGATTCAGAGTGACGATATTTTCTGTATCGTTTGTTTGGCAAAACAGCTTCTTATATAGAACTATTAGTGTCCGGTAAACGTATTTAAGTCGTTTAAAATTCAATATTTAAGTAACTACAAGCCCCAATTTTTTATTAAGACAAATTTAAGTCAATGATTGGAACTCCCTCGCCCTGCGGGCACTCCCTCTTCAAGAGGGAGAATGTCAGA
>JAZNKR010000208.1:0-9346 GCA_045578665.1 Bacteroidaceae bacterium | reverse complement strand
ATACTGCACTCGCTGTGAAAAATATTGAAGTAAACTTCATATTTCTCGCTCGTTTGTTGGTACCTTTGCGATAACTCGCGAAGATACACTGCACTCGCTGTGAAAAATATTGAAGTAAACTTCATATTTCTCGCTCGTTTGTTGGTACCTTTGCTATCCATAGCGAAGATATACTGCACTCGCTGTGAAAAATATTGAAGTAAACTTCATATTTCTCGCTCGTTTGTAACTATCTTTGCTACAAGTAGCGAAGATAGGATGCGGCTCGGACAACAAATTCAAACGAGTTTGATTTGTTATCTCTCGCCTTTCACTATCTTTGCTACAAGAATGAAAATATCAAAGTATGGGCATTTTGTATGTTGTACCTACACCGGTAGGTAATCTTGAGGATATAACCATGCGTGCGTTGCGCATCCTGCGCGAAGCCGACTTTATATTGGCGGAGGATACCCGTACCACGGGCAATCTTCTCAAGCACTATGAGATACACGCACCTATGTATTCCCACCATAAATTCAACGAGCATCAGACCGTGGCGCATACGGTGGAGCGCATCATGGCGAGCGGCACTCATGTGGCTCTTGTCTCCGATGCCGGCACCCCTTCGATATCCGACCCTGGATTCCTTCTTGTACGCGAGGCTGTGAGAGCAGGGGTGGAAGTCGTGTGCCTGCCGGGTGCCACTGCGTTTGTTCCCGCGCTTGTGAGTTCATCGTTGCCGTCGGAGCGTTTCGTCTTCGAAGGCTTTCTGCCACAGAAAAAGGGACGGCAGACAAGGCTTAAGCAACTGCAGGAGGAGCAACGTACAATGATATTCTACGAATCGCCCTATCGCGTGGTGAAGACACTGACGCAGTTTGCCGAATTTTTCGGTGCAGAGCGTCCCGCAGCAGCGGTGAGAGAGATATCCAAACTGCACGAGGAGTGCGTGCGTGGTACACTCGGAGAACTTATCGCCCACTTTACACAGAGAGAGCCGCGTGGTGAATTCGTCCTACTTGTAGGCGGTGTCGACTGCCAGCCATTTACCAATATCAACGACTGATACAAACATTTTTTTAAAACACATTTTTTAAAAACACATTTTTTTAAACGCTATGAATATGAAAAAGATTACATTACTGCTTATTGCAGCTGTAGTAATATTGACCGGTTGCACCGGTGGTGCCAATTCGAGACTTACAAGTGAGAACGATTCTCTGAGAAATGTCATAGCCGAAAGGGACGCTGCGCTCGAAGAGGTGGTAAACACCATAAACGCAGTTGAGGAAGGCTTCGACGCCATCAACGAGGCGTACGGCCGTGTAAACCTCGATGCAGCCAGCGCCGAACAGAGCAAGGTGGTTAAGCTGAAGAAGGATATAGCTTTCATAAACGAGACCCTCGACAGCAACCGCAAACGTATCTCAGAGCTTGAGGAGCAGTTGAAAAACAACAAGAATGCGTCGGCACAGCTCAAGAAAATGGTTGCCAATCTTAAGGCAGAACTCGAAGAGAAGAACAAACAGATAGCCCAACTGCAGGAGGAACTCGCATCGAAAAACATCCACATCGACGAGCTTGACAAGGCGGTTGAAGGACTGAAAGGCAATGTCGACGAATTGAGCAAGGCAAAAGCCGATAACGAGAAGACCATCAGTGCGCAGGATGCACAAATAAATACCGTATGGTATGCCATGGGTACAAAGAGTGAGCTCAAGGAGATGAAGATTCTCAGCGGAAAGAAGGTTCTTAAAGAGGCCGGTGCCAAGATGGACTACTTCACAAAGGCCGATAAGCGCGACCTTAAAACAATATTGACAAACGAGAAGAGCGCCAAAATCCTCACCACCCATCCCGAGGGCAGCTACAAACTCGAACGCAACAAAGAGAAGAAGTATGTGCTCACAATCACTGATGCCGACAGCTTCTGGAGCGTATCCAAATACCTTGTGATTCAGGTGAGATAATAGTGCGCATAGCTTTTCTGCCGGTTTTTTGATGAGAAAATATAAGACTCTTTTTATAGACCTCGACGACACGCTGTACGATTTCGG
The DNA here is from genome assembly GCA_045578665.1 of Bacteroidaceae bacterium. GTDB lineage: Bacteria > Bacteroidota > Bacteroidia > Bacteroidales > Bacteroidaceae > HGM04593. Next base: position 7,307 of record JAZNKR010000208.1, on the reverse strand, counting down.
CAGTGCTGCCCGCATGTCGTTCCGCGAGACGTACGACCTTTTGGGTTACGAGCGCTTTTTCGACTCCTTCGAGCACTTCATGCGGATATACGAGCCGCGCAACCGCGAACTGTGGGTGATGTATGGAGAGGGCAAAATAGACAAGACTACTCTCAACAAGCTGCGATACAGCCATCCGCTGGTAGTTGTCGGGCACCCCGACGAAGAACTTGCGGCAAGGTTCTGCGATGAGGCTTTGGGTCGCATCCCGTACAAGAATCTGCTTATTCCCGGCGCAATCGAACTGCTCGATTACCTTTTTCCTAAGTATGAGATGTTCATCCTTTCCAACGGCTTTGTGGAATTGCAGTCGCGCAAGATGGCTACCACAGGGCTGACGAAATATTTCAAACGTCTGATTCTCTCCGAAGAGATTGGAGTGAACAAACCCAACCCCAAACTCTTCGAGTATGCACTCGAGGTCAGTGGAGCATGCAAGGAGTGCAGTGTGATGATTGGAGATATGTTCGAGACCGATATTGCCGGTGCTGCCAATGCCGGCATGGATCAGATATATTTCAACAGAAACGGTGTATGCAGTGCCGGCGGCTTCGAGCCTACATACACTGTAACCGAACTGCTCGATATAAAGAATATTCTTTAGGGAGGAGGTTCTGTAAATAAACAAGAATCGCTCCGGGATTATTTTTCAAATCCCAGAGCGATTCTTGTTTGGTGTTTGCTGATGTTATTTGATTTCGAAAACAGTTTCGATGGGGTAGTGGTCCGAAATGAACGGTGCGCCGTAGTTGCCGTCGAGTGTGCGGTATTCTCGGCATTTGACCTTCTTGCCTCGGTAGAAGATGTGGTCGAGGATGCACTTGCGCTTCATCTTGCCGAATTGGTTGAATGTGCCCTTGTCGTCACTGATTGGGGCTGTCGTGCGTGTGGAGCTGGTAAATTTCTTTAGAGGTGTGAAAATCTCATCCTCGGGCTCAACATTGAAGTCTCCTCCAAGAACGACAGCCGCACGTTTGCCGGCAATCTCCTTTATCTTTTCTGCAATCAGTTTGATGGATTCGGTCTGTGCCTTGCGTCCTTTGTGGTCGAGGTGGGTGTTGAAGTAGAAGAAAGATTTCCCGCTTTCCTTTTCTTTAAGTTCCACCCATGTGGCTGTGCGGAAACACATTGCGTCCCATCCGCGGGATACCTTGTCGGGCGTCTCGCTCAACCAGAATGTGCCGCTGTCGAGAAGGTCGAACCGCTTCTTGTTGTAGTAGACAGCCATTATCTCTCCGCCCATTTTACCGTCGTCGCGGCCGACGCCTACGCGGGCATAATCGGGGCATACGCTGTCTATGTATTGAAGGTGGGTCACTGTGGCTTCCTGTAGTCCGAAGGCATCGGGCTTGTGCTTTTGAAGCATGTTGCCGGTGGCATGTTTGCGGAATTGCCAACTGTTGCTGCCGTCGCGTGCGAGGGTGCGTATGTTGTACGATATAATCTTTACTTCGATGGGCGATTTTGCAATTGCTGCACAGCAGACTATTATTGCTGCAAATAGGGATATGATTTTTTTCATTTTTATGTGGTCTTATTTCAGGTCGATAACTGTGATTCCTGCCCCTCCGAACTGTACATGCTCGTCGCGGAAACTCTCTACTGCCGACATCAGGCTCAGGTGTTGTCTCAGCAGTGTGCGAAGTATGCCGTTGCCTGTGCCGTGGAGTATGCGTACTTGCCGCACTCCGCATATTGTGGCGTCGTCTATGAAGTAGGCTACGGCTTGCACGGCCTCTTCGCCGCGCATACCCCTTACGTCGATTTCCGACTTGAAGTTCAGGCGCTTGTTGTGCAGTTGCTCCTGTGTCTCGCTGCTGAGGAACGACACAGCCCGTCTCTCCTCTTTGGGACGTTCGCACGGTTCGAGGCGTTCGAGCGAAACGGTGGTCTTTATGGCTCCGAAGCGTATCTGTGCATCCTTCTTGCCTATTGAGAGAATCTCGCCGGCTGTCTGTTGACCGCGTATCTTCACGTATGCGCCTACAGTGAATACAGGCCTCTCTTTCTCCTTTTGGGGGGCGGTGGTGGCGCCATTCTTCTCTTTCCCTTTGTTTTTCTTGCGCTCGTTGCGGGCAATGATTTTTGCCATTTCGCGGTCTATGCGCTCCTCCTGCTGCTTGCGTGCAAGTTCTTCCACTTCGCGGCTGAAGTCGCTGAGTTCCTTACGCGCCTGTTTTGTGCGTTCCTTCTCGGCTTTTGCCTCGACGATGGCGCGTATGGTGTTCTCGATTTTCGCATTTGCCTCTCTGATGAGCCGTTCCGATTCTTCGCTCGCTTCGCGGAGAATCTCTTTGCGCTTGCGGCGCAACTCCTCTGCTTCGGTGCGATATTTTTCAAGTGCCTCGTCGAGCTCTTTCTCTTTGCGGTGTATGTTCTGGCGCTTGTTCTCCCAATAGCGCTTGTCGCGTACAATATCCTGCAGATATTTGTCCGATTGTATGTAGTCGCTACCCACAATTTCGGAGGCATCCTTTATTATATCTTCGGGCAAGCCGATTTTTCGCGCAATTTCAACAGCGAACGAACTGCCGGGATTGCCTATCTGCAATTGGAACAGCGGGCGCATTTCGCCTCTGTCGTAGAGCATGGCACCATTGACTACACCCTTTGTGCAGTCGGCAAAGTGCTTCAGATTCTGATAGTGTGTGGTGATGATTCCGAATGCTCCCTTTTCGTTGAACCGTTTGAGAATGGCTTCTGCCATTGCACCACCGATGAGCGGCTCTGTGCCGTTGCCGAATTCGTCTATCAGTATTAATGAGTGGGCATCGCAACGTCTGAGCGTGTTTTTCATGTTCAGCAGATGGCTCGAGTAGGTACTGAGGTCATCCTCTATGCTCTGCTGGTCGCCTATGTCTATGAACAGGTGACGGAAGATGCCGGCATTGCTGCGCTCGTGTACGGGGATGAGCAGTCCGCACTGCAACATGTATTGCAGCAGGCCTGCGGTCTTCAGACAGACCGATTTTCCGCCGGCGTTGGGACCTGAGATCAGCAATATGCGTTTGTCGCCGTCGAGTGCGATGTCGAGGCGCGACATCTTTCTGCCGTGCTTCAACAGTGATAGTTCGAGTAATGGGTGGCAAGCGGCTCCCCAGTCTATTACGGGACGGTTGCTCATGGCAGGCTTTACGGCATCGAAGCGCATGGCGAGTTGTGCCTTTGCGCGTATGAAGTCAATCTCCCCCAGAAAATCGTAGGCTGCGAGAAGGCTTGGAACGTGCGGGCGCAGTTCGTCGGAGAATGCGACGAGTATGCGTATCACCTCGCGTCTCTCCTCTGCCTCAAGTTCGCGTATGCGGTTGTTGGCCTGCACCACTTCGGCAGGCTCTATGAATACGGTCTTTCCGCTTGCCGACTCGTCGTGTATGATGCCGTTCATCTTGCGTTTGAGAGCGGGGGCTACGGGTATGACAAGACGTCCGTCGCGCAGTGTGGGCGAGGCATCTTTTTCAACAAGACCTTCTGCCTGTGCACGGCGAAGTATGGTGTTGAGGGTGCGCGAGATGCTGCCTGCTGTGCGCGAAAGTTCGCTGCGCAACGATGCAAGTGTAGGCGATGCCGAATCTTTCACCTTGCCGAACTTGTCGACTATGGAGTCGATTGCTCTCAACAACGAAGGCAATACGTCTATGTCTCCTGCCAATCGGCGCAGGTTGGGGTAGAGCGGGTTGTCCTCTCCGCTTTCCGAGCCGTTTCCCTGTTTCCGCAGCAGTGTAAGCATTCTGCTTATGGTGTCGAGTGAGCGCCGTAGCGAGAACAGCTCCTCTTCGCCCATATACATGCCTTCGATGCGTATTCTCTGCAATGGCTCGCGGACATCGAAGTAGTGGTCGCTTGGGAAATTTTGCTCCAACTGCAACAGTCTGACAAATTCAACAACCTCGTCGAGTCTGCTGTTTATGCTCTTGAAATCTGTCATGAACTGCATGTCGTCTACTCTCTCTTCGCCCAATCGGCAAAGGGTGTACTCCTTGAGCATGCGGCGTATGGCATCGAACTCTATCTTGTTTTCAAAATTGTCGGGATATATCATGTCATCAATATCTGTTGATGTATGTCTCTTGGTCTGTACTGCAAAATTAGAAAGAATTTGCGAGACACCTTCTCATATTCTCCTAAATTTGCAGGCAGAGGCAGTAAAAACAGATGCGGCTGTGTCGTCGACACAGCCGCATTGTCTTCTGTTTCGATTTGTTATCGAATTAGTTGTTCTCAGCAAAGGGAATTACTGAAACATAGCTTCTGTTCTTGAGGCCTTTCTTGAAAGCAACAACACCGTCTGTCAAAGCAAACAATGTGTGGTCGCTACCCATACCTATGTTCTCACCGGGGTAGTGTACTGTACCGCGCTGACGAACAATGATATTACCGGCTTTGCATACCTGGCCACCCCAAATCTTTACTCCGAGTCGCTGGCTAGCTGACTCACGTCCGTTCTTAGAACTACCAACACCTTTCTTATGTGCCATAATACTTAAACTTTAAAAAATTAACCGATAATTTCTTTTACTACGAGCTCTGTGAACTGCTGGCGATGACCGTTGAGTTTGCGGTATCCCTTGCGACGACGTTTGTGGAATACAAGCACTTTGTCGCCCTTAACCAATGTAGGGTCGATTGTGCGTGTAGTAACAATGTTCTTGCCGTCCTTAGACTTGCGAACGATGTTCATTTCACGAACGTTGCCGATATAGCAAACTACCTTTGCGCCCTCTACTGTGGGAGCACCTACTGTGATTGCACCGTCGTTGTCAACCAACAAAACGCGGTCGAACTCTACGGTTGTGTCATTCTGAGCACCTTTGATGTGGTGCACAAACAGCTTCTTTCCGGCCTCTGCCTTGAACTGCTGTCCATTAATCTCAACAATTGCGTACATTTAATTTAATCGCTTTTATTGTGGATTCCGCGAGGTGCATTTCCTTCGTGAAAATGACTTCTTCTACCCCTACGGACTAAATCGGGTGCAAAGATAGATATTATTTTTGTTCCGGTGAAACTTTTTTGCCCTTTTTTACTTCACTTATCTGTTTTTCTTCCTTTTTTTTGTATCTTTGAAATATCTTTCGAAGATAAACTGTAAAGAATTTGATTCTATGGCTAAAAAAGAAGGTATAAGAAAACTGTTTGACAATATAGCCCCTGATTACGACAAACTCAATCACATTCTCTCGCTCAACATAGATAAGGGCTGGAGACGCAAGGCTGTGCGCGAGATTGTAGATACGGACTCGCAGATTGCTGTGCTCGATGTAGCGTGCGGTACTGGCGATTTTACTATAGAGATTGCGCAGAAGACGGCAGAGGGCAGCAGCGTTGTAGGCATCGACCTCTCCGAGGGTATGATGAAGATTGGTCGCGAAAAGATTAAGGCAGCCGGAGTCTCAGCCGAAATGGTGCAGGGCGATTGCGAGGCTCTGCCTTATCCCGATGCTACATTTGACAGAATTTCAGTGGGGTTCGGAGTACGCAATTTCGAGCACCTCGAGATTGGCTTGCAAGAGATGCTCAGAGTGCTGAAGCCAGGTGGCAAACTGGTGATTCTTGAACTTTCGGTGCCATCGAACAGTGTTATACGCTGGTTCTACAAACTCTATTTCCTGAAAATATTGCCGGCTGTGGGCGGAATGGTTTCGGGCGACAGAGGTGCATACGAATACCTGCCCGCTTCGGTGCTCAATTTCCCCGCACCCGACAAGTTCGTTGCCATGATGAAGCAGATAGGCTATAACGGCATTGTCCACAAGGCTCTGACATTCGGCATTTGCAGAATGTATATAGGCAAGAAGTAATCACCTTGTTAAACCCATCCTCCCCATCTCTTATGTTGCGAAAATGGATTGAGGCTATGCGCCTGAGAACATTGCCGGTGAGTATAGCCGGTGTAATTGCAGGAACGGCATGTGCCGTGATGTACGGTGCTTTCTCTGCTCTTCCTGCATTGTTGTGTCTGCTGTTTGCCATGCTTGCGCAGATAGCTTCCAATTTCGGAAACGAGTATTACGACTTCAAGAACGGTCTCGACAAGAAAGGTCGTGCCGGCTTCAGACGTGGTGTAACCGAGGGCGACATCTCCCCTGCAGCCATGAAGCAGGCTACATATTTGACTCTTGCGGCAGCTGCTGTGGTGGGGTTGATGATGCTCTTCTACGGCGAATGGTGGCTCGTTATTGTTGGTGCGTTTATAGGACTCTTTGCGCTTGCCTACAGCACCGGTCCCTATCCCTTGTCCCATCATGGGCTTGGTGATGTCGCGGTGGTACTTTTTTTTGGTGTAGTGCCGGTTACCTTCACCTGTTATCTTCAGACAAACGATTGGGGTGCATTGCCTCTTTCGTTACCAACAGCCGTTGCTGTCGGACTTGTTGCGGCAAATGTGCTTATAGTGAATAATTACAGGGATGCCGAGGACGATGCTTCAGTGGGCAAGCGCACCACTGTCGTTATTTTTGGGCGCAGGGCGATGGGTGTATGCTATCTGCTGTCGGGCTTGCTTGCCATGCTCCTGATGGTGCCCGTGTGGGTGAAACAGGGACTATATTCACTCGTAGTCCCTGCTGTGTATATTGCGTTGCACGTTGCTACATGGCGTAAGGTTGTGGCGAGCCGTGGTGCAGCGCTCAATCCTTTGCTCGGCCGTAGTGCGGTCAATCTGCTGGTTTTTGCTCTGCTTCTGCTTGTTGTGGCACTTATGGGGTGAAAAGAGGATGTTTGAAACTCGACTATTCTTCTAAGAAGCTGTTTGAATTTTATAGGAAAATTACGGTTCTCGGAGCAAAAAAAGCGAAAAAGTGCGTTAATCACTGACCCATAACGCATTAAACAGAAAACCTCAGAAATAGTAACGATGGCAATTTAGCAAAGAAACGAGGCTCTATTAGAAGAATGACCGCAGAATAGCTCTGCTCGCAAACGAATTTGGAAAAGGTGGCTCAATTTCCAATCAGTATTTCCATTCCGTCAATCGACCGTTCCCTAAGCTCGTCTGCAAAGGTAGTACAGACCAAGTTTGAAAGTTGAAAGGTCGGGCGACAAGTCGTTTCGGGCAGAATCTGCCTCCTACGGAGAGTATTCAGCCCGAAAACCTTTCACCTTTCAAGCCCTGTACTTAACAATGCAGCCGGCAACGGAAACAATCGACCGACGGAAAAGTAATAAACTTCAAAAAGAACAGCGTACAAACAGGCTCAATAATTGATAGCCGGATTTGTACGCTGTTCCCGTTTCTATATCATAGGAGGGATATTTTTTAGAGATAATCA
>JAZNKR010000207.1:0-22098 GCA_045578665.1 Bacteroidaceae bacterium | reverse complement strand
TTTCGGTCGCTTTTTGTTTTATTTCGGCATCTTCTTCATTTTTACTCAGTTGCAACACAAAGGTTGCGCCATCGTAAAAACAAACAATATACTCGAAATAAACTCAAAAATCGCCTCGAACTAATTTATAGAACCACCCTTTATTTCTCACGAAGATAATTAAGGTTGTTTAACAAAGCAAGTAAATGAGTGTATTTCTCGCCAATGCACCTTTACGGCAACATGGAATCAGTATATATGAATTTCAATCCCTGTGAAGCTGCTTCGGGAATCTTATAGAGGTTGTTAACCGTGAAGAGTGATATTTCGAACTCGGATATGCTGAGCAAAAATTTCATGTATAGGTAATCGAATGCTGATGTATGGAGCGCCAGTCTTTCTATTTTCTTTCCGGGGAAAAGCCACGAAAAGACTATATGCTTCATGGTTGCCGAAGGAATATCCTCGGCCATGCAGGAGTATGTTACATACTCGAATCCTCTGTCGATGAGGGCGCTGTAATGGTCGTAGTTGAAAGCCTCAACCACCATACGCTCCTTCAGGTCGGGGAAGAAGCGTTCGAGGACATCGGGGTCGGATATTTTGTCGGTAACAAAATGGAGGTTGTCGTAAGTGAGGAAAAATTGATTTATCCCGTCTGCCGACAAGGGTGTATGTCCCGACGGCAGGGGGTGGGACATGAAGAAGGCAAGTGTAGGTGCCGAATCGCCTCTCTCCTCCATTCCCATAGATTCGTTATACTCCGCCCAGTCGTGAACGGCAACAAGAATGCTGTCCGAGGTGAAATTGAGGTCGAGCTCTATGTATCTGTAGCCATTGTTATGGGCTGCGTGTAGTGCTTCAAGAGAATTTGTCATAACTTCTCCTCCGACAGCACCACCTGCATGGGCTATGAGTGTGACGCTGTTGCTGCTGTAGTTGCCGCCGGTACACGACAGCAACAACAGCAGAACAACTATCATCGATAAATATTTTTTAATCATAAGAAGTTGTTTAAATTTCGGATTTAAACTGCTTCTAATGCAGCGCAGGCCTCTTTAAGGAACTGAAGTTCATCGCCATCAAGATATGGTGAGAGGGTGTCGTATACCTGTTTATGGTAGCTATTCAGGTAGGCTATGGCCTCCTCGCCAAGAAGTTCGGGAATGATGGGCTCCTTGCTTATGGGGCATAGTGTCAAAGGTTCCATTGCACAATATTCGCCAAACTCTGTTGAGAGCGAGGGAACGACAAGCATAGTATTCTCTATGCGTATTCCGAAGCGTCCCGCCTTGTAGAGTCCAGGTTCGTTTGTTACCGTAACACCGGGCAACAGAGGAGCAGGCATATTGTTCATCCTTATCTGGTGGGGACCCTCATGAACATTGAGGAAGTGCCCTACTCCATGTCCTGTTCCGTGCAGATAGTTTTCTCCCGCACGCCACAACCATTGGCGGGCAAGTACATCGAGTTGTGTGCCGCAAGTACCTTTTGGGAAGCATGCCATAGCAAGAGAAATGTGTCCGCGCAACACGCGTGTGTAGTCCTCCTTTTCCTCCTGCGAGAGTTCGCCCAGAGGTATTGTGCGTGTGATGTCAGTTGTGCCGCAACTGTACTGCCCGCCACAGTCGAGCAGAAGGAATCCATGATTTTCGAGCGGCTTGTCGCTATCGGGAGTAGGTTCATAGTGAACGATTGCAGCATGCTCGCCATAGGCCGAAATTGTTGCGAAACTAAGTCCGCGGAAATTCTCGTCCTCACTGCGCAGTTCGGTCAGTTTTCTGTCGACTGACAGTTCTGTAAGATTTTCCGTTGTCACTGCACTTCGCAACCAATTGAGCAGTTTGACCATTGCCACTCCCTCGGAGAGCATCGCCTTCTTGAAGCCTGCAATCTCTGCACTGTTCTTCACAGCCTTCATAGCCGCAACAGGAGAGGCTGCGCGCAGAACCTCACAATTTACGGCTGCTTCGAGCACTGCATGGCAGCACTTTGCGGGATTGAGCAACAATTTGCCTTCGAAAGCAGATATTGCTGCAAAGAATTCATCGTAACCGGCTGTCGCAATTCCTTCGTTACGGAGATATTCCTTAGTATCGCTTGTAATCTTTTCTGGGGCAACAAAAAGGGTTGCTGCATCCTTTGTTACCAGCATATAGGAGACAAGCACAGGATTATAATCTACATCTTCGCCACGAAGATTGGTGAGCCATGCAATTTCGTCGAGCATGGTTACCGCCATTGCATCAGCACCTGCCGCAGCAAGTTCCCCGCGCAGCGAGGATATCTTCTCACTCGCCGACGCGCCGGCTGTTTCTATCGGCATAATCTCAGCCACGCTCATGGGCAGAGAGGGACGGTCGTTCCACACTGTGCGGAAAGCATCGTCCGAAGCATCCACTGTCAATCCCGCTCCGGCAAAAGCACTGCTCCATGCTTCAACTTCGCACACTGAACACACCTTGCCATCAACGCCCACAACTGAGCCGGCGGAGAGCTTATCGCCTATCCATGATGCAATAGAGGGAGTACCTTCGGCACCATCTTTCATAAGCGCAATGCCTGTGCCCTGTAAAACCTCTTCGGCTGCAAGCCAATAGCGCGAATCGGTCCACAGCGCTGCAGAGTCCATTGTGATTACGGCTGTACCCGCCGAACCATCGAAGCCTGTAATCCACTCGCGAGACTTCCAACAGTCTGCCACATATTCACTGCTGTGAGGGTCGCTGCTGGGCACTATATATGCAGCAATACCTCTGCCGCGCATATATTCGCGCAAGGCCGAAATTCTGTCTATTATATTTTTCATACTTCTTATAATTATTCTATATTGTCATTCAGTACCATCATCATACATTTGCGGCAATCGAAGCTGAGCCTGAAGCGGCGTCCGTCGCCCAATGCAAGGAAGAGAGGCTCTTTGTATGGAATCTTCTTTCCCTCCTTGCTGCACCACCCCATGCTGTAGCGCAGGCAGTGCTTGCAGTACATTATGGGCACACCTGCGGGAGCGGCTTTTTCGAATGCATCATCCATACTGTCCACTCCACAAGATGAGTAAAATTCGCGTGCCTTGCCATTGGATATATTTGCCGTATAGTCGAATTTATTTTCAGGAAATACAATTCCCTCGGAAGGCTGTTGCTGCTCTTCGCGCAAATATGTGCGGCTGTGCTCCTCCAAAAGCATTTCGCAAGCCTTGCGGCGCATATCAGCTACAAGCGACGAGGGAATAAAATAGTCCTCATCAAACGAAACTTTTATATCGCGCACCGCAAAGTGGGTATTTCCCCATTTCGAAAGCTGGGTAAGAAGATTCTGTCGTTGAGGTGTACGCGCCGGGCTCTTTTCGTGCTCTACGCTGAAGGTAACAGAGATTCCGCACTCGTCGGTAGCGGTAAGTGAGAAGCCGCCATCAGTTGCCGCGAAAAGAATATCGAGCAACAATTTTCGTGCCGGCTCCGACTCCTTCACTTCGCGTTCGAAAGCTATGCTGTAATTTCTGTACACTATACACCCTTCTGTAATTCCGGGCATTGTCTGCGGGAAGAGCCTGTCGCCCTCTACCCTGTTCACTCTGAAACCCTGTAACCTGCCGTCGCGGTCAATAAAACAAGCACCGTCGCCATTGGCAAAATTGTTGCCGTCGGAGACAAGGATATAATTTTTGAATACACGCTTCACCGTACCCATCCTCTCGCCAAGCGATTTTGGAGTGTCGAATGAGGTAATATCGCCGTTGCGGCCACAGAGGAAATAGTTTGTAAAACCGCGGTTAAAACTCTTTTCGAGCACCGGTTCGAACTGCGGGGAGGAGGTTCCGTATGAGGCACGCACATATTCGCTTCGACGCGAGAATATCTCGTCGAGCCGCTTGCGGTAATATGCAGTAACATTCTTCACATACGAATTTTCTTTCAGTCGTCCCTCTATCTTTAAAGATACAACACCTGCGTCGAGCATCTGCTCAAGTTCATTGCTGCGGTTCATATCCTTTAGCGACAAAAGGTGCTTCTCTTTTGCAATAATCTCTCCGTCGGCATCCACAAGGTCGAAGGGCAGACGACAGAACTGTGCACACTCTCCGCGGTTGGCACTACGCGCAAAGCAGTGTTGCGAGGCATAGCACCTGCCGCTGTAGCTCACGCACAATGCACCGTGAACAAACGCCTCAATGCGTGCATCGGGCACAGCTTTATGTATTTCAGAAATTTCGTCCAACGACAGTTCGCGGGCAAGAACAATCTGTTTGAATCCTGCCTTGTAGAGGAAATCGACCTTTCCTACGGAACGGTTATCCATCTGGGTGCTTGCATGAAGGGCAATAGGCGGAATATTGAGTCGGGTAATTCCCATATCCTGAATGATGAGTGCATCCACACCTGCATTGTAAAGTTGTGTAATAAGTTCCTCTACCTCGCGAAGCTCATCATCGTAGATAATAGTGTTGAGAGTAACATATATTTTTACTCCGAAAATATGGGCATATTCCACCAATCGGGCAATATCTTCAACCGAATTTCCGGCAGCCTGGCGGGCACCGAAACGGGGTGCACCAATGTAGACAGCATCGGCACCATGATTTATGGCATCCAATGCAGTCGCAAGATTACGCGCAGGAGCAAGAAGTTCTATCCTTATAGGTTCACTATTCATTGCATTCTTATTTCGCATTTCAACGTACCCTCGAAAGAGACGCAGAGCACATTGCATTTCCGTAAACAGTTATATTGCGTGGCACATTCTCCGTCCAAAAGTTCCAGAGACGACGCATTTTCAAATGTCATGACAGCCTGCTTAGCTACAGCCTTCGTACCATCCAAACAGACATCCACGCTTGGAGCAAAATGCAGATAGGCCTTTCCGGAGGCACCACCCGTGAGAGTATCCGTAACTTCAATGCTGTCGGCACTCCATGAGAATGTTCGCGTGTGCTGAACTCCATATTTCGAGAAACCATCGTGTGTGGCACTGATACCCGACTCCGACTTTTTAAGGTCGAATACCCCGGCACGCTGTGCGCAACGGAATGCAGCCCACACGCGGCTCGAATTGTCATCATTGACGGTAACCGTATTGTGTGCGGCAGTTGAACGCTCATATTGCCGTCTTTCGCACCACTGGTAAGTGGAAATTCCACTGTCTACAATAAAAGGTCGACCACCGGTGCGCAATTCGAAATTGAAAGTATCGGCATGTGAATGTCCGGGAATGTATGATGCAGCAATACCGCCCATATCCATGCGAAGCTCATATTTGTCGCTATCCACACAATAGTAACCCGAAGCATCACTGATGCCTCCGTTCCACTCTATACCAAGACGCGAAGCATAATCGTACAGTTCGGAAGGAGTCGGTGCTATACCCTCTGCCGAATCGTTGAACAGCGGGAATGTACCGTCACTGTATGAAATTGCCTTCAACCAACCGAGCATGGCGGCAGCCTTGTCGCGCATGAAGCTGCACAATGATTCCTGCCCATCGAAACGGCTGTTGTTCTGCAACAGATTCACTGCATCGAGCACCCTGTCGAGGATGATACAGTGATACATGGGCGACTGTTCGAAATTGGCACCGTCGGCAAGCGTCTGTTCCTCAAGTTGCTCCATCATTCCTGCGGAGGCTGCATTGTACATCCTCTTGTCGTCGAAATAGATACCTCCCCACAACAGAGCAAAAAAGTCCTCAAGCAGATGGTTGCCTGCAAGGTTATATTCAAGATTGCCATGCAGGATTCTCAATTGCGAATAGAGAGAAGTCTCCACCTCCCTTAATTTTCCGGCAGAAAATCCGGTGCGGTGCCTTGTGATGAATTTTATCCAGTTGACGCTTCTCAACGCAATGCAGTAAGGCGACATTCCTATCGCGTTTGTCTCTTGCGAGCCGATGAAGCGCATTATCCATCCGCAACCGTCGTCAAATGTCATCGATGGTTGCAGAAGATACTCCATGTAATTTATATTGAAGCTCCACAACGGACCAAGTTTCTCATATTCCCATGTACCGTTGAAACGTTGCTTTATATTCAGGAATGTAAACTCCTTGCCGTTGCACGATTCGTATTTGTCAATCGGAGCTGACAGTTGCAAGGGCACTCCCTCCTTATACAAGGAGAAATTGTACCTTCTGCCCAAAAGCCTGCGAACAATTTTGCGCAGACGACCGAGGCACTGATGAAGCACCTGACCGCTGCGCAAATATTTTATAGTGTTGTAATAAAGTTCTAATTTACCCATACCTCAGAGCAATTATCAAATATTCACCCAGGCTCCGGACTTGAGCGATTCTATCGCCGCAAACGAAGCGAGTGTGGTATTCACAATGCTGTCAAAGGGTATGAGAGAATCGCCTCCATTTATTATACGCTCGTTGAGCTGTGCAAACTGACTCGCCTGTCCCTTATCCATCGAACATGTCATTTTTGAGAATCCTTTTGCTCCGAAAGCCTCAAGACGGCGCCAATTGTCGAGAACGAAGACACGTTCCTGTGAATAGACCTCGAAACGCTCCTTGGCATATGCCTTTGAACCGTTGGCAAAGTAATTTATCACCGCATTCGTACCATTCTCGTATTTGAGAAGTATAGTAGCATTGTCTGTATTCTCTTCGGGATTTGTACCCATTGCATTCATGCAGACTGCTGTTATGCGGCTGCCTGCGATATACGAACATAGATCTATGAAGTGGCAAGCCTCACCGATTATACGTCCGCCACCTATCTCAAGATCGTGTACCCACATTTCGGCAGGAATAAAGCCCGCATTCATAGTGGCGACAATATTCTTGGGACCATCGCCCACCTGCTGTTTGAGTTTCACAGCAAGAGGAGAGAAACGGCGGTTGAAGCCTACTGTCAGCGTAACATTGTCGGGGGCATTCTTGTATGCCTCACCTATTTCTGCAAGCTCCTCTTTGTTGAGACAGAGCGGTTTTTCTACAAAGACACTTTTACCTGCCTTCAAAGTTTCGAGAACCATTTTGGCATGAAGGTTGTGACGGGTTGTGATGATTACCAGATCCACCTCATTGTCTTTCAATATCTCTTTATAGTCCGATGTTGCACACTCAGCGCCAACCTTCTTTGCAAGTATTTTGGCGTTCAGTCCACCTGCACTTGCAATATATTTCACTGTTGCACCAGCCTTTTTAAGCGAAGGAATGACCATACCCGATGTATAGTTTCCGGCACCGATGATACCAATCTTTCCTTTGCCGGGGAGAAATTTTCCGCTCTCTATTGTAACAACACGTTCTATAGCAGAATCTTCAGGGAATTTTATTATTGATGCAATGGAACCGCGTTTACGCATATCGCCATAGATGTCGAGATAATCCTTCAACTCTACAACCTCGGTTATCAGAGACTTCACATCCAATTTTCCCATAGATATTGTATGCAGGATAGTCTCGAAGTTACGTTTTTCTGTCCAGCGAACGTATGGCAGGGGGTAATCGTGTCCTTTGTTCTCGTACTCCTCGTCGTAGCGACCTGCTCCGTAAGAGCATGAAACCTGGAACGACAGCTCTTTCTTGTAGAAATCGTCGCGACGCAGATTGAGCCCTACAACACCCACAAGAATAATACGTCCCCGCTTGCGGCTCATCTCACAAGCCTGATGCATCACCTCGTCGCTCTTGGCAGACGCTGTGATGATAACACCATCGGCACCAATGCCTCCAGTAAGTTCGTCGACAAACTTGACAGGATTGACACCGGTTGCAGGATTTATGGCTATGACACCCATTGACGATGCCATATCAACCTTCTCCTGGTCGAAGTCAATACCTACAACGCGACAACCGTTGGCAATAAGCAACTGAGAGACGACAAGACCTATAAGTCCCAATCCGGTAACCACTACGGTCTCTCCAAGTTCGGGTTTGAAAAGACGGATACCCTCAAGACCGATTGAACCGATAACAGTAAATGCAGCCTCTTCGTCGGACACATTGTCGGGAATGTGCGCAACAAGGTTCTTAGGTACGCATACATATTCTGCATGATTGCCATTTGAAGCGACACGGTCGCCTACTACAAATTCAGTTACACCCTTGCCCACGGCAATTACTCTACCGACATTGCAATATCCCAGCGGCAACGGCTGTCCGAGCTTGTTGAAAACAGCCTCCAATGTAGGCTGTATGCCATCGGTCTTCAATTTATCAAGCACCTGCTTTACCTTGTCGGGCTGTTGGCGCGCCTTGTCTATGAGGTTGGCTTTGCCGAACTCTACCAACATTCTCTCTGTTCCTAAAGAGACAAGTGT
The DNA here is from genome assembly GCA_045578665.1 of Bacteroidaceae bacterium. Taxonomy (GTDB): domain Bacteria; phylum Bacteroidota; class Bacteroidia; order Bacteroidales; family Bacteroidaceae; genus HGM04593. Next base: position 13,852 of record JAZNKR010000207.1, on the reverse strand, counting down.
TCGGGTTGTCTTTATCAATACGCAACCGGATTTCACATTGGGTACCGGCACCTCTTCCAATATTGTTGCTCCTGATTTCAGGTCTTGTATTATCTGTTTCATTTTAAGTGATTAGCTTCTTGGTTATACTATAGATAAAATACCGTATTATGGTTATTTGCAAATATATTAAAAACGAGCGAGATATACAAAGCTTGCTTGGATATTTCGCAGCGAGTGCAAAATATATACGAGCTTGACTCAAATATATTAAAAACGAGCGAGATATACAAAGCTTGATTTGATATTTCGCAGCGAGTGCAAAATATATTCGAGGTTTACCTCAAATATATTAAAAACGAGCGAGATATACAAAGCTTGCTTTGTTTCACGAAGCCACTAACGTTCGGCAAAGCAAATAAATTTCCTTTGCTCTCACTGAATCGTGGCTTTGATATTTCGCAGCGAGTGCAAAATATATTCGAGACTTGTCTCAAATATATCGGCAAATTATATCAGCCCATAAAGTCGCATCAACTCCTTAGGAGTGGAAACTACAGGATTATACTCCACACGAGGTTTCGTTTGCAACAGTCCGAAAACCTTATCGTACAAGTCGTCCACATCACCTTTTCTGTATAACACCGCTTCGGGCGGACGGACACAGACATCGCTCGCCACCACCGGTGTACCGAACTCAAGAGCCTCTTTTACAGAGACTCCCTCCATATCGGACATCGTTGGACGGATAAACAGATCGGTGCGTGCCCACACTTCGAAGCCATTGACCTCGGACTTTATGACAAAAAGGAAATTATCATCGAGGCCAAGAGCATGAATCTTTGCAAGGCACTCCTTGTAATAGGCATCATTCTGCACATCTGCAATACAAAAGACCAGACCTACATCCATAGAGGTTCTGTTTACCAGGCGGTCCATCAGTTCTATAAGCTGGTCGAGTCCATATACATCGCCAAAGACGTTTCTATCCAACAGATAGGCATTTGCAGAAAGGGTCGATTCGTGTCTACTACAAAAAGCCTCTATTTCGGAAGTTACTCCTTTACACTCGTCTTTGGAAGGCGAAATGTATGTAGGCAGTATAATGACCTTTCTTTCGTCTACATCGTATTTCTCCTGCAAAGCTGTCGTATATGAAGCATCGTTATATACAATATACCGCGCACGGCGGAAAAGCCCGTTCACTACCCTGCGTTTCCATCCATCCAGCAACACCAGACGACGGTTGTGCAATGTCATTACAAGCGGATGTCTCCAACCGAAAACATACAACAGAAGCAGCATGTATATGTTGGTGAACTGAGAATGTATGATACGTCGCTCTGCAAACAGCAGGCGCACAAATTCCCAAATACGATTCTTGACATCTACCACAAACTCTCTGTTGCTATCTGAATTTGCGAAATTGCGCAACACAAGAGTCGAATCCATTGCATATAGCTTTTCGGCAAGCCTTTTACAATAAATGGATATTCCACCGATGGGTGGCGGATAGAAGCCCCATATCTCTTTTCTCATATCTTGTCGAAGTAATTACCGTTAATGACCAACGCTTCGAAATCGTCGCGACTGACACTCTGCTTTTTACGCGCATCGGAAAGCAGATGGTGCATAAGCGTCATAGACTTTGAAATGGAGCGCGAAGCGCGATAGAAATTCTTAACGCAGAAAGGAAGATTCACCACTGCCCACAAAATATAGAAGAAACGACTCTTGTGGAGACGAATATCAACAAAACGGTTAAGATAGTGAAGATATATCTTTCCAAGACCGCTCATGCGGGAACTCGATGCCCCGACTTTGTGATAAATTACAGAATCGAGTACGCAAGCCATCTTCACTCCGGTAGCCTGCATGCGCATTGAGAATTCAAAATCCTCTTCGCCGAAGAAGAAACGCTCTGTCAGCAGCCTGCCTTCAGCATCGAGAAGCTCGGGAGTAAAGAAGAGAGCGCAACCTGTAACGAACCCTATGGGTATGAACTCTTTCTCTTTGACAGCCTCATCACTCTCCCCGGCATAATAGTATTTTCTGAAACCCATGGAGAGACTGCCGCCACAATTCCATATCTTGCTTTTGTCGAAAAAGTAGTGGATTTTTGGGGTAAGTACACGATATTCTGCATGTCGCTCAGAGAAATCTATCAGTTTCGCCAGGAAATCGGGTAATACCTCAGTGTCGTTGTTCAGCAACATGAAATAATCAGGGTTATATTTACGGGCATACGCTATGCCCTTGTTGTTGCCTATTGCAAAGCCATAGTTTCTGTCGAGTGGAAGAAGTTCGCACGATACGTCTTCCTTGTGGAGTTCAATCCACTCCCCAATGCGCACCACCGAATCATCGGTAGAGCCATTGTCCACGACAAGCAGATGGAAATTCCCTTTCACTGCCAACATAGAGTCGAGGCAGGCAAGGGTATCGTCTGCGCCGTGCCAGTTGAGTATGATTATTACTGTCTTTTTCATTTCATGTCTATCTGCTCTGTTTTGCCAACAGCTTTATCTTCGGACGGGGAATTTTCTTTTCTTTTACCTGCAATAATGTAGAGGATGAGCACCCAGAAGGGTACTTCGAAAACCTGGAGATGGTAGAAATAAATCTCGAACCATCCCATACACAACATTCCCAAATAGAAGAAGTATACTATATTCACAAAAAAGTCTCTGGTTTTCAGAGCCAATAATTTCACCAGGTAATATAAGGATGATACAACCGATACGACAATAAAAAACTGCAATGCGGTTGTATGGATGCTTATCGTTCCAAAGAAAGCACGCACATTGGAACCATTGAATCCATTGTAAATGAAGAATGGATTGATGGGGCTGACAAATTCATCGCCCGTTACAACATATATAAGGTTGAGTACATTCACAAGCAGTACGTCGAAATTGGATTGTTCAAGGATACCCATCTCAAGGTCCTGACTCCAACCGAGAATGCCACTCACCACATAATGCGCGAAATTGCGGTAGATGATTTCGAAGATGACATCAAAGGTAGCCACATTCTCCTGTCCCAGGACCAAAGAAAAGGAGTAGGTTACAAAAAAGACGATGAAGGCAAATACAAGCACCTTAAAGACAAGACCTGCCTTCAGCTGCATCTTACCCGAGAAGAGTCTCATGCAGATGCCCGCCATAGTAGGGATAAGCACCCATGATTTCACTCCGTACATCAGTGTAACGAAAAACATTCCCATGATAAGGAATATATAGTACCAATGCTTCTTGTCCCACTTATAGATAAAAATGATGGAGAGAGCATGGAGCACACGATGGAGATGCCCCCAGAAACCGCCGCCGCAATAGTCGTAACCGAAGTCCTCGGTACCCGGCAGATAGGGGCTGCTGCCCACCATGGATATGAACCTGAGGATGAATGCTATCACTACAACGGTAGTGAATGCAGTCAACACCTTCATATTCGCATTGTCGTATATGACACCGCCGTTTTCGGCAGCGACCATCTTGCGGAAAGAGATCCCGAATATAAAGCTGGGAATTGCAAATATCACCAGACCTACCATCCACACAAGCAGACTCGGATAATAGAAGTCGGGGACACCGAAGTTTCCGCATATTGCCAATGTAACAGCAAGCATGAATGCGTAGGGCAACATTAGCACGTTGAGCGGCGTATACATTGTACGCCACATTTTCCAGTCGCAATAGGCAAGCACTCCCATTTCGACATACAGTGCCACGAGACATATAAAATCAGTCAACCCCATTTGCCGATTCCAACTTTCTGTTTTTAACACTCCTTATCGACAAGAGACACATCACAAAGAGCAGTGTCTCTGCTATACTCCACGTTGCAGCTGCCGCATAGTATGTATAATCCTTGCAGAAGACAAGCATCAGGGTAACAGAGAGCAGCCCGGCTATCCATATATTCCTCTCGAAGAGATTGGAAGCTCCGAGGTTGACCAGCCCCACAATGCCTGCTATATAATTAAGACATCCGAAAATCATAACAGGCGACATGAGCCACACAAGATATTTTGCTGTTGTGTAGTCGAGTTCGGCAAGATACAGTACGACGAGTCGCGGCGAACAGGCAAAGGCAAGAGCCACGAAAAAGAGCAATACAAACGACACCCGCAACATCTTGTTTAGTTTCGCTATATTCTCGCGCATATCGCCGCTGTGGAACAGACGGCTTGCATGAGGGAATATAGCCATAGGCAGGGCATTTATCACAGATTGCCCCACTTTTACAAGTTTCTCTACCGAATTGTAAATACCTACGGCAGTATCATTCACAAGCACACCAAGCAGGAAACAGTTTGAGTTGCGGTAAAGTTCCATGCCTATGTTCGATACAAAAATGTGCCAACCATCCTTTAGCAGTTCCACTATGTCGCTCCAACGCGGCAAGGCAAAGCAGAGCCTGTAATGACGGAAGGCAATGAACATGCTCAACAGACCTGCCGCTATATATCCACAGGAGTTGAGGATGAGGATATAGATATAGTCGCTCTGCTCGTTTATAAGGATGAAGACAAGCAGTGCAAAGACAATCTTCGACACCACATTGACTATGGTAAGATAACGCATCTGCTCCATTCCCTGAAACAGCCACACCGGGATAAAGACATCGCCGAAGACTATTCCAAGAGAAAAAAGATACATGAGCATATCATCGGCATCCATAAGCATGAATACAGCTATGCCTGCTACTATCGCTGCCACCGAAGAGAGCAGAAGACGCGCTGCGATCGCTGCATTGAAGATGCGGTTGACCTCTGCCCTATTGTCGCGGTTGATGGAGATCTGCCTTGTTACCGAAAAGCGGAAACCGTATGTTCCGAAAAGTACAAGATAGAGGGCAATATTATATATAAAGACATAGGCTCCGTATGTCTTGAAGCCAAGGACAGCAACCAGATAAGGCACCAGGAAGAAACTGATTATCTGGCTGATGGCATTCAACAAAGATATCGAGAAGAAATTCTCGATTATCTTGTTGTGATTCTTTATATATGAACGAAGATTCATCTGAAATAGCCTCTTATGCTCACCTGTTTGCAATTTTTCTTACCGCACTTTTGAGTGAAGCACCGGTTATAAGCCAAGCTACGTGACCGAAAACCGTAAGGAACAAGAAACCTACGAGAATGAACAGTTTGCGGGGACCTGCAGCAAGACGGGGAACTACGGCAGGCTGCATCACAGTGTACACGGGAGTGCGTTCCTGCACCTTTGCACGGGCAATCTCCTTCTGCTGTGCCAACTGTGTATATATTCCGTAAGCAAGCTGCATTTCGTTCATCAGCCTCTCCTCCTCTGCCTTGTACTGCATCTTAAGAGTACCGAGCATATGCTTATCCATGTAGCGGGCATACTCCTCCTGCTTTTTGTGGTAATCGGCTTCTGCCTCCTTGAAGAGCTTTTCGCTATAGAGATAGTCCTGCTGGGATTTGTTTGTCCTGTACTTTGTTACATATTCCTGCAATAGGGATGCTACCCTGTCGGCAACCTGGGCTGCAATCTTAGGATCCTGCATCTTCACATCTATTGTGATTACGTTGTTGCCCACATCTACAGATGTCCACACCTTCTTGCGCAATTTGTTTATAACGCTTGTCTCCTTGTCGGAATAGCTGTAATAGGAGACCTCTTCGGGAATACTCGCTGCACTGCCGTCTTTTTTGACTATCATCTCTTTTATCTTGAGAGGGAGAATCAATATGTATTCCCACCAGGGCATCTTCTGCTTGTTTCCTATATAGTCGAAGAGAGTGGTATTTATCTCACCATCGTTCGAAGAGACCTGCATAGAATAGAGGTCGGAGAGGAATGTCGTAGCTCCTGTTATCTGTGGATAGAGTTCGGGGTAAAGGGCATCTTCTGCGGCAAGATTGCCCATATTCACTCCAGCCATTGATGCAAGCGAACTCAATCCCGACAGCGTACCGCCTTGAGAGGATTCGGGAGCAAGCACTACTACACTCTCATATTCGCGGGGAATGCTGAAAGCTACAATCAGACCGACAACTGCGCCTATGACTATGTTTCTCATGAGTCGGCGACGGTCGCCCCAGACTCTGCGCAAGAGAGGAATAATATCGTCTAATTTCTTATCTAAATTGAAGTCCATAATCCATTCAAATCATTTAGTTCAACAGGTTTATAAGAGCAAGCACAACTGTTGCCAACGATGCCGATGTCGACGAGAGACTGAGTATTTCGGTTGTACTCATGCCCTTGCGTGCAATCTTGCTGGGAACGATTATCTGACAGCCCGGCTGTATAAGGTCTTTGCTGTTCTTGCTTGCCTTTGCAACTGTACCGTTCATATAAACTACGATAGCTTTCGATTTTTTGGCATTCATGCCGTAACCTCCCGCCTGCTCTATGTAGTGTTTCAGTTTTGCACCCTCTTTGTATGCAACGGCATTGGGGAACATGACATTACCGTCTACTTTCACAGTGTTTGTTATCTGCGGGATTATAAGGCGGTCGCCATCTTCGAGAACAATATCTGCATCGCTGCCGGGATTCTTGAGAGCCTTGTCGAGCTCGATACCTACCTGCATCACAGGCTTTATATCAATTGCACTTATATCCAGAGAGTCCATCTGTTTCTGCACGGTCTTCAGCGCATCGAGCATTCTCGCCCTCTGTTCGGCAGTCATCTTTCTCTCAAGACGGGCACCCTTTGTATAAGCCTTGTCGGTTATACCGCCGGCATTCTTTATGATGTCGCTAAGACGCAATCCCTTACGGTCGAGCACGTATGTTCCGGCAAATGAAACCTCACCAGAAACTTCAACGTTCTGCTGTTCGTAGTACATGGGAGAACGACGCACATATACCGCATCATAGGGCTGAAGTGTGAATCCGGGAGTGCCGGAAACAACAAGTCCTTTGTCTATCGAGAATGTAAAGATCTGCGCAATAGTATCACCCGAAGTGGTTGCTTCGGAGTCGCGTTTGCGGCGCGCAACATCAATCTTCACAGTAGAAGCCTTGTCCTTGAGACCACCTGCCTGCAGTATAAGGTCCTCAATGGTAGTATTCTCTGCATAACGGTATTTTCCTGGGAATGCTACTTCGCCATATATCATCAACACCTTCTGCTCCTCCACTTCTGTTATACTCGGGATATAGAGGATGTCATTGGGACGCAACGCTATGTCGGCGGTTGAACCTGCCATTATGCCTTTTATATCTACAGAGAGGTTTTCCATTGTCATGTCGGGCAGACGACGGTTGAGGAGTGCACGATTGACAAATGCATCGGGACGCAGACCGCCTGCCTTCTCAACCAACTGTTTTACTGTCTTTATATCTCCTCCGCATTGGAATTTTCCGGGGCGGAAAAGCGCACCCTTAACCTCGACGAGATTCTCGAATGTGGTGCTTATAGAATCCACTGTCATTATATCACCGTCGCGCACTGCAAAACTCTTCTGTTCACCGGCGCCAAGTGTAAAGATCTGACGTTCGCGCTCACCCATACGCTCCAGGCGCACATCGCCTCTGTAGGCATCACGGGTGAAGCCACCCGAATAGCGAAGAAGATCGGCTACCGTCTCCGATGGTTTCATTTCGTAGTACATGGGACGCTTTACCTTTCCTTCCACGTTTACAAGACAGTCGTATGTACCTACTGTGATGACATCACCATCCTCGAGACGCACATCATCACCGGTCTTTCCATTGAGCAGATAGTCATAGACGTCCAGAGAGACAACCTCCCTGTTTCCGCGCGAAAGTTTTATTGCACGGAGTGTACCTATGTCGTTGACACCTCCCGCCTGATAGAGGGCATGGAATATTGAAGCGAAGGCCGAGAGAGAATATGTACCGGGATTCTCAACCTCGCCCATCACTCTCACCTGAATGGTACGGATTGCACCGAGTGTAAGCTTGATGTTTGCATTGGGATTGTCGGCTGTGATTCCGGCATAGATCTGTCCGAACTGCTCCTTAAGATATGCATCAGCCTCCTTCACTGTCAATCCGTTGAGATAGACCAGACCGAGGTTCTCTACATTTATATATCCGTCGGGAGAGATGACATCGCTTGCCGATGACTGTGCAGCTCCCCATATATCAACTATCACTTCGTCGCCGGGACCAAGCTTGTAGTTGGCCGGAGTAGAGATATTAAGGTTCGGTTCAAATATCAGTTCTTTGTCCTTGAAAATGTTGTGACCGAAGATTTCTATTTTCTTGTTCATCTCCTTCTCCATTCTCAACAAGTCCATTGAGTCGGGGATGAGCACATCCAACGAATCCTTGAAATAGCCCATTTCGTTTGTCAACTCCTGATTCTTACGGACTCTGACCAACTCTTCGTTATCGTTTTTTGCGATTTTCTTTTTATTGTTCTCGCGCTTGACGTAATCCTGTCTTATCTTATTCAACTGTTCACGTGTAACACCTTTCTTGAGAAGCATAAGCACGATTGCCTTGTTGTCTGTACCCTTATTCTGCTCATCCTTGATGAATTGCAGAATCTCTTCGTCTGTCATTACCGAATTGCCTATTCTGCTGTTTTCTCGGGATACTTTATAATCATTTCGCATCTCTTGTTTGTTACCTGATTGTCTGTTTGAATACCCACTGTTATTTTGGGCAAAAGCAAACTGCACAGCAAGCAAAAGAACCAAAAATATGTTTAATTTACGCATAAAAATATTTATTATATTGAAGCTGTTTAAACTTTATTGTAAAAAAATCATTTATAACCGCGAAGCTGTTTCGGTCCTTTCGAGTCTCTTAGTGCAAACGGGCACAATGTAAGCTTGCCTACAATTGCAATGCGAATGCAACTTGTCTTATCAAAAAAAATCAAACAGCCTCTAAAATTCATAAATAACTGTAAAGGTAATGCTATTTTTTCTAAAATTGACACTTTAATTGATAAAATCGAATAAATCTGACCAAATTTTGGTATCTTTGCGAATATTCGCGAAGATACATTGCAACAAAACCGCTTCGCAAAATTCAATCTATAAAGATAACGGACAATTAACTGAATTATTATATATAAGGTATGAAAGCATTTGTTTTTCCCGGACAGGGAGCACAGTTTACAGGAATGGGAAAAGAGTTGTACGACAACAACGCAACAGCAAAAGAGCTATTTGACAAAGCCAATGAGATATTAGGTTTCAACATAACAGAAATAATGTTCAACGGCACAGCAGAAGAGCTGAAAGAGACAAAAGTTACACAGCCTGCTGTATTCCTCCACTCGGTGATATCTGCCATCGCATTGGGCGAAGAGTTCAATCCCGATGTAGTTGCAGGCCATTCGCTCGGCGAGCTTTCGGCACTCACGGCAGCCGGAGCACTGACATTCGAGGACGGACTCCGACTTGTATCGGCAAGAGCATTCGCCATGCAGAAAGCGTGCGAATCTACACCTTCGACAATGGCAGCCATCATTGCATTGCCCGACGAAAAGGTAGAGGAAATCTGCGCCGAAATATCGGCTGGAGGCAATCTTGTGGTAGCAGCCAACTACAACTGCCCGGGACAGATTGTCATCTCAGGCACAACAGAGGGCATCAGACTCGCATGTGAAGCCCTCAAGGCGGCAGGAGCCAAACGTGCCCTCCCCCTGAGCGTCGGCGGTGCCTTCCACTCTCCCCTTATGCAGCCGGCAAAAGAGGAACTCGAGGCAGCAATCATCGCCACCAAGTTCAACACACCCCGTTGCCCTGTGTACCAGAATGTGGATGCAAAGCCCCACACCGACCCCGAAGAGATAAAGAAAAACCTTATAGCACAGCTCACCTCACCCGTACTCTGGACAAAATCGGTGCAGAACATGTCGGCAGACGGAGTAAGTGAATTTACGGAGTGTGGTCCCGGCAATGTACTGCAAGGACTCATCAAGAAGATAACAGCATAAGAAACTGTCAAGAACAAATATGTCAAAGATAATCATATACCAGCTGTTGCCCCGCCTTTTCGGCAACGACACAGAGAACTGCATACCCGCAGGAGATATAACCACCAACGGATGCGGTAAATTCAACAGAATAACCACAAAGGCTCTCAAGGCAATCAAAGAGCTCGGTGTAACCCATGTATGGTACACGGGCATCATAGAGCACGCAACCTGCACAGACTACAGCAGTTACGGCATTACGCCCGACCATCCCGCTGTTGTAAAAGGCAAAGCAGGCTCCCCCTACGCCATAAAGGACTACTACGATACCGATCCCGACCTTGCAGAGGAGATTCCCGCACGCCGCGAAGAGTTCCGCGCACTTGTAGAGCGCACCCACCGTGCAGGCATGAAGGTGATAATGGACTTCATCCCCAACCATGTAGCCCGCCATTACGAGAGCGACAACCGTCCCAAAGGCACATACGACTTCGGCGCACACGACGAGAAGGATTGCTTCTTCAAAGGACACAACAACTTCTACTATCTTGGCGACCAGCCATTCGGCGACGACATCGACCTGAAATACGGTTGCGAATCGGAATACAGCGAAAGTCCCCTGCGTGCAACAGGCAACGACTGCTTCGGAGTGCCCCACCGCAACGACTGGTACGAGACCGTAAAACTGAACTACGGTGTAGACTACCGCACAGGCCAGCAGCAATTTACCCCCATACCCGACACATGGGTGAAGATGCTAAAGATTCTGCTCTATTGGGCAAGTCAAGACATCGACGGATTCCGTTGCGACATGGTTGAACTCACCCCCGTAGCATTCTGGCAATGGGCTGTTCCTCAGGTAAAGGAGCTGTATCCCGACATAATCTTCATAGGCGAGGTCTACCAGCCCCACCTCTACCGCAGCTACATCTATCAGGGAAGATTCGACTATCTCTACGACAAGGTGGGACTCTATGACACACTGCGTGCAATTTGCGAGAACAGAAGCAACGCATACAGCATCACCCCCACCCTGCAACAGACAGCCGACATAAGCAGACACATGCTCACCTTCCTCGAGAACCACGACGAACAACGCATAGCATCGGACTTCTTCGCAGGCGACGGATTCAGCGCCATCCCCGCGCTCATCGTGTCTGCCACTGTAGGTGTGCAACCATTCATGTTCTATGCAGGACAGGAACTCGGCGAAAAAGGTATGGATGCCGAAGGCTTCAGTGGAACAGACGGACGCACAACTATCTTCGACTATTGGAGTGTGGATACACTTCGCCGATGGAGCAACAAAGGCAAATTCGACGGAGCAAAGCTCACCGAAGAGGAGATTAATCTGCAAAAGAGCTACGCACAGATACTCAACCTCTGCAACAGCGAAGAGGCTCTGAACGACGGCACCTTCTACGACCTGCAGTATGCCAACCCCAACTCGGCACACTATGATGCCTTTAATGTATATTCTTACATACGTGCCACAGAAAAGGAGTTGCTGCTGATTGCCGTGAACTTCAGCAAGGAGACACGCATACAGGAGATAAGAATCCCCTCCGAGGCATTTACATACCACAACATAGAGCCACAGGAAAAGAACATAAAAGCAACAGAACTGCTTAGCGGCAAAAGCATCAAATGCAAACTGCACCCCGATGCTACAATTCCTGTAACCATCCCCGCCCTCGGCGGAGTAATATTAAAATTCAAATTATCATGAAAAAAGCAATAATGACAGCGCTGCTTCTCTGTGTGGCATTCATCGCCCCACAAGCACAGGAACAGTTCGACTACAAACTTGTGAAAGAGATAATCGACAACGAAAGGACATACTACAACGACATCCTCAAGCTCTACCTTGCCGACGACCCTCTGTTGCGCACCGATGATGTTGCACTCATATACTACGGCCAGTCCTACCTGCCCACATACACAGGCGGCAACGATGCAAACGAGAAGGCCCTAAAGTCCTTTGTAGCCACCGGCAATCAGGCAAAGATGTACGAGACAGCAAAGAAAATACTCGCCTACAACCCCGTAAGCCTCAATGCCCTCTTTTACGCATGGCTATCGTCGCAGAAACTTGCAAAGCCCGAAGAAGAGACCGGCTCCTATGTGAAGAAATACCTGAGGATACTCGAAATGATAACCACTATGGGCGATGGTAAAAGCAGCAACAACCCCTTCCGTGTAATAGTACCCGATGATCAGGACCACGTAATGTACGGAATGCTGGACATAGAGAATGTAGTATCGCGCAACCTCGACACAAAGATACTGTGCAACATCATAGGCGTAACCCCAAGCGCCAAGTTCAATGCACGGACAATGTACTTCGACGTCAGCCGATACCTCTCACACACTGCAAAGAAAAGATAACCCCTGCAATATGATGGTTGCCACTTCCACAGAGGCAGCCATCATTTACTACCATACCTGCCATCACATCTGTTACTACAATACAAGAGATATGAAAAAAGTGAAGCGCATCATACTCATTGCTATCAGCCTTTTCTTCATCCTGAGCATAGGCACGGTAATACTCTACCGATTCGTTCCCGTGACTGTTACCCCGTTGATGCTTATACGCAAGATAGAAAGCGGGACACCCATAAACTACCAATGGCAACCGATAGAAAAAATCAATCCCAATCTGTCGCTTGCTGTGATAGCCTCCGAAGACAACCGCTTCATGCAGCACAACGGCTTCGACTACACTGAGATAAAAAAAGCACGCGAAGAGGCTAAGGCAGGTACACGTTTCCGCGGGGCAAGCACCATCACCCAGCAGACAGCAAAGAACCTATTTCTGTGGCAAGGACGCACATGGCTTCGCAAGGGATTGGAGGCATACTTCACCCTGCTGATGGAACTTCTATGGGACAAGGAGCGAATAATGGAAGCCTACCTCAACTGCATAGAAATGGGCAAAGGCATATACGGTGCAGCTGCTGTGGCGGAAAAGCACTTCGGCACCACCGCCGACAAACTAACAGCCGACCAATGTGCACTGATAGCTGCCACACTCCCCAACCCTCTGCGCTTCAACTCGGCTAAGCCATCGAAATATGTACTGAAGCGAAAGAGTGATATTCTGAAGAACATGAAGAATCTGCCAAAGAACCTGAAGTTGCAGTAGTTTCCAAGCGATTAAGAAACTGTTTAAGGGAGCTTCGCATAACACAAACAATCTTGGTGGACAAAAAATTGAAAAGGAGGAGAAAAAAACTTCAATTACAAAAGACAAATGCAACTACTTATTGCATTTTATCGTTTATAATTGATAAAATCACCATCTTTACAAGCGTTATCAATTACGAACGATATGGAAGTATTAGTTAGACAGCATTATTTGAACAAGATAGAGAAATATCTTGGGAAAGATACAATTATAGAATATATTAAGCATTGATAATTAACGGCTTATACATTAAACGGTAGAGAGGTGGATTGAGGGTTGGACAATGTCAGAAATAAGGAGGCAAAATTAACGTATTTAACCTTTGTTTTATTCAAATGCATAATATTATTTCCCAAAAGCCTCCCCTATTTTCTTCAGCCCTGCATCCATTAATGGTTTCATTGTCTTCCCTAACTCCAATGTAACCTCCTCAAATCTATGCAGTCGTTCAATCGTGCCTGACCAACCAACACCTTCCAACACTTCCATTTGCTTCATGAAGTCATGTTCTCGATCTGCCCCTGTGTTATGCCGTATCTCAGAAAGCACAGGTTTCTCCTGTTTAAAGAAATCTGCCAGTTTCTTCCTGGCAATTCTGGTCTTGGCCAACGCAGCCTGCGACAACAACCTTTGGGCTATATCTTGATACTTCTTTCCGGTAAGTTCATTCAAATCTTCACACCATTCATACATCATCACAGAAGCTTCAACAGCTATTCTTTCCTTACTACTTTCATTCTTTTCAAAATATAGCAACTTCTGAATTCCTTTGGTCTCATACGAACACTGCTGGATTTGCGCTGC
>JAZNKR010000206.1:0-2463 GCA_045578665.1 Bacteroidaceae bacterium | reverse complement strand
TCTATTTCGGTCGCTTTTTGTTTTATTTCGGCATCTTCTTCATTTTTACTCAGTTGCAACACAAAGGTTGCGCCATCGTAAAAATAAACAATATACTCAAAATAAACTCAAAAATCGCCTCGAACTAATTTATAGAACCACCCATTAGTTTTTCTTTTTCCAATCTTTCCATCAATGCACGCGAATTGTTCCTTATCTTCTTGAGGTCGCGTGATATCTGGTTGTTGAATTTTGCTGCTCTCAGATAGAAAATCAATCCTATGGGGAATATCACTATCGAGAGTATGTTCAACCATCTTTTCTTTAATGGAGAGCGCAGTTCTCCTACCATCATCACAGGGTATTCGTTGAGCAGCTGTATTACCTTGCGGTTCTTGCTGTTGCCCATCTCTTCTATCACTGCTTCGAGTCTGTCGCTCAACTCTTCTATCGGCAACTGTTCCTCTTCGCTGAAGAATACTTTCACCGGGTTGGGGAGCCTGTTGCTGCGATACTGCGAAGAGAACTTCTTGCACTCGCCCGCTATTTCGTCGAGTATTTTGTAGTCCTTTGCGTAGTCGGGGTCTTCGATTATCACCTCCTTGAGGGTTACGTTGCGCGATTCGCGTATGCCGAAGATTTTTCTGAAGAATGCCTTGTAGGCATCCATATTGAAGATGGTGGAGTCTTTGTTCGACTGGTAGGTGAAGATTATACCCAACGGCGCAAGTACCATTGTGCTTATCCAGCTGCCGAACCAGATGTACCACTCGCCCTCGCGTGCCATCTTGTAGCCCGAGGTGTTGAATATGTAATAGAGTATGAATATGGCTACCGAAATGAGTACGGGATAACCGAGACCTCCTTTCTTGACGATGGCACCAAGAGGTGCACCGATGAAGAAGAATACAAGACAGGCGAGCGAAAGGGTTATCTTTTCCCACCATGTGATGCGGTGCTTATTGAGGTCTTTGTCGAGCGAACGCATTATGTTCTTCTTTATCTCGAAGTCTGTCATCAGCTGCTCCACCTTGTCGAGCGCCGCTTTCTTTACTCTCAGCTTGCCGCCTTTGGAGAGATTGTCATATACGCTGTCGCTGTTTATGGCATAGATTTTCTCCTTTTCTTGTGAAATGGAATCCTCCTTTGTGAACTCCATCTTCTGGGTGTAGGCATTGCGCAGTGCAGCCTTGTAGTTGTTGCGACCTATGCTGTCGTTGTACTGCGACAGAGAATCTATCGACTCGGTAAGCTCTTTCATGTTCTTGCTTGCAGCCTGCTTCTTCAGGAATGAGCCGTCCTTCATGTCGAAGCCTCCGCCGAACTCTATCACTATTACCTTTTCGCGGAATGTCTCGCGGGTGTAGGGTATGTTCTTGTTCTTTGAGTTTTCCTTCAGTTCTGTCGCATTGGCAAATCTCTCGCCGCTGTAGAGTTTCAGCAACAGGTGTTGCTGGTCGGCTGTGGTCTCTATCTTGCCCGAATCGGATACAATGATGCTCGCATTCTCGAAGCCCTGTGTCATGTCGTATATCATCACACGGCGCAATATTCCGCTCTCTTTGTCTTTCTCCTTCACAAAGAGGTTATATCCCTCTATCTTGTCGTAGAAGACTCCTTCGGGAATCTCCACTTCGGGTGATGTCTGTTTGATGGAGTAGAGCACGGTGTAGAGTTTTACCTGTGCCTTGGGACCTATTTCGTTCTGGAAGACAAAGGATACTCCTCCGAGTATTGTACACACTACCACCAGCGGAGCCATTATTCTGAGTAGGGGAATGCCTGCGGCTTTCATAGAGAGCAATTCGAGCCTTTCGCCGAAATTGCCGAATGTCATCAACGCGGCGAGGAGTATGGCGAGCGGCAACGCCTGACCGACCATAGTGAGCGAACCGAGGTAGAAGAATTGTGCCATCACCCACAGGTCGAGTCCTTTGCCAACAAATTCATCCACCCATCGCCACAGGAACTGCATTATAAGGATGAACGTGCATATAAAGAATGTTGCCACAAAGAGCTGTAAAAAGCTCTTTATGATGAAAAGGTCGAGTTTCTTTATAGGCAGGTTAGGAAATTTCATTGCTTTCGGTTATCTTTTTTTGTGGTATAAATCCACTTTACGCGCAATATACCATATTTCTGCAAAGTTAGCACAAAAGCACGAATATATTTGTATATATTCCTCGGAAAGTAATGAAAATGTTTCTTGAAAATCGCAAAAAGAGCCCTTCTTCTTATCTTTTTTCATTCAGTGTGCGGGTTGGCTCAAAAGTTTTTTGTCCTCATATCTTTAAATGCAGATTCGTCTTTGATTGTAAGGATTATGTATTACCTTAGTCGCATTTGCTTAAAATTTGTTATTTGCTTTTGATGGAGTTGTTTGAAAACTGAAAATGTTTTTTAACAAACAGAGACTTTTGCATTGATATTTAAAGGACCAATACTTCGGTAAAATTTTACCGAAGTATTGGTCCTTTAAATATC
>JAZNKR010000205.1:0-24128 GCA_045578665.1 Bacteroidaceae bacterium | reverse complement strand
TTGT
Organism: Bacteroidaceae bacterium; assembly: GCA_045578665.1. Lineage (GTDB taxonomy): Bacteria > Bacteroidota > Bacteroidia > Bacteroidales > Bacteroidaceae > HGM04593. The sequence goes on along the minus strand of JAZNKR010000205.1, from coordinate 24,124 downwards.
TCAGTTGCGATGCCCGCATCGCGCCCTTACAAACATCAAAAATCTACTAAGAATAAAACTCAAAATCGTCGCGACCTAATTTATAGAACCTCCCTGAAGTCTGCCCGGAATACCTTCTCGAAAGATTCGGGTACGGGGGTTTCGAATCGCAGGAATTTGCCGTTTACCGGGTGGCGGAACGCCAATATGTATGCGTGCAGTCCCAAGCGGCGCAGGCTCTCGTCGGTGCTGCCGTATTTTATGTCTCCTACGATGGGATGCCCCATGTCGGAGAGGTGTACTCTGATCTGGTTCTTGCGTCCTGTCTCCAGTTCAAGCTCCACCAGGGTGTATCCGTTGCCTTTGCGCAGCACATTGTAGTGTGTAACGGCATATTTTCCTCCGTTGTCGACGGGGCTCGAGTGGGTGATGAAGCGTTTGTCCTCGGTGAGCCATGAGCGTATGGTGCCTTTCGCCTGTTTCATCTCCCCGCTGACGAGTGCAACGTAGCGGCGGTCGGTTACAAGCTGTTGCCACTCCTCTATGAGTCTGCGCTGCGTCATTGTGTCCTTGGCATATATCATCAGTCCCGATGTGTCTCTGTCGAGGCGGTGCACAAGATGCGATGTGCAACGCGAACCTCCCTTCTCGAGGTATTTGTTGAGTACAATCTGCACGGTCTGCTGGCGGGTGTTGTTGCTCATGGACAGCAGTCCGGCGCGTTTGTCTATAACCAGCAGATAGGGATCTTCGTATACCACTCCGAGGTCGTTGCTGTGGAATGACATCTTCTGCTTCGAACGGTCGAGCAACACTGTCTGTCCGGGGCGCAGCATGGTAAGGGCATTGGTGGTTATTATGTTGTCTACAAGTACCAGGCGGTTGACAAGCAGGGCTTTTGCGCGATTGCGGCTGATGCCGTGCATGGCGTCCATCAGAAAGGTAAGCAGTTCTGTCTCTTCCTTTACCTTGAATGACAGTTGGCTTTTCTTGTCTCCTCTTTTCATATTGTGTTTATGCTTGTTCTTAATTATCTTTTGATCAACAATACTACATTCTCCACATGATGGGTGTGGGGGAACATGTCTACGGGCTGCACTGCCGCCACTTTGTAATCCTTGTCGAGCAGGGCAAGGTCGCGTGCCTGTGTTGCCGGGTTGCAGCTGACATAGACAATTCTTTCGGGTGCGGCAAACAGTATTGTATCTATCACGTCGGTGTGCATTCCGGCACGGGGTGGGTCGGTGATTATTACATCGGGGCGACCGTGCGAGTCGATGAAGTCGCGTGTGAGTACATCCTTCATGTCTCCTGCGTAGAAGAGCATGTTTTCGTGTCCGTTGATTTGGGCATTGATTTTGGCGTCCTCTATGGCTTCGGGTACATATTCGATGCCGACAACATTCTTGCAATGGCGTGCCACGAAGTTGGCTATTGTGCCTGTGCCGGTGTAAAGGTCATAGACGGTCTCGCTGCCTGTGAGAGCGGCAAATTCGCGTGCCACCTTGTAGAGATTGTATGCCTGTGCGCTGTTTGTCTGATAGAAGGATTTGGGACCGACCTTGAACTTCAATCCCTCCATCTCCTCATATATGAAGTCTGTCCCCTTGAAGGTGTGTACTTCGAGGTCGCCGAAGGTGTCGTTGCATTTGTTGTTCACTACATAGAGCAGCGATGTTACTTCGGGGAAACTCTCTGCGCAGTAGTTCAACACTTTTATCAGTTGTGCGTTGTCTGTGTCGCTCTCGACCCTTGCCTGCAGAAGCAGCATCACTTCGCCTGTGGTGGATGTGCGTATCATTATGTTGCGCAACACTCCTGTGTGCGAACGTAGGTTGTAGAAGGGTATCTCCTCGCGTATGGCAAATTCGCGTATGCCGTTGCGTATCTTGTTGTTGAGCGGTTCCATCAGGTGGCACTCCTCAATGTCGAGCACTTTGTCGAATGCGTCGGGGATGTGAAAGCCGAGTGCGCTCATGTTGTCGTACTGTACATCCTTTTCCACCTCCTCGCGTGTGAGCCATCTTTTGTTGCTGAAGGTGAACTCGAGCTTGTTCCTGTAGCATCTTGTCTGCTCCGAACCGAGGATGGGAGTTATTTCGGGTAGCTCCACCTTGCCGATACGCCTGAGTGCATCGAATACCTGCTGCTGTTTGTATTTCAGCTGGTTGTCGTATGACAGACATTGCCATTTGCAGCCTCCGCACACTCCGTAGTGCTTGCAGAATGGCTCTGCCCGTTCCGTTGAATATTCGTGGAATCTGATTGCCTCAGCCTCGGCATAGCTGTGTTTCTTGCGACGTATTTTCAGGTCTACAACATCGCCGGGTACAACATAGGGTACGAATACCACGAGGTCGTCCACACGTGCCAATGCTTTTCCCTCGGCTGCAACACCTGTTATCTTTATCTGTTCCAGTATAGGATGTTCCTTCTTTTTTCTTGCCATATATGTTAGCTGTATGATTTGTCTTTGAGTCGGTGAAACGGGATTCAGAGATGCTCTCTCGTCCGTTTAATCAACAAAATTACATCTATTTTGTGAAATATCTGCAATGTTCTTGCCCGAACTTTTTTCTGCAATATATTTTATGGAAGTTTTATAGAAGTTATTTTCATAATTCCCGTTTTTTTTGTATTTTTGCAAATCATCGGCGTCTTGTGCAGGCCTATAGGCATGGCAAGATGCGGGTGCTTTATGGTGTTGAAAGCTATAAAATTTTTATTATCAATAACATAACTATCAAACTTTAAGATTTATGACTGACAAAAGAGTCTATCTTTTCGGTAACGGTAAAGCCGAAGGTAAAGCAGACATGAGGAATCTGCTCGGTGGTAAAGGTGCCAATCTGGCTGAAATGAACCTGATTGGTGTTCCCGTTCCTCCCGGTTTCACCATTACAACAGACACTTGTAACGATTACTATCGTTTGGGCAAAGCTGAAGTTGTTGAGTTGTTGAAAGACGACGTTCACGCAGCAGTAGCACACGTTGAGGCTTTGATGAACTCAAAGTTCGGTGACATTGAGAACCCCTTGTTGGTTTCAGTACGTTCAGGTGCTCGCGCTTCAATGCCCGGTATGATGGATACTATCCTCAACCTCGGTTTGAACGACGAAGTAGTTGAAGGTATGGTACGCAAGACCGGCAACGCACGCTTTGCTTGGGACTCATACCGCCGTTTCGTACAGATGTACGGTGACGTGGTATTGGGTATGAAACCTGTAAACAAAGAAGACATCGATCCGTTCGAGGCTATCATCGAAGAGGTGAAGGAGGCTAAGGGCGTTAAGCTCGACAATGAGCTTGAGGTTGAGGATTTGAAAGAGCTCGTCAAGAAGTTCAAGGCTGCCGTTAAGGAGCAGACCGGTAAGGACTTCCCCACAGACGCTTACGAGCAGCTTTGGGGTGCTATCTGCGCTGTATTCGACAGCTGGATGAACGAGCGTGCCATCCTCTACCGTAAGATGGAAGGTATTCCCGCAGAGTGGGGTACAGCCGTAAACGTACAGGCAATGGTATTCGGTAACATGGGTGATACATCAGCTACCGGTGTATGCTTCTCTCGTGATGCAGGTAACGGTGAAAACCTCTTCAATGGTGAGTACCTTATCAACGCTCAGGGTGAGGACGTAGTAGCAGGTATCCGCACACCTCAGCAGATCACAAAGATCGGTTCACAGCGTTGGGCAGAGCGCGCCAACATCAGCGAAGAAGAGCGCTTGGCCAAATATCCTTCAATGGAAGAGGCAATGCCCGAAATCTACAAAGAACTCGACGCTCTCCAGACTAAGCTTGAGAACCACTACCGCGATATGCAGGATATGGAGTTCACCGTACAGGAAGGCAAACTCTGGTTCCTCCAGACACGTAACGGTAAGCGTACAGGTTCAGCTATGGTTAAGATCGCTATGGATCTCCTCCACGAGGGTCTCATCGATGAGAAGACAGCTATCCAGCGTTGCGTGCCCAACAAGCTCGATGAGCTTCTCCACCCCGTATTCGACAAGGCTGCCCTCAGTAGCGCTAAGGTATTGACACGTGGTCTTCCCGCATCACCCGGTGCTGCAACAGGTCAGATTGTATTCTTCGCTGACGATGCAGCCAAGTGGGCTGAGGATGGCAAGAAGGTGATCATGGTTCGTATCGAGACCTCTCCCGAGGACCTCGCAGGTATGGCTGTTGCTCAGGGTATCCTTACAGCACGTGGCGGTATGACTTCACACGCTGCCGTTGTTGCCCGCGGTATGGGTAAGTGCTGCGTATCAGGTGCAGGTGCATTGAATATCGACTACAAGAACCGCACAGTTGAGGTTGACGGTGTTGTATTGAAAGAGGGTGACTACATCTCTTTGAACGGTACAACAGGTGAAATCTACAACGGTCAGGTTGAGACAAAGGCTGCTGAGCTTTCAGGCGACTTCGCTGAGTTGATGGCTCTCTGCGACAAATATACAAAACTCGTTGTACGTACTAACGCTGATACTCCCCACGATGCACAGGTTGCACGCGACTTCGGTGCAGTCGTTATCGGTCTCTGCCGTACAGAGCACATGTTCTTCGAGGCTGAGAAGATTGTTGCTATGCGCGAGATGATCCTTTCAAAGGATGCTGAAGGCCGCAAGACAGCTCTTGCTAAGCTGTTGCCCTACCAGAAGGCTGACTTCTACGGTATCTTCAAGGCAATGGACGGCTGTCCCGTTAACGTACGTCTCCTCGATCCCCCCTTGCACGAGTTCGTTCCCCACGATGAGAAGGGTCAGGAAGAGATGGCTGAGGCAATGGGCGTAACTGTTGAATACATCAAGCAGCGTGTTGAGAGCCTCTGCGAGGCTAACCCCATGCTCGGTCACCGCGGTTGCCGTTTGGGTAACACCTATCCCGAAATCACAGAGATGCAGACACGCGCTATCATCGGTGCTGCTGTACAGTTGAAGAAGGAGGGTTACAACCCCATCCCCGAAATCATGGTTCCCCTCACAGGTATCCTCTACGAGTTCGAGGCACAGGAGAAGGTTATCCGCGAAACTGCTGCTGCTATCTTCGCCGAGGAAGGTGTAAGTGTTGACTTCCAGGTTGGTACAATGATTGAGATTCCTCGTGCTGCTCTTACAGCTAACCGCATCGCAAGCCGCGCCGAGTACTTCTCATTCGGTACAAACGACTTGACACAGATGACATTCGGTTACTCACGCGACGACATCGCAAGCTTCCTCCCCGTATACTTGGAGAAGAAGATCTTGAAGGTAGACCCCTTCCAGGTACTCGACCAGAATGGTGTAGGTCAGCTTGTTGAGATGGCTGTTGAGCGTGGTCGCGCCGTACGTCCCGCCCTCAAGTGCGGTATCTGCGGTGAGCACGGTGGTGAGCCCTCATCAGTTAAGTTCTGCCACAAGGTTGGTCTTAACTATGTATCTTGTTCACCCTTCCGCGTGCCTATCGCACGTTTGGCTGCTGCACAGGCTGCTGTTGAGGAATAATTATTGCTATAGAAAAATGTTAGGGACTTGTTCAATTGGGCAGGTCCCTTTCTTTATACTACAGAGCAAAGGAGTAGCGTAGGCAGAGGATAGACGCTCAGATTACATTGGAAAAGCGAAGAAATAGTGAATAATGATATTAAGGGGAAGGTAGGGAATGTGAAGAGGATAGCAACGGAAGCTCCTCAATGAATGAAAATTGGACCGAGATACTCTTTTTTAGTTCTAATTGTGCATAATGTTCGTCGCTTTTGGTTCTTTGATAACCAAATGCACGAAAATCATGCAAAAAGTGTGAATTAATCGAAGAAACTTGAAACATTTTGTAGTTGTTAGACTTTTTTTACTATCTTTGTTGCATGTTTGCCTAAGGTTACATTGTATCCAGACGTGACATAAAAGACATGTTTGCTCAAATTCTCTCACCGAATCAGCACCTCGTCAAAGAGATACAAAAGGGCAAGATTATGTTAATATTGGAACTACGTTATAAGCGTAGGCTTAAACCATAAGTGCCAAATATAAACTTGTCGCCTTTATATTGCAAACTCATGAATATGGATTATAAGAGTTTAAATAAGGTTGCTAAATAGTTCTCAATTATCACTGCAACTCATTTATGTACTGTGATGAGAACTGCCCAGATAGAAAAATGGATTTAATCTGGAGATGTTAAAAGTATTTTTAATGCACATTAAATATTGCAATTATGTCAGAATTAAGTATTGGAACTGTAGTACGTCTGAAAAATGGCAAAACGTGTCGAGTAAAAAAGGAACTCGGGTGTGGTGGTCAAGGTATTGTTTATCTTGTAGATTATGGTGGAAAGGACTATGCCTTGAAGTGGTATAAAGCTCCAAGTATAATTAAATCAGATGCTTTTTACGATAATTTAAATCGTAATGTCAACGCAGGATCTCCTGCTCAGAACTTTGTGTGGCCTTTAGCAATTACTGAAAGACAGCAGAATAGTTATGGGTATGTTATGGCATTAAGACCTCAAGGATATGAAGATATGGGGCAATTCATACTGGGGCATGCAAAGTTTTATTCTCCTAGTGCTCAAATCAATGCGTGCTTACAAGTCTGTGCTGCTTTTCAACGCCTTCACATCATGGGATACAGCTATCAAGACATGAATGATGGTAATTTCTTCATTGATCCAAAAACAGGAGAGGTTTTGATTTGCGACAACGACAATGTGGCACCTGATGGAACAAATATGGGAATCATGGGAAAAGCAGGCTATATGGCTCCCGAGATTGTCGAGGGCAAAGCTAAACCAAACAAATATACCGATTACTATTCATTAGCAGTATGTTTGTTTATTCTCATATATATGAACAGACCGTTTGAAGGCTCATATTATATGAGTTGTCCTTGTGATAGCAATCCTGATATGGCCAAGAAACTATTCGGTTTTGAATCAGTATTTATTATGGATCCAACAAATCCGTCAAATCGACCAGTAAGAGGGATACACAACAATGTAATCAAAAGATGGACTATGTTTCCTACACATTTAGGTAATGCATTCTGCAAGACTTTTAGCAAGGAAGCCATACAAGACCCAACAAAGAGGCTGATGGACAAACAATGGTATAATATTCTACTACAAACACGCTCGAACTATGCTCCATGCCCTTGCTGTGGAAAGTACACGTTCCTTGAATCAAACAACCCGCAGAAGACTTGTGTTTATTGTAAGAAACCAGCTTCATCTTTAGTCTCGCTTAAAGTTAGTAGATATACCATTCCGTTAGTTGCTAATCAAATTATATATGATTGTCAAGTGACTACACAAACTGATTATCAACAAAAAGCGGGTGAAGTAGTAATAAAGAATGGAGCCGTAGGATTGGTCAATCGTTCCAAATATCCTTGGACCGTAATCTTGCCTAAAGGAGAAGTCAAAATTGTTACCCCCGATTCTGGGATGCCAATTAAACCTGGATTCAAGATTAAATTTGGTAATCAGGGAGAAACAGGAGAACTTATATAAGGGAGGTTATATAAATTCAATTTTTCATTAGCGAGTAGTCAGAACCTCATTAAGGCAACTGCTAATGTGATTTTGTTTTTCACAAAGTTAGCAAAACTTTTTCTGATTTTTGGCACAGACTTATGTTTTACGCTTAACTACTTATTATTGACAATGTTTCAATGATCCCTTTAGTGTTTTCGAACTGTCTTTAACTGGTTCTATTGTTTATCTTTTAAAGTTTATGTAATAATTTACCGAAGTATTGAACAAATATATCAATTTTAAATCATTCAATTATGAGTAATTTCAATCCATGGGATGTTGAGGCTGTTCCTCGCAGAGTAATGCCTCTTATTTTTTTAGTAGACACATCAGGGAGTATGAGCGGTGCAAAAATCGCCTCTCTTAATACAGCTGTACGTGAAGCGTTGAATGATGTGGGAGAAATCTCTCACAACAACAGTGATGCACAAATTAAAGTTGCCGCATTGGAATTCTCTAGTGGTGTTAATTGGATGTATCCTCAGCCAATTGATTCCGAAAGTTTTGTATGGCAAGATCTGGAAGCCGCTGGTCTAACGTGCTTTGGTGAGGCTCTCATAGAATTAAATAATAAACTGTCAAAGTCTCATGGTTTCATGGCAGAACCAACTGGTTCTCGTGCCCCAGCAATTATTCTCCTATCAGATGGAGAACCTACTGATGAATACAAGTACGCACTAGAAAAAATCAAAGGAAACCCTTGGTTCAAAGTTGCAGTAAAGGTCGCAATTGCCATTGGTGATGATGCGGACACAAATGTGCTATCAGAATTCACCGGAAACATAGAATCTGTGATAACTGTTCACACAGTGGATCAACTAAAAAAAATCATTCATACAGTTAGTGTTACTGCGTCACAGGTTGCCTCTCAATCAGCGTCTGTTGGAACAACGTTACCTGAAGAGTCAGCCGGAGTCGCAGATCCGAACAATCAAGTCGTGAGTACCTTGACGAATGACATAAATACAGATCCGACCCTTGCAGGAGTTGATCAAGGAAACTCAACGGCAAACAGTGGAACTGACGACTGGGGTGATTGGTAAATAATATAGAGCAAAGGTATATACATACGGAAAATGGTGTGTGTATATACCGTGTTTTGTAGATAATCACACATAGATTATGTCCGAGAAACTTCTTTTGACATTTTTTTATGGATAAGGGAATGCCTCTTAGAGTCAGGCTTTTGATATTACTATTAGATACGTTATCTCGCATGAATGGACATTAAATAGTATCTCTTAATGCTGCGATTCGTGAGTTCTTAATGGATGTTACTACGATTTTACATAATCCAGAAGAGCGGTTTAAGGTTGCAGTTCTTAGTTGTTCGAGCGAGGTGAACTGGATGTATTAAAAGTCAATTAATATAGATGATTTTATATTGAAGGATCTAAAAGCAGATGCAGAAGTTGATTTTGGAGGTGCCCTTTCTAAGTTAAATAAGAGATTATCAATTTATCATGGATTCATGACAGATATTGGATATTATCCACTAATAATTATTCTTTTTTCTTGTGAGGGCTTAGTTGGTAGGTATAAGTATGAATTAGAATAGATAAAAAGAAATAGTTGGTTTAACATTTCCATAAGAATAACTATTGCCATTGGTGATGAGTGTGATAAACATATGTTGGGTAATTTACAGATAATATGGAAAGGGTACTAACTGTTCATGATTATGACAAGCTAATGAATATAATTGAATTAGCACAAATGAACACTCTGTATTTGATATCTTCAATTGATTATAATTTGAAAGTAAGATAATAATACATGAGAAACAATACAGATATGGATAGTAAAAATAGATTTTCATTCGCGCTGAGTAAAACTGGAGCAAGTCATCTTCCCAAAGGAATACCATGTCAAGATTATTCCTTGTCATGGGAATCGGAAGATGGGCAGAATCTGATTCTTATAGTCTGCGATGGTCATGGTAGCTCTACTTATGTTAGAAGCGATGTAGGTTCTAAGTTGGCCGCAGAAATTACAAAAGCCAAGTTGTTGGATTTTATTGCGATGACCAATCCTTCAGTTTTCCTTAAACGACAAGGGGCTGTTACGGCTCGTCTTTCTCTTGATGACAGTAAGTGGGGATTGCCTCCATCAAAGCCTGTAACATCTATGACAGAAGTTGAAGCCCTGTTGTACAAACAAAATATGCAATTCTGTCAACAAGTAAAGGAAATAAGAGAGCAAGACTCTGTAATCTATGGTGTTCTTGAGCAGATATATTATGAATGGTTAGATTCCATTAAGAAAGATAATGCAGAGAATCCATTTTCAGATACTGAGCGAGCAGCACTTGGTGATAGTGATTTGGTTAAAGCTTATGGAACAACCTTGATGGCCTATGTTCAAACACCATTTTATTGGTTGGCATTCCATATTGGGGATGGAAGAATTGTTGCTTCAGACAGAAACTTAAATTGGTACCAGCCTGTTCCTTGGGATTGTAACTGCTTTCAGAATTTTACTACTTCTCTCTGCAATAAAAATCCACTTATTTCTTTTCGCTATGCATTCAATGGGATGGGTGACTTCCCTGTTGCAGTTATGTGCTGTAGCGATGGAATAGAAGATTCATATGGTGATTTTGATATTGCCCCTAGCTACCTGCTTAATTTTTATACTGGGTTGCTTGATTCTACATTAGTCGAGAGCAAGGACAGTTTTTTAGAGAAGTTGAGTGCTTTTCTGCCAAAGCTCAGCGCTACTGGAAGTAAAGATGACATGAGTCTTGCAGGATTTGTCTGCCTTGATGCGATTAGAGATGGTCTGAAAGAGTGTGAACTTCGTAACCGGAGAGATAGACTTAATGCGGAACACGCAGAAAGAATGAATCGTCAGAAGCAACTCGTGACAGAGTTGAACAAATTGCAGAAAGAACTAGAAGAATTAAAAGGTAAACTTTCTGAGGTAGAACACAAGAAACAGTCAATTTTAGAAAAACTGAAGAGCCTGATTCTCCAGGAAGAGAACCTGAAGTCGGAGGAAACAGAAGCGAACAAGAATATTTTAAGCTACCAATTACGGATTAAAGAACAATCCGCTGAGATAGAAAAGATGCTAATCAATATCAACAAAGAAATAGATGATAATAAGGCTGAGGATGAGAATGCTCGCATACAAAAGGCCGAACTTAAGAGTAAGTTTGACGAATTAGAAGATAAAATAGCGGAACAGAAAAGGGCAGATTTAGAGGCTTGGCAAGAATTCGTAGCTGTCCATCTAAATGAAAGTGAAATATCATCAGTAGATATGCAACAAATATCAGATTGTCAAGACCTATGATTCACACAGACAAGCATCTTGGCATTCATGATGCCATGCTTATTTTGGTAAAAGAGTATGGGGTCGGGATTTTGGCAGAACCTCGACTTGAAGGCTTGATGGCTGATATTCTAGGTGGAGAATATACCTTTTATCCTGTAATACGTAGATCTGTTCAGACCAGAATAGGGAAAAGGATTATTGAATTGTCCCAATCTTCTAAAGATTACTCAATAATAATAGATAATTTAAAGCATTCGTTCCAAGAGGAAAATTTCTTAAGTCCACAGGCCGCATCATATTTAGTTGAAAGCTATGCCTATGCATTAGGGCTGATTCCAGAAGTAGATAATTATTTCATAGACGATGATCATGCAAATGGAGGTGAACCTGTATTTGTTGAAGTAGAGGAAGGAGAGTTTTGCGGGTATAGGAATCGAGAAAATGAGAGATGCGGTTTTGGTATATTAAAAGAGCCAGAGGGTAGTTATTATGCTGGCGAGTGGAATCTTGATATGCGTATGGGAGTTGGTATTGGGTTTAGTACATCAAGACGTAAATATGCCGGACAATGGAGGATTAACAAACAGCATGGCATCGGTATTGAGATTCAAGATGATGGAACCGTTTATTCTGGTCAATGGAAAAACGGAAAAAGAAATGGATTCGGGACTTTGTATTTTCCTAACGGCGAAAGTTTGTCAATAATCTTTGTTGATGATGAAATTGCAAATGTCATAGGTATGTGGTGTTTGCAGGACAAATCTTTTGTCCAAGGGAAAATGACCATAAATGGCCCAACTGGTTTATGCTTTCATACCTTACTTGATGGAACTATAATAGAAGAATATTGGAAAAATGGATTATTAATTAAAGATTAGATACAATGAGTGAAAAATTCGAATTTAATGGTGGACCTAACAACAGAGTTCATCAATCTGATATGGATAATCATGATGAGGAATTAACCCCCATATATGGTCGCGAAATGCCTTCTCCTGAAGATGCTCGGCAACAGAGCGTCAAATCATTGTTGAGTACACAATATATTGAGTACCTTAGCAATCATTTAAGTCAGGTGATTACACAAACTCTTTCTAAACAAGTCCAATTGCAAGACTCTCTAACAAGAAAGGCAAATAGTGATTTTGAGAATAAGGTTATCTTGTTTTTAGATAATATCTTTAACGGAATAACAACGAATGATGTCAGTGGAAAAAAGTATTACACTATAGCTAAGCTGTTACAAGGTCAAAACTGCAATACGGGAAAGTTGGATTCTATAATTAATGAATTACAGTCTTTACGAAATATAGTAGAAGATCAGTATAAAGTCATTAACGAACAGGATGCTATTATTAAAAAACAGCATGAGCGTATTATTCAATATGAAAATGATGTAATATATAAGACCCAGAAAGACCTCATAATGGAATTGATTGGTATAGCAGACCAGTTAAGATATACATTAAATGATTTTGCTATTGAGAAAGATTTCGATTCATTATATAAGTCTATCGGTGATTTGACCGAATGGGTGGATGGAAGTCTTCAAGCAGTAGGTGTAAGAAAATCGGTGAGTGTTGACGATGAGTTCGATCGAAAAAGACAGGAGATTGTTGAAACACAGGAAACGGAATTGCCAGATAAAGATGGCAAGATAGAGTCAATATTACCAGGTTATATTTGGTCAGTTCCAATGGTTGGCAGCAACGACGTGCAAGATGAAGAAAGACCTAAAACCTATGAATTCATGATTCGTCCAGAACAAGTTGTTCGTTTTAGGTTAGTTAAACCTCTATATGAGCCTGTACAAGTGCAAGAAGAGCAGACAAGTGTGACTTCCGAAGAAGATGATAAAAGAGGCATAGATTCCCTCGTAGAAGACACTGATAAAATGCAAGACATAAAAGTCGAGGAAAGTATTGAAAGCACTGATGAAAAAAAGGAAGAAATGAAAACTTCTTTTCTTGAGGGACGGATTCACTGACAAAAGGTACTATTATGGCTAAAGAAGTATTTGGAATAGATTTAGGAACTGCTAATTCATGCATTGCAGAAATTAGTCCACTAGATAAGTTGCCCATTGTTATCAAAAATTCAGAAGACCTTCAGACAACCCCTTCTGTCGTTTATTATGATGATTACGGCTCTCCTATTGTAGGTGGTGAGGCCAAACGCTGTATGGTTCAAGATCCGTCACGTGCCGTGGCATTCATAAAAAGAGAGATGTCCAACCCTACGTATAAAAGGGTAATTGGCAGTGAAACGGTATCACCTGTTAAAGTCTCTGCAATGATATTGAAGAAACTCGTTGATGATGCAAACTTGAGTAGGGAGTACAAAGGAAAGTCAAAAATCAATGATGTCGTCATAACAGTTCCTGCATATTTTGGGAATAATGAGCGTGAACTTACTAAACAGGCAGGTGAAGTCGCAGGACTAAATGTTCTCGCTTTGCTTAATGAGCCCACAGCCGCGGCGTTGAGTTATGGCACCAGCCATCTTGAAGGAAAAAACTTTATGGTTTATGATTTGGGAGGCGGCACTTTCGATGTAAGTATCATGAGGATGAGAAACGGCATACTTGAAACTCTTTCAACTGACGGAGATCATCATTTGGGCGGTATGGACTGGGACATAGAGTTGGTTAATTATGTATTGAGTAATTGTTGTGGAACTAGCGATAGGTATGACAATATAAAAGACACTCGTGATGGTGGCGCATTGATTTTAGCCGCAGAGCAATGTAAAAAACTGCTTTCGAAGAACACTGAGGCTCCCATGCGTTTTAGGTACAAAAATCGTATGTATACAAAACCTATCAAGCGTTCTCTGTTCGAAGAATTGACTTCAGACCTTCTACAACGTACTATTGATGTCGTAAGACATGCTATGTCTATATCAACCGATAAAAATGCTCCTATCAATGAAATTATCCTTGTAGGTGGTTCATCATATATGCCGATGGTGAAAGAACGATTAAGAAAAGAATTTCCCGGAACAACTATTCGGTTAGATCAATTTGAGCCAGATTTGGCGGTAGCGAAAGGGGCTGCTATACACGCATATAACTTGTCAAATCCTGTATTTATTCCAGCAGCAGGAGTTAAAATAGGCAAGGATTTAGCTAGTAGATCCTATGGAGTGGGGGTTATTATGAGAGATACGAATGAAGAAAAAATAATGAATCTCATTTTAAGAACTGATTCTATAGTCTATTCTGGTACCGCAACAACGTGCACAAAGGATGACGGTCAGACTAACGTGTACATTCAAATATATGAAAATATTTCTGTGGACAAATATGTTAATCAAGCTGATGGGACAAGAATTGCTGCACAAACTATTAGTTGGGGATATCCAGTTCCTGAAGATACTGTTATTACATATATTATCAAACGTGGTAGCGATGGAATCGTTCATATTGAGGTTGAATGTCAGGGAAAGAAAATAAATTTTGACATTAAGCCAGATCAAGCTCTAAGTGAATATGATAAGAATCGGTTAAAGCGCGAAATAGACGGTATGCAATTGTAAAGAAATGTTAAGGTGATATGCAAAGAAAGTGCTATATATGTGGCAAAACTATCGTAGGTTCATACTATGTGGATTGGGCAAATCATGCCGTTTGTCATGAACATGCTACATCCATGAATCAGTGTGTTAGTTGTGGTCAGTTTTGCAACTCGTTGGCAATTGACATTGGATTAGGTGGTAAGTTATGTTCATATTGCCAAAAGCATCTTATGACAAAAGAAGATTGCATTTATGTAATAAATTATATCAATCGCATTTATTCGAAATCAGTGATTGGTGAAATACATAATTGGCATCTTAAGGTAATTGATGCAACTTCGTTACAGAAAAGAACCGGAAGTCTGTATACGAGAGGACTTGCTGAGAGATGCGGTAGTGACTACACAGTATATATTTATCGACAGTTATCAAAGGTTCAGTTTGCTAATGTTTTAGCGCATGAACTACTCCACATTTGGCAATACAATATGAATATCACTACAACTCCTTTACTATGTGAGGGATTCTGTAATTTGGGCAGCTTTGTCGTCCTTTCAAAAATTAATAATAGAGAAGCAAAAGCATCTATTAATAATATGTTAGCATCAACCGATCCAATATATGGAGAGGGATTGAGAATATGTAAAAAACTATTTGAACAAGGTGGCTGGATAAATGTAATTCGACAATTAGTGAATACTCCAAATAATTAAATGATATGCTAAATACTTTTCCTCCTTCAGAAACAAATATCTTCATCAGCTATCGACGCATAGATGGTCTTGAACATGCCAGGATTATTTATTTGGATTTAAGGAATCATGGCTACTCAAACATATTTTTTGATTACAACGCTTTAAGGGATGGAGCGTTTGATATTCAGATTGAGATAGCAATTCGTTCCTGTAAAGATTTTATTCTTATCCTTTCACCTCAATCAATGAATAGGTGCTACATAACAGATGATTGGGTTGCTCACGAATTGCGGTTAGCCATAAAATATCAAAAGAAAATAATTCCTGTATGTATTAATACTCCTGGATTTAACTGGCCCAACAACTTTCCGTCTGACCTTAAAAGAATCTGCACAATTCAACGGCATTGTATGAGGACTGATGAGTATTTCGCTGATTCAATGAGGATGCTGGCAAGATTCAGGCTGCAAACAAAACCAAAGCAAGTTGAATCCGACCCTGCGCCTCCCATCAGAAGGGGTGATATAGACATCAAGATCAAAAACACTTCAAAGCCCTTGCCATTGATTCGTGAAACCATCAAACAGTGGGGAACTTGTCGACTAGCATCATTTACAGACAAAGGACAGGGAATAGTCATAAGGGGGCAAAATGAATTTGTTTATACTTCAAACATTCCTGATGGAATGAAAAGAGTACTCGCTTCTTTGAAAGAAAACCCTTACGCATATATAGTGGAAATCGGAATTACAGAATATTATTGGTTTGTTATTTATAAGGATTCATCATGGCATGGAAAGGGTTATGTTCCTGATAGGTTTAAAAAAGACCTCAATTATTTGTTTCAAACAAACGTATTGATTCGTTCTATTGCTATGAATGATAATGGGGATTATATTATTGTCACGAACAAAAACCATATAGCAACTCGATATAAAGATCAAGAATTGATTAGAAATACAGAAAGTGGAAGAATTCTTTCAGCTCATATTACTAATGATGGTGCCTTAATAAGTTGTGAAAGAGGTCTCAAAGGGTATTGCGTTTCTTCTGAAATTATTAAAAAGTTGGAAGAGATAACCAAAGAAACGGAAGCAAGTCCTCAATTAATGCGGTTTACTGATGGTGGACTTTACCTTTTTGCAAATGAGGATTATTACAATACTTTCATGTAAATGTGGAGTTACACCTATAGACAACACTATATTGGGATTGTCATCGACTTTGGTAGATGAAGATGGTGAAAGTTTCCACATAGGCAATGAAAGCACATCTGATGACAGTCCGAAAGTAGATACAAATCATACTGATAGCTGCACAGGCTGCTGTTGAGGAGAAGAAGTAACAGACACTCAATATCAATAAATCAGGCGGCAAGCCTTTAAAAGACTTGCCGCCTCTCTTTTTCTACATTGATGGGTAAACATAAACAGTCTCTAAAAATGATGAATAATCATTAAGCAGCTGAACTTTGTTGCGGTAAATTCCATTATTATGTTCGAACGGCGGCAGTGGCAACGATGGGATGATAGACAGGTCGGGACGTTGCTTCGGGCAGAAATATTCCGCAATTTGGTAGGTGAGTTTTGTCGGGTATTCCGTAAGCACTGTTATCATTGGCCGGTGTCGTCGTTTGTTTTTTGTTTAACCATTAATTATTTCAGAAATGAGTATGCCGATGAGACGAGGAACCACACAAAATTGGATTCCGAGTATTTTTAACGATTTCTTCGAGAACAACTGGATGTTGCGGACAACCGGTACAGCTCCTGCCATCAATGTGATGGAGAACGAGAAGGAGTATACCGTTGAGGTTGCTGCTCCCGGAATGACAAAGTCCGATTTCAAAATCCATGTAGATGCCGACAACGACCTTACAATCTCAATGGAGAAAGGTTGCAACTGCGATTGCAAAAAAGATGACAAAGGCTGCGAGGTTCATCCCGAACAGGCTAAAGGCGAGGAGAACAAGGGCCGTTTCCTGCGTCGCGAATTCTCTTATACCAAATTCCAGCAGACATTGGTGTTGCCCGAAAATGCCGAGACAACAAAGATTGAGGCAAAGGTGACTGATGGTGTACTCTGCATCAGGATTCCCAAGAAGGCAAAGAGTGAGGAGAAGACAACCAATCGTATGATTGCAATCAGTTGACGATTTTTTATGTATGTGAATATCCGCAAATCAGTTCATAATTTACTGATTTGCGGATATTTCTATTTCGCAACCTCTTTTATCTTAAGGAAGTTTTTTAGGCAATGACAAGCATTTTGCCCTCTATGCTGAATCCTCTGAGAAGGTCTGCTGTCGGCATTCTTTTCTTGCCTGGAATTTGCAAAGAGGTAAGATATATGTAGCCATCTTCGAGTGCGACTTTTATATACGACTTGCCGTCGCTGAGAATGGTTCCTCTCTCCTCTTTCACTTCGCAGTGTTCAATCTTCGTCTCGTATACCTTTATTGCCATAACTTCTCCATTGGCATCGGACAGTTCTGTCCATGCGGCAGGGTAGGGAGAGAGTCCTCTGACAAAATTGTAGACAGCTTCGCACTTACCGTTCCAGTCTATGCGGCATGTGTCGCGGAAGATTTTGGGTGCAGGGCGTAGTTCGCCGTCGAATATGCTTGATTGTGTGCGTGCGACAGCCTCGCCGCGTACAATGCTCAGCACGGTATCTACAACTGTCTCCCCGCCTACATACATCAGTTTGTCGTGCAGGGTGCCGGCATCGTCGGTGTCGGTAATCTCCACTTTGCGTTGCATGATGACGTCGCCTGTATCTATTTCGTGTTTAAGGAAGAAAGTCGTAACTCCGCTCTCCTTGTCTCCGTTTATTATAGCCCAGTTTATGGGTGCGGCACCACGGTATTGCGGCAACAGCGACGCGTGAAGGTTGAAAGTACCCAGGCGCGGCATGTTCCATACCCTTTCGGGCAACATACGGAAGGCAACTACAATCTGCAGGTCTGCTTTCCACGATGCAAGTTCTGCGATGAATGATTCGTCCTTCAACGATTCGGGCTGCAACAGAGGCAACCCTTCGGCGAGGGCGTACTCCTTGACAGGGCTCATGAGCACCTGATTGCTGCCGCGACGTGTTATAATCCTGTCGGGCATTGTAACTACTCCCACTATAGTGTAACCGCAATCCTTGTCGTTCATCTCCAAATTGCGGAGGCATCTAAGCGGTTCAACGGCAAAATCGGGGGTGCCGATATATACGATACGAAGTTTTTCTGACATAATCCGGTTGGTTTAAACAGCTTCTTATTAATCTGATGTAAAATCTAACAAAGTCTTGCGGTAGGCACTGAATATTGCCGATTTTGAGACAAAACCTATGTATGTGCCGTCCACATCCTCCACAGGGAGATTCCATGCCTGTGTCTCTTCGAACTTCTTCATCACAGTTTCCATCGGTTCCTCGATGCCCAAACGTACAGGTGCCGGTTTCATCAGACCGCCAACGTTGTAGCGGCGATACAGCTCCTGACGGAACATGATATGCCTGATGTCGTCGAGGTATACTATGCCTACCAGTTTCTTTGCACTGTCGAGCACGGGGAATATGTTTCTCTTGGTCTTTGCTACTACTGCAACGAGTGATGCAAGATTCATTTCGGGTTCAATTTTCATGAAGTTGCGTTCGATGACATCCGATACTTTGAGGATGGTGAGCACAGCCTGGTCTTTGTGGTGGGTGATAAGCTCGCCACGTTGTGCAAGTCGCACGGCATAGATGTTGTTCTTGTCGAATACGCGCACTGTGAGGTACGAACTCACGGATACTATCATCAATGGCAGGAAGAGCGCATACCCGCCGGTAAGTTCGGCGATGAGAAATACACCCGTAAGTGGTGCGTGGAACACTCCCGACATCAGGGCTGCCATACCGAACAGTGCGAAGTTGACGCACGAAAGGTCGGTTGCCAGGAACGATTGGTTGCAGAGCGACGAGAATAGATAGCCGGCAATGCAACCGAGGAAGAGGCTGGGAGCAAAGATACCACCGCATCCTCCACCGCAGTTTGTTACTGTCGAGGCTACTGCCTTCGACAGTATGACAAATAGCATGAACAACAGCAACAGTCCAGGATAACCGTAGAAGAACGAATTGTTAAGAATGTCGTAGGGGTCGGAACCGTTGATGAGTGTGTTTATCGTGTGGTAGCCTTCGCCGTAGAGCGGAGGGAAGAGGAATATGAGCACACTGAGGATGGAACCGCCGAGTATCAGTTTCTTGTATGGGTTCTCTATTCTTCTGAAGTGTTTTTCGATTGTTGTTGTTACATGGGTGAAGTAGAGTGATATGAGTCCACAGAATACTCCGAGAAGCACCACATAGTGTACTCTTGTTATTTCGAATGCCTTGTCGGGCTGGAAGTCGAACATGGCGTCTGTCCCTGTGAACATATATGCGAGTGTGGCTGCCGTTACGCTGGAGATGAGCAGGGGTAACAATGACGACATAGTGAGGTCGAGCATCAGCACCTCGAGTGTGAACACGAGTCCGGCTATCGGGGCCTTGAAAATGCCGGCTATGGCGCCTGCCGCTCCGCAGCCGAGCAACAGCATCATCACTTTCTTCTCCATGCGGAAGAAGTTTCCGAGATTGGAGCCTATTGCTGCTCCGGTGAAGACTATCGGCGACTCGGCTCCAACCGAACCACCGAATCCTATGGTTACACCGCTGGCTACAAGCGACGACCACATATTGTGGCTCTTGATGCGGCCCTTGCGCTGAGAGATTGCATAGAGCACTTTTGTTACACCATGGCTTATGTCGTCGCGCACAATCTTGCGGATGAAGAGTCCCGAAAAGAATATACCAATCACAGGGTAAATGAGATATAACCAGTTGCCCGAGAATACGCTGAATCCGCTTGTGAGCAGTTCCTGGATAAACTCTATGAGGTGCTTCAGAGTGAATGCGGCAAGTGCCGACACTATTCCCACAAGGAAACTGAGAATAAGCACAAACCTATTCTGCGGTATATGTTTTTCGCGCCACTCCAGAAACTTGTCGAGCAGCGATTTTTCGTTCTCTTTCATTGTCTTATTACGGTTACTTCGCCCTTTTCGGTGAGTTTGATGATGCTCGAGGGTTTAGGTGAACCTTTTTCGAGGTGCTTGTATTTCACAACATAGTCAACCGCCTCTATTATCTCGGGGTTGATTTCGGCAAAATAGCGTGGTGTGGGGTCGCCGCTGATATTTGCCGATGTAGATACCACTGCTTTCTGAAAGCGGTAGCAAAGCTCTTTGGAGAAGAGTTCTGCCGTTACGCGGATGCCTACGCTGCCGTCCTCGGCTACCAGGTTGGGGGCGAGGTTGCGTGCGCCGTCGTAGATTATGGTCAGCGGTTTTGTTGTCAGTTCCATCAGGTCCCATGCCACTGCGGGTATCTTGGATACGTAGCGCACAATCCTGTCGGGTGAGTCGACAAGCAACAGCATCGCTTTGTTGTCTGTACGTTTCTTTATCTCGTATATACGTTTGACGGCTGCTTCATTGGTGGCATCGCATCCGATGCCCCATACTGTGTCTGTGGGGTAGAGTATCACTCCTCCTTTGCGCATGACTTCTATTGCGCGTTTGGCTTCATCTGCTATTGTTCCCATTTCCTGAAATTAAAGGGAGGTTCTATAAATTAGTAATTTAGTGTTCTTTGTAGGGTGGATTCTATTTCGGTCGCTTTTGGCTTTATTCTTGTATCTTTTTAATATTTGTTCAGTTGCGATGCCCGCATCGCGCCCTTACAAACATCAAAAATCTACTAAGAATAAAACTCAAAATCGTCGCGACCTAATTTATAGAACCTCCCTTAAAGGAGATGCTATATATTGATAATCTATATTCATTCTAAGGTCTCTCTGCTTCTTGTCAGAATTCGCTTGTAAAATGGAATCTTATACCTTTGAAATCGTTCTGTGCCATCTGCAACACATAGTTGCTGTCGGCAAGGAATACGTCGCGTCCTTCAATATCTTTTGCCATATACTGATATTTGCGTTTCTTGAAGTTCTCGAGTTCGGCTTCGTCGTCGCTCTCTATCCAGCATGCTTTGTAGAGGCTTACGGGCTCCCAGCGGCATTTTGCGTTGTACTCGTTTTCGAGTCGGTATTGTATGACTTCGAACTGCAACTGTCCTACTGTACCAATCAGCTTTCTGCCGTTGTGCTGGTTTACGAACAGCTGCGCCACACCTTCGCCCATAAGCTGGTCGATACCTTTTGCAAGCTGCTTGGTCTTCATGGGGTCGGCATTCTCGATGTATTTGAACATTTCGGGTGAAAAACTCGGCAGTCCTCTGAAGTTGAGTATCTCGCCCTCGGTAAGTGTGTCGCCTATCTTGAAGTTGCCTGTGTCGGGCAAGCCTATGATGTCACCGGGGTATGCCTCTTCGATGGTGCTCTTGCGCTGAGCCATAAATTGTGTGGGCGATGAGAATCTCATGTCTTTGCCTAATCTTACATGGCGGTAGGGTGCATTACGCACGAATTTTCCCGAACATATCTTACAGAAGGCAACGCATGAACGGTGGTTGGGGTCGATGTTTGCCGTTATCTTGAATATGAATCCTGTGAACTTGGGCTCTTCGGGTGATACTATGCGTCCTTCTGCCTGGACGGGTCGGGGCGAGGGGGCTATCTTCACAAAACAGTTGAGCAGTTCCTGCACTCCGAAGTTGTTGAGTGCCGAGCCGAAAAATACAGGTGCCACTTTTGCGTCGAGATAGTCCTGCACATTGAATTCGGGATAAACACCCTCTACAAGTTCAAGGTCTTCGCGCAGTTTGGCGGCAAGTTCTTCGCCAATGTTGCTGTCGAGCTCGTTGCTGTTTATGTCTACCGCTACCTTTTCGGTAACACGCTGCTTGTTGGGGGTGAAGAGGTCGAGTTTCTGCTCGAATATGTTGTATACACCTTTGAAACGTGCTCCCTGGTCTATAGGCCAGCTGAGCGGACGTACCGATATCTGTAGTTCGTTCTCAAGCTCGTCGAGCAGTTCGAACGGGTCGCGTCCTTCACGGTCCATTTTGTTCACATAGATGATTACGGGGGTATTGCGCATGCGGCACACCGACATCAGTTTGCGTGTCTGTGTCTCCACACCTTTAGCGCTGTCTACAACTATTATTACGCTGTCCACCGCAGTGAGTGTGCGGAATGTATCTTCGGCAAAATCCTGGTGACCGGGGGTGTCGAGGATGTTTATCTTGTATCCCTCGTAATCGAATTCCATCACCGAGGTGGTTACTGAGATACCGCGCTGTTTCTCAATCTCCATCCAGTCCGATGTGGCAGATTTCTTTATCTTGTTCGACTTTACGGCTCCTGCCACCTGTATCTGACCTCCGAAGAGCAATAGCTTTTCGGTCAATGTGGTCTTTCCGGCGTCGGGGTGCGATATGATTGCAAATGTACGTCTTCTTCCTATCTCTTCCTGTATGTCCATTTTTGTTGTGTCTGTTATTCTTCTGTTATACTTCTTCTTATTATTGTTGTATCTCCTCGTCCTCCAGTTTCAGACGACCCTCTTCCTCTTCTTTGCAGTAGAGTGTGAGCATGGAGATGTATTTTCCTATTTCGGCAGTTGCCTTCAGTGTCTCTTCTCCCAACTCGCGTTTCTGTATCTTCATCATCCACACCATGTAGAGTGCGTCGAAGCAGTTCTCGAGTTCGGGTTTCTCCTGTCCGTTGCTCTTGTTGCGGAACTCCACAATGAAAGGGAGAGCTTTATAATAGGCCGCGTTGTAGAACGGTACCTTTGACGAATAGACCAATCTGCGATGCAACTCTCCAAGCGTTATCAGCACATTCTTGTTTATTTGCAGGTGTCCGCTTTCGGCTACCCCCTCGGTGTGCATCATGTCTATAAGATTGCTGTACCACTCCAATAGCTCTTTTTCTTTCTCTTCGGGCAGATTGTAGGGGGCTACTATGTTTTTCTTTACATTCTCTATCGACAGATTGTTGGCCCTCAAAAGGTCCTCAACCTGCCACATGTATAGCAGATATTCTGCTATGTTCTTTTTTCTGAGTTCTTTGGATATATACAAAACAGTAGTGTTTTTGGGGAAACTTTATGTTGTCTTTCTGTTAGTGGAATGAGTATATTCCTGTGAGCAACAGTATGACGCTAATGAATGATGCTGCAATGACTATTACGCCTATTATGCGGTTTATTATGCTTACGTCGAATCTGTTGCGGAGTTTGTTCACTGCGTATGTGATGAAGAGCCACCACAGCACGGCACCTCCCAATATCGACAGATAGCCCAATGCCTGCTGGTAGAGCGGCAGGTCGGGCAACATGAACGACATGGGTGTGAACATGGCTAAGAAGAGGAATACTATCAGCGGGTTGAAGAGGGTTACGAAGAAACCTGTCAGTCCGTTGTGTATAAGGTTACTGCGGTTACGGCTTACCTTGTGGGTGCTCTGTGCCGGCTTGCTGCGGTAGGTGTATACTCCGAAGCACAGCAACAGTATGCTACCGCACAACTGCAGTATGAAAAGATTCTGCTCGTTGTGTATGTAGTCGTATATGAACGATAGTCCGTATCCTGTTATCAGTGCGTAGATTATGTCGCTGACGGCAGCTCCGCACCCGGTTACAAAACCATATATACGACCCTTGTTGAGCGTGCGCTGCACACACAATATTCCGGTCGGTCCCATAGGCGCCGATGCCACAATTCCTATTATAATACCCTTTACAACAATTTCGAGCAATGAGATCTGCGCTACAAGCTGCTGTAAAAAGTCGTTTTGCTGCAAAAAGTCGTTAATTTCATTCATAATTACAAAGATGGGAATTTTTTATGAAATAGTCTGTATCTTCGGCTATTTTTTTTATTTTTGTCCAGTAATTTTTTTTCTGCTTATGTTTTTGAACTCCTCCGTCTTCAACCGCTGACGCTGTTGAATCCACCTCCTCTTCAAGAGGAGGAGTGTAAATCGTTAAAATTCTATATCTTCTGTCGGGCATACCCGACAGAAGATATAGAAAGAAAATGCTTAAAATAGTGTAAACAAATTTTAGGACGTGACAATCTTCAACGATTTACATTCCTCCTCTATTATTATGGTTTTTGCAAGTAAATTATGCAAAAAAAGGTGTATATTTTTCCTTTTTATTTATAAC
>JAZNKR010000204.1:0-7680 GCA_045578665.1 Bacteroidaceae bacterium | reverse complement strand
CTTGGGCGATGTCTTCTCTGGAGTAAGCCTGGCGGTAATGATGGGCCTCGTGTTGGGTAAGTTTATCGGAGTGTTCTCCTTCTCCTGGCTGGCCGTGCGGTTACGTCTCGTTACCCTACCTACAGGAGCTACGTGGAAGAGTTTCGCAAGCGTTTGCGTCATATGCGGTATTGGATTCACCGTATCCATGTTCATCGCCGAACTCTCCTACGCAGGACTCGGAGCCAGCAGTGCAGCACTGCTTCCCCAAGCTAAACTGGGTGTGCTCCTCGGCTCCATCATCTCAGCCGTTCTTGGTTGTTACTTCTTGAACAGGACGTTGCCGAGACACAAATAAGGGCTCATAAATATTCCTTTGGTTCTTCGCAAATTTAGGGGTAAATCATCTACATTCCATAGTATGCATCGATAACTTTTGCCCTTACAAATCAATCTCAGCTCTATAGAACATCGTTTTCTTGATTTCTTTTATTTTGTTTACAGTATCCCACACATCTATGCTTTCCTCCCTCTACATGTAATATGGTATCTTGCCTATTTCATTTTTATTCTTCTTAACCATACATAGATCATTACTACTACCTCCACTGCAATAAAGAACAGGTGAATTTGCACAATGATGAATGTTTACCCACCAATGCTTACAAATATACCGGAATAGTTATCCTTGGAAGATTCTTCACTGGCACGTCTCAGTTTCATTTCTACAGATTCCAACGAACATGTACTTTGGGCACAATCCAATATTACATTTTCCGGAACAAATCTGCTGACTCCGTCCGAACAAAGAAAAATCCTATCCCCCTGTTGCAAGGTTAATGAAGTTATGTCGGGAATTGCCACATCTTCTCGTTGTGAGAAGAAGCATCTAGTCACCACTTCCCAGCCATTACGTTGCCCTACATGATCAGTTGTTTGAAACAACAGTTGGCTTTCGCGAAAGAGATAACAACGGCTATCACCACAATTCGCAACAGTCACCCTATCTCCCTCCACACTTGCCATAACGAGAGTTGTCCCCATTTCTACCGGCCGTACTCGTACAGAGCGTTCATATAGTTTCTTCCAGGCTACAGCACAAGCCTTGCGCACTTTTTCTTCGGAGTCTGTCTCCATTGCATGTTTTATCCAATATTCACACAACGCATTACACACTGTCTCGGCGGCTACATCACCCATGTCATGCCCGCCCATACCATCGCAAAGGACAAATAGGCTACGATTATACTCGGGCATCTCTATTATCCGGCAGATATCTTGATTGCTCCGTCGAATGCCCTTTTCTGAGAAAGCAATAAATTTACAATCCATGGCAATATCAATTTGCACCGAATGTAATTTCCATCTTTTCGTTTGTTTCGCAAGCGACAGAGAGCAGTCCTCTATGTCCGTCTACCTCATAATTCCATAACACTACATCTATCTCATCCACCGTAGTGAGTTTACGATATACAATGGTATCATACTTCACCGCCGTCACAAGGCTATCGGCAATATTGTCATACACTCCGTATTTCCCTTCATTATAGACAACGCTATACTGATCGTTTTCTGTGGAAATTATGCGTTCGAATCTCTTCTCTACACAAGATGTGCACAATGTCAGTGTCATCAATGTTGCAATCAATGAATAATGTTTCATAGTTTTCATGTTTATTTATAAGTTTTATCTTTCTTGTTCCACTCTTGCAGTGATGCCATAAAATGGGGTTGTACCACCTTGACATCATCACATTCCGGGATTTGCATCGGTTCGTGCTCGTCACCTTCCCAGTAAATCGTCGGTCCCAGTTCCGTTTTTACATCACTGCCCTCCGGAACCATCCGCTTACCGTTGAGAATCCCCAGCCTATGCTCCAACTCCTCTTTGCTACGAGCAAACACGAAATGCGTATAATACCTTTTGTCGTATGCATAATCATATATGTCGAAGTAAGGATATCTATCCCGCCTCATCCCCACGTATACCCCATCCTTGGGTTTATGAGACAATGCCACGTTCAACAACTCGTTCACCCCATTGAAGCAAACGCCATAGACCTTCACTTTCCTGTCTTTCCCGACTTCAATCATAATGTCAATATATTTTAATCAGTAGAGCAATAGACAATGCCAAGAACATGATAGTGGTAATACCCAATACCAAGGCTACACGTTTCATTCGCGTCAGTTTACTCATGGCGACAAGTTTTTCTACTACAGATTGTCTCAGTCTGCTTTGGGCGTCATTCATTTTAGCATCAAATTCCTCCACGGTTATATAACTCTCTAAAGGACAAACAATATCAGGACATCTATATTTGCTACTGATCATTTGTCCTTCGTTAAACTCTTTTATCATTTCCTCCGTCCTTTGCCTTTCACTATACCCCCATGAAGTCATCTCCCCCACACATGCAGACAATATATATAACTCGGGAATCTTCTGTAGCGTATCCTCTTCTATCTCCATTCCTAACCATTCCCGCCATGGGAGATATGCGATGTCATAATTCTCTCCTCCCACATCACTCCGATTTCCTCCCACATCATATGCTACCCGTCCTTCCTGTTCATCACAATACATATGTACGCATATCTTATATTTGGAGTCTACCCATTGAGTTTCTCTAAGAGCCGAGATAGCCTTCTTGTACGAAGCATCATCAATAGCAGAAGCTCCATACCATGTTCTCAATGTGCTGCACACCTCTTCCCATGTGTACTGTGCCAATAGCTCATGCAGTTTCATTGTGATGGTTGTTTCTGGTTATTTGTACTTTTATAGTACAGAGTACTTTCACCCACAATTTTCTATCACTCGTAAGCAAAAAAAACAACGCAAGTGAAAACTCCTACGGTAACCAAAGGACATGGATATGTTAACCTAAGATTGCCACGAAAGTTTCCACCTGCGCCCCAAGAAATCGGTTAAGATTCACATTCCTTTTCAATTTCTTTTAAATGTTGGATTTCTTCGCTTAAAGATTGATTCGCAGATTCCAGTCCTTGTATTTGCACTCTCAGTGACTTAATCTCTTGTTGATAGTTTCTTATAGCCTCTGTTTGCCTATTAAAACTATCTTCCAATTGTCTATGCGACGTTAATTCCTGCCTAATTCTTTCCAAATCAGATTGCGACATCCTCGGATTTGGTTCCAGTGAGTTCCTATCGAAAAATACAATCAATATAATCAAATACAATGCTCCTCCTATTAGAAGACTAATACATAGAAGTCGAATTGATTTTTGTCCAGGATCACCCTCTGGCTTCGGAGAGAGTTCCTTATTTATAAAATCTAAATTACCTAATATAGGCAGCATATAAAAGCGTATTATTAGCTTCTTCATATTACTGTCATATGCTTGACTACGTGATTCCATAACTAATTTGTACAATTCAAAACTATTACAGGTTAAATCGGAGAGATTCCTTTGTGGTAAAACAATCCCACTAACAGACGCTTCTAAATAACCGTCAGTTAACTTTCTCTTAAAACTATCAAAATCTAATATAATTGTATCATTCAACATTTCTATTATTTGACAACCAGCAAACAATAGACTATTATTACGTTTTAGAGTGTCACGAACATTCTCATCTACATAGGGAACCATACGGTGACTTATTTCCAGCATTTTACGTGCTGTATAATCAATGACCTCCCAATTTTTCTCATTTGATATAAAACTATCAAGCACTGCTATTCCATCGTTATCGTCAGGTGCACCAACAGCCCTCCAACACTCTTTAAACATAACGTTTGAACAAGAATCAAAAAGTTCCTGATACATAGGATAAAACCTATCTACAATTTGGTAACGTGCCAACTTCGCTGATTCTGCTTGCACTGAGTTGTTCACCAGATGTTGCATAGAGAGGCCTAACCAGAATGTGATTATTATTAATATCACATTAGATGTAAAACTCCAAAAAGTAACTCTGTTCTCAGGAGACAAGTATTTGTAGATGTTCCACCTTTTCATGAAATTAGTTTTGTAAATATTACGACCTTTCATTCTCATTATCAGCAAAATTACTATTACGACCAAGATTAAGATTGGAAAGATTAGATTGGCAAGATTGTTCATATTCATATCATTAGTTAAAAGTTGTCAATAACTTCAAATACCCCATCTGACATTATCTTATGGATATCGGTTCATCGTGCCATAAAAAGTAACTTACTTTTGAGGTTTATGTAAAGACATGGTATATCCACACCTAATACAACGGGTGCTGCTCAATGGTCTTGCCCCCGAATATGCTGGCTGATACGTAAAATGGTGATTGTCTCTCAGGTAGTCATGATTGGGACATTTTAATCCTCGAATTTCCATTATTGGGTTCATACGCTTAATTATGTTTATATTTGTTTATACATGAAATATTGTTGATTATCTATCGTTTGTGGCTGTATCTATATTTTCCCTTCGTCTGCATCTATATTTTTCCTTTTATGCTCAACGATGCGGGTCACAAGTTCTTTATCTGTGAACGAATGATAAGCAGCAGTCGGTGTGTCTCTCATATTCTATTTACAACATCACTGTTCAGTCCGCCGACTCCCCCACCCCTACCTCCTTTTCAAACGAAAAGGCTCAGCGTGGATTTTTCGGGTACAAATGTAAACAATTATTCACAATCAACAAATTCCTAGTAGCAATTATTTCCTGATAAATTTCTCTGACAATCACGAGACCATTCTTCAGTAATGACCTCATTGGCTCATAAGACGCAGATTGGAGTGGTTCAACAGCAAAAGCGCATCAGCAGTCGGCGCTTTGTACCTCTGCAATACGCCAGGAATTCCCATGCAAAATTTTCGCTACCACGAGATGATACGAGACGCTTAAGACACCTACGATATTATGACATTTTATCCGCAACTACCTGTATCTATGAAACTACCGTCCGACACCCCGCAAACGGGGGGGCGGACGGTAATGCTATGGAGAGGCTATCTCGCTAATCCTTCGTGCCACCTCATCGGGGTGGTCTATCAGGAATTGCCCGCAATTCATCGTGGGGAGTACCTCGATATGCGCGGCAGGGAATATGGATTGCAGGTGCTTGGCTTGCGGCTTTATCGTTTGATATACACCTTGCTCGCCCTTTGGCCCATAGAGCGGATGCCCGAGGTGGGGTCTTGGCATAGCTCACGCAGTTCGAGCGAAGCCGTGGTGCGCGAAAGCCCCGTCAGTTTCACATAGTCAGGCACGCGCAACACCGTGTGCTCCTCCATGAAGGCAAGTGCCCGCGCCAGTCGCTCCTCGCGCGTGTAGGGCGAGCGGTGCAAGCGGCTCTCCTTGCCACGCTCGAGGCGACACTGCACACGGATATCCTTGACCAGTGCCTTGTCTGCACGGAAGTTCACTCCCTTCACCTCGATGCTCTGCGCATTGCGCTTGGGCTCATCGGCGTTGAAGGTGTCCTGCTCCTTACCTTCCATCACGCCTATGGCAGTGCGGAAGGTCCCGAGCCCACCTATTGTCACCGTATGCCCATCCGCCAACAGGCGGGCCATAGTCTGCACCATCTGCTCCAGCACATGCGTCACGGCTCCCTCACAGAGCCCCGTACCCAGTCCTGCCACTTCTTCCACAAACTCCGCGGCACCGATATTCCGTTCCGTCTGCATGCGGTAATACACTTGATGCTCACCCTTGCCCGCAATGTCGGGCATCTCCTGCTTGATATACTTTGCCATAATCCTTGATTGTCGGTTCTATTTCTTTCTTTATTACCTCCGTAAAGATACAAAATATTTGCCGAAAATCCAAATCATAAGCACGGATTTACTATTCAAAGGTTGTGAATAATAAATCATAAACACTGAATATTAAATCAAAGCTTGTGATTTAATAATTCGGTTAGTAGAAACGGAAAAACAGCCAGTGCATTTAGGAGAAATTGCACTGCTGATTATAAGAATCTTATGGCTGGCACAAACCCTATAAGACCTTCAAAGTACGTCTTCGTCTATTCTTTTCAGACCTTATAGGCTATTGCGAGTGATTTTTCGTTCGTGGCCTATAATTCACTTATAACACAATAAAGTTCAAAAAAATACATACCTTTGCAACTAAAAGGTGTTTTGTTACGTCTAATAGATAAGCAAACAAAAGAATACGGCATTACGATTATGAAAAAGTTTCTCAAATATCTCATTGTTTCCATATTGTCTATTGTTGGTTTATTGGGGATAGCAATTGTGTTATCTGTTACTGTCTTCAAAGATGCACTGATAGAGTTTATAACGAAAAGCCAGCAGGAAGAGATGAAATCCTATTATATCTCAGAACTCCCTGTTGAACCCGAGCAGTTTGCCGAGGATTTCAAGAGCATTCATGACCAAGTTATAGAAGAGTGTTCGCTTTGCAAGCAAAAAGGTTATGATATGGATTCTCTTTATACCACATTCTCGAACAGCATTGGGAGTGAGGTGCAAACAAAGGAGGACTATGGTATAATGCTCAATGAGTATTTTGCTGCGCTAAAGATAGGTCATGCATGGCCTTTCTTTCGAGGCCATGCAGCACAGTATCATCCTACAATCGCAGAAGATAGGATCTTTATATCCAACCCGAGTGAGCATCTTCTTCATTGTGGCTTTTGCGATAAAGATGAAATCGTTGCCATAAACAATATGCCTATTGACCAATATGTTGAGAATAAGAAGAGATACACTTTTGCCTCGACCGAGGAGTATCGGTTGCGTAAGGCTCAGCTCGGAGTCTTTACATCGCCGACCGACACCTTGATTACGTGTAGTGTGCGAAGAGATGGTAAAGTGTTGTCGCTCGATCTTCCATTAAACTGCACGATGCCCATCGAGGAATCACAAGCATATCATAGGATAATAAACGACAGTGTTGGATATATTTATTTGGAGTCAATGATGCATACTGTTGTGGAGGATTTCAAACGGGCATACGAGCAAGTGCGCCATCTGCCGTACTTGATTGTCGATAATCGTTACAACAGTGGAGGAAGTAGCAATAACGGTCGAAAGATTGCTGAATATCTCCTTTGCAAGAAGCAGAAACATTGTGTAAGTGGGAATATCACACCACAGCCCAACGCATATACAGGCAAACTGTTCTTGTTGACAAGTAATAAAACCATCTCTGCTGCCGAAAGCTTTACTCTCGACCTGAAAGAGAGTGGGCTTGCTACGTTAGTGGGAGAGAGAACAGCTGGCGACACAGGTTGTGGCCCGAAAGTTTTCACCTCTAAATATGGTATCTGCTTTTATATTCCAACGCGAGAAGCAGGGGTCTCTCCCAAAGGCTTTCCAATGGAAGGAGTGTGTATAGAGCCTCACCATGAGGTTAAACAGACGGTTGCTGATTTCTTTGATAACAAGGATACGATTATAGAATATGTGTTGAATGAGCTTATCGGTTAAGGTCCTGTAGTAAACAAGGGCGTGTTTAGACACGCCCTTGTTGTCGTTATGTATTGCAGGGAAGAAACGCTCGTTGGATTCTTATACCCCCAGCATCTCGCGTGCATTGTTGATGGCCGCCTCGGTGAGGGTGCCGGAGCTCATCATCTGTGCGAGTTCGCTGATGCGCTCGTCGGTAGTGAGTGTGCGGATGTGGCTGACGGTAGCATCTTCCGTGTCCTCCTTATATACCTTGTAGTGCGCGGTGCCCTTGGCTGCAATCTGCGGCAAGTGGGTGATACTGATGACT
>JAZNKR010000203.1:0-8257 GCA_045578665.1 Bacteroidaceae bacterium | reverse complement strand
AAACAAGCGAAAGCCATGAGTGGCACCATTGCGGGCGAGCAATGTTTGCGACGACGGGAACTTTAGTTCCCCAAAGGAGTGTGCTTTAGCACCGGTGCCCGACCGAATGCTCGCTCATGCGGCACGAGCAAAGGGCACTTGTGAAGTATTGTGCAAGCGAGCGAAAACCAAACTTGTTTGAATTTTTACAGCGAGCGCAGCCAATACTCGCATGGCAAATTTTTCCGTGTGCCGGGCTTTTTGGTCCTTTTGGGCGCCAAAAGGACATGATAGAACAATAACAAAAAGAATATACGACAATGGATTAAGGGTAAATCGTTCACAAGGACACAAAAGTTAGTTTGTATTATACATTACTGACTTTGACTATGATGCGAAGAGATTCCACTAATTTAACGGATGAAACGGAAGTTAGGCTGTAAACCCTATCTCCCGATACACCTTTCTGCTCTTCTTTGCAGGCTTGTGCAAGGCATACGCAGCAGCCACATCATCAACCGTCACACGGCGATAATCATCGCGGCTTTTTGTACCAAAGCATGACATGAGTCTTTCACTCTGTGCCGTGACAATGCCGTTGCTGACATACTGTTTAATCCACCTTGCATTGCTGAAGTCCCACTCCTTGTTGTCGACAGCCTCTTCTATTGTCTTGTGCAACAGTGAGCGTGCCTCCTCTGTGAGTTCATAATCCTCCTGCATCAGGTTGTGTTCGGCAATCTGCATCAGCTCATCGGCGGTATAATCCTCGAACTCGAACTTGTATGGGAAACGGCCGCTAAGTCCCTGGTTGCTGCGCATCATCATATCCATCTCCTTGGTATAGCCCGCAAAGATGACAATCATGTCGCTGTTCTCCTGAGCCATGACAGTCAGCAGGCACTCTATCGCGCGGTATCCGAAATCCTTGCGGTCCTGCAGACTATCGCACAATGTATAAGCCTCGTCTATGAAAAGTATGTTGCCCCTCGCTTCTTGCAGAATACGTTGCATGTTGCGTTCGGTCTCGCCTATGTAACGTCCAACAATCTTGCCGCGGTCAGTGAATACCACCTCTCCTTTTGACAGAAGCCCCAAAGAGCGGTATATGCGTCCCATCATCTTGGCCACAGTTGTCTTTCCCGTCCCGGGGTTGCCTGTGAATATCATGTGATGACACTCCCCTCTCTTGACTTTCAGTCCCAAACGCTTGCGCTCAGCGCTGATTTTGAGACGGTTGAACGTGGTAGTTATATTCTTTTTCACATTCTCCAGCCCCACCATCATATTCAGTTCCTTGAGACTCTCCTCGAACTCCTTGTCTGCGCCCATTACAAGTTTATCCTTATTGATGTCGCATGCCTCTATTGTCATGAGGAACTCCTTGTCTTCGGCGCTTTTCTTGTCGACGGTTGACAATGTGCGGCTTACGAAGTTATCCACAATCTCCGTTTTTACAAAATCAGTAACGTCTGTCACCGACATCCCTCTCAGGTTTCCTGTCTCTTCGGCTTCTCTTGCGGCATTGGCCAAATGCCGTTGCGCCGAAGGAGAGAGTTTCAGGTCAAGATTCTTCAACTCACCTGCAACATGGGTGACAAACGTGTCGGCATACACCTTGTCGCCAGGGATGCTGTCCGATGGCTGGAAGTGTCTTCGGAGTTGCGGAAAACTCTCAAACACCTGTTCCACCTCTCCAGGAGTGCCGATGAGACAGATTATATTGCAAGAATTACCCTCTATTGTCTCAAGCATCTTGTTGACAACATACGCACCGTTGCCCACTAATGCCGTGATGTTGTAAAGGGCAAAACACTTCTGTCTACAGTATTCGAAGAATTCATTGGCATCATTGTTGGGATATGCGGCATTACTGCCTTCGGTGAGAGTAACACAGTCGGCAGAATTGAAATAAGATACGTTCCAGAACAAACGTATCATTTTGCTCAGTGACTCGAGTTCGTTGTGGGAATATCCTCCATTATAGACAAAATTCCGGGTAGGAACCAACAATTTGAGTCTCAAGTCATTTCGCAGGTTGTTCATGTAGCTGCGGGCCAGGTTGTTCACGAAGTAATCCTTCATTGACAAAGGAGCGTTGCTCTCGCGGAACGAGCGCCATAAGGTTCTGCGCTCAAGCTCCGAAAGGATTATGTACTCTTTACTGAACGGTTTTATGGCAGATATGCCTGTCGACACCACTTTGCCGTCATAAATGGAGATGTCAATCTTCCAACAAGGAGTGCTGTTCTGAACGAGGCAGAGCGTGTATTCGCCGAACAGGACGTTTGACGTATAAAGGTGGGCCTTCAGGTTCTTTCTCTTTCTGTTGCTGAATGTGTCCCAAGGGAATGTAGCGCCACGTGCCACGAGGTTGTAGCTCCTGTTATACAGGTACAACGAGTAGGCATATCTTTTGTCGAGCATGCTGCCGAATCCCAAAGAGACGTCAAGACATTCTCCTGAACTGTCAGTATTGATATCTGTCTTTTCCAATGCAACAGCAGGAAGCTCGATATCACCGTTCACTTTGACAAAAGGTATACAGAATCCGCCGTCGCAGTTTCTGTATGCCGTTGATACATTCTCTACCTCCAGGCCCCATATAAGCATAAAGTAGTTGCCGTCGGGGTACTCGCTCATGAAATATTTTCTATCGTACCCTATGAAATTTTCATCATCGTAATAATAGGACTCTATGCGCAGTATTGGGTGACTCTCCGAAGCCTTGTACACGTATATCACTGGGGTGTATTCTTCCTTGAATCCTTTCACCTCCTTTGCCACGATGCAGATGTCGGAATACAGCTCGTTATTGACATCAATGACAATCGGCTCGCCCTTGAGGTGTTGTCTATCATAGCTGTCGTTGTCAATCGTCAGGCCTGAAGCCTTACAGCAATAAGGTTGTTTCGGTATTGTATAGCGGTAGCCGCCAAGCTCAAGTTCGGTTTGTCCGAATTTGAATTCCTTGAATTCCTCTTCATTCTCATCTGCATCTTCTTCATCGTCGTCTTTCTCCTCATCATCCTCTTCGCAGGGATCATCAGAATCTTCCTTCTCGTCATCGTCCGGTTCGTCGAGCTGCTGCTTGACAAACTCATCCAGCAGCTTCTCAAACTCTTCATCGTCG
This sequence comes from Bacteroidaceae bacterium, assembly GCA_045578665.1. Classification (GTDB taxonomy): domain Bacteria; phylum Bacteroidota; class Bacteroidia; order Bacteroidales; family Bacteroidaceae; genus HGM04593. Next base: position 5,145 of record JAZNKR010000203.1, on the reverse strand, counting down.
GCATTCATCACGTCTGCTACTGTAAAATTGTTCACACTCATATTATTCTTATACTCGAAATTGTCAATAGTCATATTCTCCATAATAGTAAAAAATTTAAAGGTTGATTAATCGTTTTTGCCGCATAGGTTACGGCAATACAAGTCTGACGCGCAACACTGTAAAGGTGTCGCACGCTTAATGTTAAAAACTACCCGTTATCTGCCGGATGCAGAAACAGGTCACTTTCATAAAATAAAAAAATTGTCATTTGTGCCGATATCATGAGATTGCCACAATAAGCCATAATATACGGGTGATTGTAATTACATATTACAAAGACACGTAAATGACCTGCAATCTATCGGCTCTGTACACAAAGTCAAAGAACATCACGTCTGACAAGAGCGCATACGCGTCCCTGTCAAAATCGTTTCATTGTTCTTTGAATTTTGTGTCAAGAATTTCACTATTGCAATTGTTTTAGAAGTCCAACTGCGGACTTTTGATTTTAAAGAGCGATGCTTTTACGCATTTCTATCGCTAAAGTATAAATAATTGCAGAAACAAAAAACATTTCCAGCAAAAATCCTCATATTTCAGTGGAATCTGCCGGAAATGTCTTATATGATTCATGTCTCATGCCTGTTTAGAAAGGCATCGGCTCGTTAGGGCTTGCAGCCAATTCCGGTGGCATCTGCTGGTTCTGCATATAAGTGGGAATGTCAGGAATGTATTCCGGCTCGGCTGGCATTGAAGCATTCATCTTTGAACCGCGCATCACAGGCATATCACCCGGAGGCGGTGCCAACGACTCGTCGTCAAGATTCATGAAGCGTGCATACTCCTTGCGGAAGATAAGAGGTACATTGTCCAGTCCACCGTTACGGTGCTTGGCAATGATGATTTCCGCTTTGCCTCGCCAGTCGAAGTCACCGTCCTTATATATATGGAAATACTCGGGACGGTTCACGAACATAACGATATCGGCATCCTGCTCGATGGCTCCCGACTCACGGAGGTCGCTCAACTGCGGACGCTTACCCTCGATACCCTCACGGCCCTCGACATTACGGTTCAGCTGACTGAGCGCCATGATAGGGATGTTAAGCTCCTTTGCAAGTCCTTTGAGCGCACGCGAGATTGTACTGATCTCCTCCTGGCGGTTTCCCTTGCCGGTGTTGGCTGTCATCAGCTGCAGGTAGTCGATGAAAATCATCTTCACACCATGCTCGCGTACCATTCGGCGCGCCTTGGAGCGCAACTCGAACACCGAGAGCTGGGGAGTGTCGTCTATGTAAAGAGGGGCATTCTCAAGGGCCACAATCTTGCTGTCGAGCTGTCCCCACTCGTAACGCTCGAGCTGACCGCTACGGATTTTGTCACCAGGAATCTGGCACACATTACAGATGAGACGCTGCACAAGCTGCACGTTACCCATCTCCAGGGAGAACATACCCACAGGAATACCCTGGTCCACCGCCATGTTACGGATGAGCGAGAGGGCGAAGGCGGTCTTACCCATCGCCGGACGGGCTGCCAGAATGATGAGGTCGGTAGGTTGCCAACCCGACAGCACCTTGTCCAAGCGATGATAACCCGTACTGAGGCCGCTGATACCGCTTGTATTTTTTGACGCTGTCTGTATCTGCGCATACGCCTGCTTGATGACCGGGTTAATCTGGGTAAAATCCTGCTTCATATTGTGACGTGAAATCTCGAACAGTTCCGATTCGGCCTGCTGCATAAGTTCCTCCACGTCCTGTGTCTCGTCAAAAGCCTGCACCTGTGTCTTGCTGGTGAACTTTATGAGGTCACGGGCAAGCTTCTTCTGTGCAATGATGTTTGCATGGTATTCGATGTTGACAGAAGAGACCACCCTGCTTGTCAACTGTGCAATGTACACCGGGCCGCCCACCTCTTCAAGGGTTCCTTTCGAACGTAGGAACTCTGTCACGGTAAGGATATCTATCGGACGGTCGCTGAGGTCCATCTGCTGTATCGCGTCGAACAGCAACTGGTTACGCTTGTCATAGAACGATTCCGGCTTGAGAACACCTCCCAAGCGGCCCATTGCATCACTGTCAATCATCAAGGCACCCAGCACAGCCTCCTCAAACTCCAAGGCCTGAGGCTGTACGTGTCCATATTCACTCAACTTAGGTGTGTTGTCGGCTGCCTGACGGCGAGGCGCCCTTCTCTTAGGTGTGTTTGTATCTTCCATCATCAAATATTTCCGGCTGCGAAGATACATACATCCCGGCAAATGTCAACAACCCGATTATAATCCTTTATCAACAAAAAAGGTCAAGTTATCAACGGTGTATGAAAATTATATTATTTTTGCGCTAGATAATCAATTATTCCGTATCTGACTGATACACAAATAGCGAATGCTATGGTAGAAAGTTGTTGGTAACGATTTGGCAACATCGGAATTGCACCAATCTTCTGCGTTATGCTTTGTCAAACAACTCTGATACAAAAGTAGCCAAACTTATTGAATGAACAAATAGTTTGGCTACTTTTGGCACTATATCTTATTAATAATCCATTTTCCAGAATTTCCGCCTTCACGAATCAATACGCCTTTTTCTCGTAATTGGTCTGTTATCTTTCTAACTTGACGTTCACTGATTTCCAATCGCCTAGAAAGTTCTGTTCTTGAAATTGAGGGAGTTTCCTTTATGACCTCCAATAGTTTCTCTTCGTCCGTTGGAACGCTTTGGAACACCTTTGGATCATCATTGGAACGCTTTGGATCACTTCCTTCGTTGTTTGCTCGCCAAATGACAACTCTAAAATCTTCTTCTTGATAGAATTCTGGTGACTTCAACCCATATTCACGACATTTGTTTATGATGTCTTCTGTACCTGTACCCACCTTTTCAATATAACCATTCCAATACATTGGGTCGGCAAGTAGCGGATTAGCAGGTAAAGATTTATGAGGACCATGCAATTTCTGTACTGTTAATCCATATGGCAATGTACCAGGATTCCAAACCTCCAATCTGTCACGAAACAACATTACCTGAACGCTGGCATTACTTGTATAATCTCTATGACATACAGCATTAACTATGGCTTCTTTTACTGCATCAATCGGTAATTCGGGACGTGTCGGTATATCCGCTTTCTCTCCTTCAGCACGTGTTCCAACCCAATTATTGATACGGCTCATCACAAAACTTGTGGCTTGGTCATCAAGTTCAAACACATCGCCTCTATATATCTGATATGCAGGCATAGGCTTTTCCACAACATTTCCATAGAACTGCACACATTTTACCTCAGATGTAATGAAGTATTTTTGTGGTTTCTTTCCAAACAACAATACTGCCGCATTTGCCAATCTTCCTTTGTCGTCTATTAAATCAAGATGTGTAAGCAATGATACTGGTGATGTTTCAACTGGTAGAGGGAAATTACGCTTTGAACGTGCCATGTGGATAAAATTCCTCATCTTATCCTCGTCCAAATCTTCCAATGTCGCTCCATTGTCATTAGACGCATCGAACGGTCGCCAGCGGATATATTCCTTTTCCTCCAAATAGCGGATTAGCGAAGCATAGACAGAAGTTCGCAACCCATCAATATCCACAAAGGTTTTACGTACAATATCTCGTTCGACCTTTCGGATTAAAGCAGTCTCTTTCGGATGTCTTTTTTCCTCTCCAATGCTCTTGATGTATATTAAACGGCTTTTATGAAGAGATGCCGCCAAGTCATATTCCCGTTCTGTTGGAGAAATTCCCTCCTCATCCTCATACCCATAGAGATTGCCATACAATCCCAAATAAATATCACAAAGTTCCACCTCCTTCAAATAGACGTGGCTAGTAGGATATTCATTAGCCGGCACGTCTTCAAATATAAATGGTTCAAAGAATTTGCCCAACAGAACATCTGTTCGGATATAATGACAAAGCATAGTTCGCTCTTCGGCAAACTCACTTTGCACACTGCTTATGAATATTTTTATGCGTTTCATTTTCTTGACCTATTTGAATTCGTAATTTGGGATAAGACTCAGGGGTATTTGATTTTTACCAAGAATCTCGTGCGGACAAGTCATTTTCATATGCGTCAGCTAAGCCTGATTCTACATCTTCTCTGCTCCAACCATTGTAATATGCTTGTTCATCCCCATAAGGGTCATTCCAATTATCATAATCATTCATTTTTTCATTTTCATAATCCCAAAATGATGTTTTATGATAATAATGTTTGTATTTCTTTTGTTTTGGGGAATCTAATTTAATATTCTCTTCAAAAGAAATTTTACCGACATCTTCTTTTTCATGTAATAGAGGGAAATCTTTCCCCGCACTATTTCCCACAATTGAAATGACAGGGTTTTGTGGCATTCCCTTAAGAGCAACAAAACCTATATTACAACCATAACAGAAATAAAGTTTATTGTTTCTCCCTTTTTTTACATCTATACGTGAGCAATGGAATTTAGTTTTAAATTCTTCAATGGTATATGTTGCAATATAGCTTAAGCCATCAAATAAGACTCCAGACTTAGCGGCAATCAATGCGAGATTGATTTTTAATTCCTCTTCACCTTTAATAGCTTTAACTTCGTGCAAATATCCTTCTTTAAGAGCCCATATCTTATCATATTCGAGTGGAATTATAATATTCCCCTTTGTATCTATAATTCCCCATTTGTTTTTCTCTTCAAGAACATCATATTTAACGACACGAGCATAGCCGCATACAAATTGACTATCACACCAACTGTATTCTTGACAAATATCTAATCCAGAAATCATATTCATTATATTTACATATTAATATACATGACAGGATTTTGTCTTTTCCCTAGTAAATGAGAAATATCCATAAGAAGATACGGTGAATCTTCTATTTCCTCTCCCTCAAATTCCCATCGCCCTATATACTCTTCAGATAGGAACCAACGAGTAGGCTTAAAAACTCCGACTATATATCCTTGAGAAACAGCAAAGACAAATTCAGCATTTTGGGCACGATTACCATTTAACCTCCAATATTTCCTCGTACATTCATAGAGAGAAGGACGTTCACACAAAAGGTATGTCCTGCTTACATTTAAGCAGAGAATCTTTTTATCCTTTTTGTCCTCAAAATAACCGTAGTCGCGAAAAGGTTCATCCATAATTGTTTATTAAACAA
>JAZNKR010000202.1:0-19129 GCA_045578665.1 Bacteroidaceae bacterium | reverse complement strand
GTTTGAGGGATCAAGACCCAAAGTGCGGACCTGACCGCTCAGGCAATTTACTCCCATGCACATATCGGTCGGGTGTTGGACTATTACAATATGGTTGTTTTCGTTCAAATTAAACATAGCTTTTTTACTGCAAAATAAGCTATCATAAAATTTGCGGAAAAGACGGCTGATTTCGGACGGTTACCAACAAACGTAACAAGATAAACAAAGTTTACTTTGTTATTTCAAAGCGAGTGAAAGGTATATTCGAGATTTTTCTCAAATATAGTAAAAGGAAGGAAAAGAGGAACAAATTCAAATCAACATTCTTGCAAATTCACAACAAAAAAACAAGAAGTTTGCCAATTGTTCGGCAAACTTCTTGTTGATATATATCTTCGGACTCACGTCCAAAGGATTCGTATTTTGGCTTATTCTGCAGCTGCTTCCTCAGCAGGTGCCTCTGTTGCAACAGGAGCGGCAGCCTTCTTGCCTGAACGACGTGTACGTGCCTTCTTGGCAGCGGGCTTAGCCATATTCTCGTTGAAGTCAACCAACTCGATGAAACACATCTCAGCGGCGTCACCAAGACGGTTACCAAGTTTGATGATGCGTGTATAGCCACCGGGACGCTCAGCAACCTTCTCAGAGATTGTTCCGAAAAGTTCGATGATAGCTTCCTTGTTCTGCAAGTAGCTGAATACTACACGACGAGAATTTGTTGTGTCTTCTTTTGACTTTGTGATCAAAGGTTCAACGAATTTCTTCAATTCTTTTGCCTTTGCGAGAGTCGTAGTGATTCTTTTGTGCATGATCAACGAGATTGCCATGTTTGACAACATAGCCTTACGGTGAGATGCAGTACGACCCAAATGGTTGAAAGATTTCTTATGTCTCATTTTTATTCTTTATCTAATTTGTATTTTGAAATATCTGTTCCAAACGAAAGATTCAGACTCTCGAGCAAATCATCAAGCTCAGTGAGCGATTTCTTACCGAAGTTGCGGAACTTGAGAAGGTCTGACTTGTTGTACTGTATCAACTGACCGAGTGTCTCGACATCGGCTGCCTTGAGACAGTTGAGAGCGCGAACTGAGAGGTTGTGGTCAACAAGCTTGGTCTTGAGCAGCTGACGCATACGCAATACCTCTTCATCGAACTCGTCGGGACTATCAACATCACTTGTCTCGATGGAGATCTTCTCATCAGAGAACAACATGAAGTGATATATCAGGATTTTTGCAGCTTCTTTAAGTGCCTCTTTCGGGTGTATGGAACCATCCGTTGTAATCTCGAGTACCAAACGGTCGTAGTCGGTCTTCTGCTCTACGCGGAAGGGCTCTACCTGGTACATGACATTACGTATGGGAGTGTAGATAGAGTCGATTGGAATCATCATGGGGTCGGTGCAGAACTCTCTGTTTTCGTCAGCGGGTACATAACCACGACCTTTGTTGATGCTGATTTCAATCTGCATTTTAGCCGTTGAATCGAGATGGCAAATGACTAACTCCGGGTTTAACACTTCAAATCCGGTTAAATACTTGCTGATGTCGCCAGCTTTGAATTCTTCAGTATTTTCTACATTGATTGAGATTTTCTCTGTCTCGAACTCCTCAACCACTCTCTTGAATCTAACTTTCTTCAGATTCAATATAATGTTGGTTACATCCTCTACAACGCCGGGAACAGTTGCAAACTCGTGCTCTACACCTGCAATGCGGATGTAGTTGATTGCAAAACCTTCGAGCGAAGAGAGAAGGATGCGACGCAAAGCGTTACCTACGGTAGTACCGAAACCGGGCTCCAAAGGACGAAACTCGAACTTTCCGAAGAAATCGGTCGCCTCCAACATTATTACCTTATCAGGTTTTTGAAATGTTAATATCGCCATTATTAATGATTATTTGCTGTACAACTCAACGATTAACTGCTCCTTGATGTTCTCGGGGATCTCTGCACGCTCGGGTACATTGAGATATTTACCTGCCATAGCAGATGCGTCCCACTCCAACCATGAGTATTTGCTGTGGTTGAAACCAGCCAATGCATTCTGGATAACTTCGAGAGACTTTGAGCGCTCACGAACACCTACAATCTGACCGGGTTTAACAAAACATGAAGGAATGTTGTTTACCTTACCGTCAAGTACAATGTGGCAGTGGCTTACAAGCTGACGTGCTGCTGCACGAGTGGGAGCGATACCGAGACGATAAACGATGTTATCGAGACGAGACTCCAAGTGCTGCAAAAGTACCTCACCGGTGATACCGGGAGCTGAATCGGCCTTCTGGAAGATGTTACGGAACTGTCTTTCCAAAACACCGTATGTGTACTTTGCTTTCTGCTTTTCAGCCAACATTATACCGTACTCCGATGATTTGCGACGACGGTTGTTGCCGTGCATACCGGGAGCATAGTTCTTCTTTGAAAGCACTTTGTCGGGACCGAAGATGGGCTCACCGAAACGACGTGCAATCTTGCTTTTAGGACCTGTATATCTAGCCATTTTCTAAATTCTATATTAAAAAGTTATACTCTTCTTCTCTTCGGAGGACGGCAACCATTGTGAGGCAGCGGTGTTACGTCCACAATCTCTGTAACCTCAATGCCTGCACCGTGTACTGTGCGGATAGCAGACTCACGACCGTTACCGGGACCTTTAACGTATGCTTTTACTTTGCGCAAGCCCAGATCGAATGCGATCTTTGAGCAAGCCTCAGCTGCCATCTGAGCTGCATAAGGAGTGTTCTTCTTAGAACCTCTGAAGCCCATCTTACCGGCAGAAGACCATGAGATAACCTGTCCCTCGTCATTTGTAAGGCTGACGATAATGTTGTTGAATGACGAGTGAACGTGAAGCTGTCCGTTTGCTCCGACCTTCACATTTCTCTTTTTTGTTGCAACTGTTTTCTTTGCCATATTAATTACTTATTTTATTTCGTAGCTTTCTTCTTGTTAGCAACCGTTTTCTTGCGTCCCTTACGTGTACGAGCGTTGTTCTTTGTGCTCTGACCGCGAACGGGCAAACCGATACGGTGACGTATACCACGGTAGCAACCGATATCCATCAGTCGTTTGATATTCAACTGGATCTCTGAACGGAGGTCACCCTCTACTTTGTACTCGGCACCAATTACCTCACGGACTCTTGCTGCCATATCGTCTGTCCAGTCCTGAACTTTGATATCTTTATCTACACCTGCTTTTGCAAGGATTTTGGTAGCACTGCTGCGTCCGATACCGAAAATGTATGTCAACGCAATCTCTCCTCTCTTATTCTGAGGAATGTCTACACCAACTATTCTTATAGCCATATACGAATATATATTATTTAATTATCACAATAAATTAACCCTGACGCAATTTGAACTTGGGGTTCTTTTTGTTAATCAGATACAAACGTCCGTTGCGACGAACGATTTTGCAGTCAGGAGTGCGTTTCTTGATAGATGCTTTTACTTTCATAATATTTATTTTTTATTTATATCGGAATACGATTCTGCCTTTGGTCAAATCATAGGGAGACATCTCTATACGCACTTTGTCTCCGGGGAGAATCTTTATGTAGTGCATTCTCATCTTTCCCGAGATGTGTGCAATGACTACGTGTCCGTTCTGTAATTCTACGCGAAACATAGCATTGGACAATGCCTCTACGATTGTACCATCTTGTTCGATTGCATTCTGTTTAGCCATATCAATAACCTTTATTTCTTAAAACTTCTTCTACAAACTCGAATGAAGATAAGATGTCTGCGCCGTGGCGACCTACTGCAATCGTGTGCTCGAAGTGAGCTGCATTCTTGCGGTCGCGAGTCTTTACCGTCCATCCGTCGCGCTCCATGAATATCTGGCGCTTGCCCAATGTTATCATCGGTTCTATTGCCAGGCACATACCCTCGCGAAGTTGAAGTCCGTTGCCTTTGCGACCATAGTTTGGGACTTCGGGGGCTTCGTGCATCTCGCGACCTATGCCGTGACCGACAAATTCGCGGACTACTCCGAATCCGTTGGCTTCGCAGTGGGACTGTACTGCGTGTCCTATATCTCCAAGACGTTTACCATGTACTGCCTGTTCGATTCCCAGATAGAGGGACTCTTTTGTTACCTGCAACAGTTTTTTTGTCTCTTCGTCGACCTCACCTACACAGAAGGTGTAGCATGAATCGCCACAAAATCCATTGAGCAGTGTTCCGCAGTCTACGGAGATGATGTCTCCATCTTTCAATGGTACGTCATTGGGGATACCATGTACCACAACTTCGTTTACCGAAGCGCATATCGATCCGGGGAATGGTTTACCGTCGTAATTGGGGTATCCCTTGAATGTGGGGATTGCTCCATTATCGCGGATAAACTCCTCTGCCACCTTGTCGAGCTGGCGGGTTGTCACTCCCGGCTCTATAATTTTAGCTACTTCGGCAAGCGCCTTGCCTACAAGCAGATTGCTCTGCCGAAGTAGTTCTATCTCGTCTGCTGTCTTAAGAAATATCATTCTTAATTAGATTAACCCATACGACCTTTTATGTGGCCTGACTTCAACAGACCATCGTAATGTCTCATCAACAAGTAACTCTCTATCTGCTGCAATGTATCGAGAACTACACCTACAAGGATGAGGAGTGATGTTCCACCGAAGAATTGAGCAAACTCCTGCTGTACGCCAAAGATATTTGCAAATGCAGGGATAATGGCAATTACTGCGAGGAAGAGTGATCCGGGCAATGTAATACGCGACATAACTGTATCTATGTACTCTGCTGTGGGTTTACCGGGTTTGATACCGGGGATGAAACCGTTGTTACGCTTCATATCCTCAGCCATCTGCACAGGGTTGATTGTAATAGCTGTGTAGAAGTATGTGAACAATATGATGAGCAGAGCAAATATGAGATTATGTACCCATGATGTGTTATCAAGCATCAGTCTCATGAAGGTAGGTATATCTGCCTCAGTGTACAAGCCTGTGAACACAAGGGGAATGAACATGATTGCCTGTGCAAAGATGATAGGCATCACGTTTGCTGCATTTACCTTCAAAGGAAGATACTGACGCGCACCGCTGAATGTAGCACCGCTTGCTGTCTGCTTTGCATACTGCACGGGAACTTTACGTGTACCCTGAAGAAGTGCAATGGCTCCACAGATTACTGCAAGGAGGAATACTACCTCGAGCAAGAACATAATTACGCCACCGCCGGTAGCTGCAGACATACGCGAAGCGAACTCCTGGATGAATGCCTGGGGAAGACGGGCAATGATACCGATCATAATGATGAGAGATACACCGTTGCCGACACCCTTGTCTGTTATACGCTCACCCAACCAAAGGATGAACATACTGCCTGCTGCAAGAATAATTGTTGAGGTAATCATGAAAAGACCAAGATTAACGCTCTCATTGAATGCACCGGCTGCTGTATAACGCAGGTTTGCCAAGTAAGAGGGAGCCTGCACCAAAAGAATCAATACGGTCAAGTATCTTGTGTATTGATTGATTTTGCGGCGTCCGCTCTCGCCCTCGCGCTGAAGCTTCTGGAAATAGGGGACTGCCATCGCCAAAAGCTGCACAACGATAGATGCCGTAATGTAGGGCATGATACCGAGTGCAAAGATTGACGCATTCGAGAATGCACCTCCCGAGAACATGTCAAGAAGCGACATCAAGCCGCCACTTGTCTGTTCCTGGAGTTTTGTGAGCATGCTGGGGTCTATTCCCGGCAACACCACGAATGAACCAAAACGGTAGATCGCGACGAAGAGGATTGTAAGACCCAGGCGCATTCTCAGGTCCTCAATTTTCCAGATGTTTTTCATTGTCTGGACAAATTTAAGGTTTGATAACTTATTAGCCATTTTTTAAAGCTTTACAACAGTTCCACCTACAGCCTCGATAGCCTCGATAGCCTTTTGAGAGAAAGCATGTGCCTCTACAGTAAGTTTCGCGCTGAGTGTTCCGTTTGCGAGAATCTTAACAAGCTGACCTGAAGAGATGAAACCTGCTGCTACCAATGTTTCGATGTTGATAGCCTCGAGTGAGTTCTTCTCGGCAAGAGCCTGGATTGTAGACAAGTTAATAGCTTTGTACTCTACGCGGTTAACATTCTTGAAACCGAACTTGGGAACGCGACGCTGCAAAGGCATCTGACCTCCCTCGAAACCGATTTTCTTCTTGTAACCAGAACGTGACTTGGCACCTTTATGACCACGAGTTGAGGTACCACCTCTACCCGAACCGGTTCCACGACCAATTCTTTTGCGAGCTTTGACTGAACCCTCAGCGGGCTTCAGATTATTTAATTTCATAGCCAAATCTTTTTAAAATTAATTACTCTTCAACAATGGCAACCAAATGCTGAACTTTCTTAATCATACCACGAACAGAGGGATTATCTTGACATTCAACCACCTTGTTCATTCTTGTAAGACCCAGTGCATCGAGTGTGAGCTTCTGTGTCTTGGGAGCGCCGATGCGGCTTCTCACCTGTTTTACTTTGATAGTAGCCATTATAATTCTCTATTATCCGTTAAATACTTTACTCATGCTCACACCTCTGTTCTCGGCTACTGTGCGTGCATCGCGCATCATGCTCAATGCCTCTATTGTAGCTTTAACGAGATTGTGGGGGTTTGATGAACCCTTAGATTTAGCCAACACGTCGGTAATACCCACGCTCTCGAGTACGGCACGCATAGCGCCACCGGCAACTACTCCTGTACCGTGAGAAGCAGGCTTGATGAACACCTCGGCACCGCCGAAACGTGCAATCTGCTCGTGGGGTACTGTACCTTTCAATACGGGTACGCGAACCAAATTCTTCTTGGCAGCCTCTACGCCTTTTGCAATAGCTGCGGTTACCTCGCTTGCTTTACCAAGACCGTAACCGATAATGCCATTCTCGTTTCCAACAACGACAATTGCAGAGAAACTGAATGTGCGACCACCCTTTGTAACCTTTGTTACACGGTTGATAGCAACCAATCTGTCCTTTAACTCTATGTCTCCTGCGACTTTTACTCTATTATTAACTGCCATATTCATTAGAATTTAAGCCCACCATTACGTGCTGCATCAGCAACTTCTTTAACTCTCCCGTGATAAAGATAACCGTTACGGTCGAATACTACTGATGTGATACCAGCTTCGATTGCCTTCTTGGCTATCAATTCACCTACTTTCGCAGCCTGCTGTTTTTTGGGCATTGCCTCAAGACCAAGTGATGAAGCTGAAGCCAATGTGCAACCTGTGAGGTCGTTGATAATCTGAACGTAGATCTGTTTATTGCTGCGGAATACGCTCATGCGAGGACGCTCGGCAACACCTGTTACCTTGTTGCGTACTCTGTATTTAATCTTGGTCCGTCTTTCTATTTTTGTAGTCATTTGCTTACGTTTTTAATTATTTAGCACCAGCCGACTTACCTGACTTGCGACGTATAACCTCGCCAACAAACTTAACACCTTTACCTTTGTAGGGCTCGGGCTTGCGGAATGAACGAATCTTCGCGCAAATAAGACCAAGCAACTCTTTGTTGCATGACTCCAATGTGATAAGCGGGTTCTTGTTTCTCTCTGATTTTGTTGTAACCTTCACCTCTGCGGGGAACTGCATGTAGATGGGGTGTGTAAAACCAAGCAACAACTCGATAGCGTTGTTGGGCTTCTCGCTTACACGGTAACCTACACCTACAAGCTCGAGCTCTTTTGTGAAACCGGTAGATACACCGATTACCATGTTGTTTACAAGTGCTCTGTAGAGTCCGTGGTATGCGTGCTCCTGCTTTGTAGCCTCTGCAAGAGTCTTGCCACCTGCGTATGTGAATGTGATTACACCGTTCTCAATAACTGCTTCAATAGAGGGGTCGATTTTCTGTGAAAGCTCGCCCTTAGGACCTTTTACGGTAATTACGTTGTCATCGCTGACAGTCACTGTTACCTTTTCGGGGATACTGATAGGCAATTTACCAATTCTAGACATTGTTCAATTCCTCCCTAAATTAGTAGACGTAGCAGAGTACCTCACCACCGATCTTCTCGGCAGCAGCCTCTTTGTCTGTCATTACACCTTTGGATGTCGACAAGATAGCGATACCCAATCCATTAATCACTCTAGGCATATCTTTGTATCCCGTATAACGACGCAAACCGGGTGATGATACACGTACAAGGTTGCGGATAGCATTTACCTTGTTTTTTGCATCGTACTTCAAGGCAACCTTGATTGTGCCCTGGGGGCCATCCTCAACGAACTTGTAGTTCAAGATGTAACCCTTGTCAAAAAGGATTTTTGTGATTTCCTTCTTGATGTTCGAGGCAGGAATTTCAACTACCCTGTGCTTTGCCTGGATAGCATTTCTCAACCTCGTCAAATAATCTGCAATAGGATCTGTCATAAAAAATTAATTTAAATTAATCAGGACTTCCCTGACAATATTTATAATTAAAAAACTCAATTACCAACTTGCTTTTCTAACTCCGGGAATAAGGCCCTGTGAAGCCATTTCGCGGAACTGAATTCTTGATATACCGAAAAGACGGATGTAACCTTTGGGACGACCTGTCAACTTGCAACGGTTGTGCATGCGGATAGGGTTAGAGTTCAAAGGCAGGTCCTGCAATTTGCGTGAAGCCTCGTAAGCCTCCTCAGCACTACCTGTGTTGATGATCTTCTTGAGTGCCTCGCGTTTTGCTGCATACTTCTTTGCCAATTTTGCTCGTTTTACCTCACGAGCTTTCATTGATTCCTTTGCCATATTCTGTTATTATGAATTTTTAGCGTTCTTAAAAGGTAATCCGAACTCCTTGAGAAGGGCATAACCCTCTTCGTCTGTCTTAGCGGTAGTAACGAATGTGATGTTCATACCGGTGAGACGCATGATGTAGTTGAAGTTGATCTCGGGGAAGATAATCTGCTCCTTGATACCAAGTGAGTAGTTACCGTTACCGTCCAACTTGCTCTCGATACCCTTGAAGTCGCGGATACGGGGAAGAGCTACGCGGACAAGACGCTCGAGGAACTCGTACATGCGCTCGCGACGCAATGTTACCATAACGCCGATAGGCATTTTCTTACGCAACTTGAAGTTCGAAATATCCTTGCGAGAAACAGTGGCTACTGCCTTCTGTCCTGTGATTGCTGAAATCTCGTTGATTGCAACCTCAATGATCTTCTTGTCTGCTACTGCTGCTCCAAGACCTTCGTTGATAACGATCTTCTTGAGAACAGGCACCTGCATGGGTGAAGAATAATTGAACTGCTTCATCAAAGCCGGAGCAATACGCTCGGCATATTCTTTTTTAAGGCTAGCTGTATTACTCATTTTATTAGATCTCCTCTCCTGATTTTTTAGCATAACGAACCTTCACACCACTCTCATTAACCTTGCGACCGATACGTGTGGGCTTGCCAGACTTGGGGTCGATAAGGCTGAGGTTAGAAATATGGATAGAAGCCTCTTGTTTTACAATACCTCCATGGGGATTCTTTGCGCTGGGTTTCGTGCTCTTAGAAACCATGTTTACGGCTTCGACGATTGCACGGTTTTTCTCAACGAGAACCTTCAAGACCTTACCGGTCTTGCCTTTGTCCTCGCCTGAGTTTACGTAAACCGTATCACCTTTCTTGATATGTAATTTTTTCATTACTTCAGTTTTTTATAATGTTAAAGTACCTCCGGAGCCAACGAAACTACCTTTGTGAATTCAGTAGCACGAAGTTCGCGAGCAACCGGGCCGAAAATACGGCTTCCACGCATTTCACCTGCATTGTTCAAGAGAATGCAAGCGTTGTCGTCGAAGCGGATGTATGATCCGTCCTGACGACGAACCTCCTTTTTTGTACGAACAATAAGAGCCTTTGAAACTGCTCCCTTCTTCATATCGCTTGAGGGGATAACGCTCTTAACAGAGACTACGATAATATCGCCTACTGAGGCATAGCGACGGCGAGTACCGCCGAGCACACGGATACAAAGAGCCTCCTTAGCGCCGCTATTATCACATACTGTAAGTCTTGATTCAACCTGTATCATAATTACTTAACTTTTTCGATGATTTCTACTAATCTCCATCTTTTTGTCTTACTCAAAGGGCGAGTCTCCATGATACGTACTGTATCGCCGATTGAGCACTCGTTCTTCTCATCGTGTACATGATACTTCTTAGTTCTGCTCACGAATTTACCATAGATGGGGTGCATTTCTTTGAACTTAGCGGCTACTGTAATCGTCTTGTCCATTTTATTGCTTACAACGATACCGGTGCGCTCTTTTCTTAAATTTCTTGCTTCCATAGTCCTCTTTATTTTTGATTTAATTCGCGAGAACGCAACTCACTCTTCATACGTGCAATGGTGCGGCGCAAATCCTTTATCTGAGAAGGATTCTCAAGGGGTGAAATTGCGTGATTCAGCTTCATTTGTGCATAACGAGTAACATCAGCCTCTATTCTTTCTTTGAGCTCCTGTGTAGAGAGCTCTCTAATTTCTGCAATTTTCATGATTATGCTTAATTTTGAGCGTCGTAATCGCGTCTAACAATAAATTTAGTTGTAACGGGAAGTTTCTGTGCTGCAAGACGCAATGCCTCTTTAGCAATTTCGAAAGGAACTCCCTCCACCTCTATCAATACACGACCGGGGTTTACGGGATATACGAATCCTTCGGGATCTCCCTTACCTTTACCCATACGTACATCGGCGGGCTTTCTTGTAATAGGTTTGTCGGGGAATATGCGAATCCATATCTGTCCCTGACGCTGCATGTAACGTGTTACGGCAATACGGGCAGCCTCAATCTGGCGTCCGTTGATCCATTTGTACTGCAAGCACTTGATACCGAAAGAGCCGAAAGCGAGCTGTGTACCTCTCTGTGCAAAACCCTTCTGGCGGCCATGCTGCACTCTTCTATATTTAGTCTTTTTTGGCTGTAACATAATTCTTGAAATTCAAATTCGTTAGCGATTGTTGTTTTTCTTACGTTTGAAGTTTCTTCCACCAGCCTGGCCGTTGTTGAAGTTGTTCTCCTTGCTCTGAACGAAGTTAGGAGCCAAATCCTTCTTACCGTAAACTTCTCCACGGCAAATCCAAACTTTAATACCAAGCAAACCAACTTTTGTCAGTGCCTGAGTCTGACAATAGTCTATATCGGCACGGAGTGTGTGCAAGGGGGTACGACCCTCTTTGAACATCTCCGAACGTGCCATTTCCGCACCATTCAAACGGCCTGAAATCAATACTTTGATACCTTCTGCTCCGTTACGGATAGCATTTGCAACAGCCATCTTGATTGCACGACGGTAAGCGATCTTACCCTCAATCTGACGAGCAATGTTATTTGCTACGATGTTGGCATCCAAATCGGGTTTCTTCACCTCGAAGATGTTGATCTGAACATCTTTGTCTGTAATCTTCTTCAACTCCTCCTTGAGCTTGTCAACTTCCTGACCGCCCTTACCGATGATGATACCGGGTTTTGCTGTGCAAATTGTGATTGTAACCAACTTCAAGGTACGCTCGATAACAATCTTAGAGATGCTTGCATTCTTAAAATTGTTCTCATCTGAAAAACGGACGGTAAGGTACTTTCTGATCTTAGCATCCTCAACCAATTCGTTACCGTAGCTCTTGCCACCATACCAATTGGAATCCCATCCTCTGATGTAACCTAAACGGTTGCTTATTGGATTAACCTTCTGTCCCATTTCCTTCTACCTTTTGATTGTCATTACTTACTTTTGTGTCCACGTAAATTGTAACGTGGTTAGAACGTTTGCGGATTCTGTAACCGCGACCCTGAGGTGCGGGACGCATACGATAGAGTGTACGCGCCTCATCCACGAAGATCTGCGAGATGTAAAGTTCGCCACTCTCAGCCTTGCGCTCGTTTTTCTGCTCCCAGTTTGCGATAGCAGAACGCAACAGTTTCTCAACGTTGGCAGAAGCAGCTTTTGTAGAGAACTTCAAAACACCCAAAGCACGTCCAACCTCCATTCCGCGAACCATGTCAGCAACAAGTCTCATCTTACGGGGTGACGAGGGGATGTTTCTCGCACTGGCAAAATACAGGCTTTTGCGAGCCTCTTTTTTCTTGTCAGCAGCTATTTTTTTTCTTGCTCCCATTATAATATTCTAATTTAATTCAATTTTTAATGACCTGCTTACTTCTTACGGTTACCTGAGTGACCACGGAATGTACGTGTAGGTGCGAACTCGCCCAACTTGTGACCTACCATGTTCTCGGTAATGTAAACAGGGATAAATTTATTTCCGTTATGAACAGATATTGTGTGTCCCACAAAATCGGGAGAAATCATAGAAGCACGAGCCCAAGTCTTGATGACCGATTTCTTACCGCTCTCGTTCATGGCAAGCACCTTGCTCTCCAATTTCACATTGATGTACGGACCTTTCTTTAATGAACGACTCATATTATTTCAAAAAAATTAATCCTGTTATTACTTCTTTCTTCTCTCGATAATGTACTTCGAAGACTGTTTCTTCGGTGCGCGAGTCTTCTTACCCTTAGCGTAAAGACCTGTACGTGATCTAGGGTGACCTCCTGAAGCACGACCTTCACCACCACCCATGGGGTGATCTACGGGGTTCATAACTACACCACGGTTGTGAGGACGACGACCGAACCAACGTGTACGACCGGCTTTACCTGAACTCTCGAGTGCGTGATCTGAGTTACCTACTGTACCTACTGTTGCACGGCAAGTACCGAGGATGCGGCGAATTTCGCCCGAAGGCAACTTGATTACGCAATAGTTCTCCTCACGTGAAACGATTTGTGCGAAGTTACCAGCTGAACGAACAAGCGCTGCACCCTGACCGGGACGCAACTCGATGTTGTGAACAACTGTACCGATGGGCATAGCCTTCAAGGGAAGGGTATTACCAAGCTCGGGTGCTGCGTTCTCGCCTGACATAAGAACTGCACCAACCTCCAAACCGTTAGGAGCAATTATATAACTTTTTACGCCATCAGCATAGTAAAGGAGTGCGATACGTGCCGAACGGTTGGGATCGTACTCGATACTTTTTACTGTAGCGGGAACACCATCTTTATTACGCTTGAAGTCGATAAATCTGAATTTGCGTTTGTGACCACCACCTCTGTAGCGCATGGTCATCTTACCGGTGTTGTTACGACCGCCGGTGGCACGCTTTCCGCTTACAAGCGACTTCTCTGGAACCACAGCAGTGATTTCGTTAAAGGCTCCAATAATTTTATGTCTCTGGCCCGGTGTTGTAGGCTTAAATTTACGTACTGCCATTTCTTATTTAGATGTTACTGTAAAAATCAATAGTATCGCCATCCTTAAGTGTGACGATTGCTTTCTTAACAGCGATGGTGCGACCTTTCACAAAGCCTGCTTTTGTGTAACGGCTCTTTGACTTGCCTGCGTAGTTCATCGTATTCACATCGACTACTGTTACATCGTACATCGCTTCTACTTCTTTCTTTATCTCCAATTTGTTAGCTTCCGGACGCACAATGAAGCCAAAACGATTGAACTTATCAGTTGTCTTGGTCATTTTCTCCGTAACCAACGGTTTAATTATCATTGCCATTGTTTACGCCTCCTTTTTTGTTAAGATATTGCTAATAATTTCCAAAGAACCCTCAGATATCACCAAAACATCAGAATTCATAATTCCGTAAGTGTTTATGTTTGAAGCGATTGCAACCTGAGTTCTCTTCAAATTACGCGCTGACAAATATACGAATTTGTTGCTAGACGGCAAAACAAAGAGTTGTTTCTTTTCTGAAACATTAAGTTTATTTAACACATTAACAAAAGCCTTTGTGCTAGGAGCTTCGAATGCGAAGTCTTCAACAACGATAATTGCGTTCTCGATAGCCTTCTGAGAGAGTGCTGATTTACGAGCGAGCTGCTTAACTTTCTTATTGAGTTTGAAGCGATAATCGCGGGGTTTGGGACCAAACACGCGAGCACCACCTACCAACAGAGGAGAGTTGATATCACCACGACGTGCACCGCCACCACCTTTCTGGCGACCGAGCTTACGTGTTGAACCTGAAATCTCGCTTCTCTCTTTTGACTTGTGTGTACCCTGACGCTGGTTAGCAAGATACTGTCTAACGTCCAAGTATACTACATGTTCGTTGGGCTCAATACCGAAGATTGATTCGTCTAACGTAACCTTTCTTCCGGTGTCCCCACCATTAATATTTAATACGCTGACTTCCATTATTTCTCTACTATTACGATTGAACCATTATAACCGGGAACAGAACCTTTGATTACGAGAAGGTTGTGTTCGGGTATTACTTTTAACACTTGAAGATTGTGGGTTGTAACGCGGGCATTACCCATCTGACCACCCATGCGCAATCCTTTGAATACCTTAGCAGGGTATGAACATGCACCGATAGAACCCGGTTTGCGAGCTCTATTGTGCTGACCGTGTGTTGCCTGACCTACACCGCCGAAGCCGTGTCTTTTAACAACACCCTGGAAACCGCGACCTTTTGATGTTCCGATTACGGTTACATAAGCTGTGTCAGCGAACAAATCTACTGTTACAACATCTCCTACATTGAGAGCTGTATCAAAATCCTTGAACTCGGCCAAGTGTTTCTTGGGAGCTACACCGGCTTTCTTGAAGTGACCGAGGAGGGGCTGGCTTACGCGGCTCTCCTTCTGATCCTGGAAACCAACCTGAACAGCTTCGTAGCCATCCTTCTCGATTGTTTTCACCTGTGTAACTGCACAAGGACCTGCTTCGATAACAGTGCATGGAATGTTCTTACCCTCGGCACTGAAAACGGAAATCATTCCGATTTTTTTTCCTAATAATCCTGGCATTTCAGTTTTGATTTAAATATTGAAAAATTATTTATTGATTACTACACTTTGATTTCTACCTCTACACCGCTGGGCAACTCAAGCTTCATGAGCGCGTCTACTACCTTAGTAGATGTTGTGTAGATGTCGATGAGTCTCTTGTATGATGAGAGCTGGAACTGCTCACGAGACTTCTTGTTAACGAATGTAGAACGGTTAACTGTAAAGATACGCTTGTGCGTGGGCAAGGGTATAGGACCGCTAACCTGAGCACCTGTTGCTTTTACAGTACTTACGATCTTCTCTGCTGACTTGTCAACCAAGTTGTGGTCGTAAGATTTGAGTTTGATTCTGATTTTCTGTTTACCTTGACTCATTATATTATATTATTAAAATGTTGTATAATGTATTACCTACCGGTTAAGAGTCATTCGCTAACCGGTAGGTATTTTTTCATTTATTATTTCTTGGCGATTTCCTCGAGGATTGCCTTTGTCAACGATGCGCTAACCTGCTCGTGGTGATCGTACTGCATTGATGATGTTGCACGACCTGAGGTGATAGTACGCAACGATGTAACATAACCGAACATCTCTGCAAGGGGAACCATTGCCTTAACGATGCGGGCACCTGTACGGCTTGTCTCGAAGCCCTCTACCTGACCGCGACGTTTGTTGAGGTCGGCGATCACGTCACCCATGCTCTCCTCGGGAGTTACAACCTCAAGCTTCATGATAGGCTCAAGAAGAACGGGGTTAGCCTTGAGGCAAGCTGATTTGTAAGCCTGGATAGCACAAACCTCGAATGACAACTGGTCTGAGTCGACTGTGTGGTAGCTACCGTCGAGAAGAGTAACCTTGAGTGAGTCTACGGGGTAACCTGCGAGAACACCCGATTTAAGTGCCGACTGGAAGCCCTTCTGAACTGCGGGGATGAACTCCTTGGGAACGTTACCACCCTTAACCTCGTTGATGAACTGCAAGCCACCCTCTTTGAAGTCGGGATCTGCGGGACCTACAGAAACAACGATGTCTGCGAACTTACCCTTACCACCGGTCTGCTTCTTGTATGTCTCATGAACCTGTACAGTCTCTGTGATAGCCTCTTTGTAGCTAACCTGAGGTTTACCCTGGTTACACTCAACACCGAACTCACGTTTCAGACGGTCGATGATGATGTCGAGGTGAAGCTCACCCATACCTGAGATGATTGTCTGACCAGACTGCTCATCTGTTCTTACGGTAAATGTGGGGTCCTCCTCAGCAAGTTTACCGAGACCAGTAGCGAGTTTATCGAGGTCTTTCTGAGTCTTGGGCTCAACCGCGATGCTGATAACGGGATCGGGGAAGTCCATTGACTCAAGTACGATGGGTGCATCCTCGTCGCACAATGTATCACCTGTACGAACATCCTTCATACCGATGATTGCGCCGATATCACCGGCACCGAGTACCTCAACAGGGTTCTGCTTGTTAGAGTGCATCTGGAACATACGTGAGATACGCTCTTTACGACCTGAACGGCTGTCGTAGATATATGAACCTGACTCAATCTTACCTGAGTAAACACGGATATAAATCAAACGACCAACGAAGGGGTTTGTAGCAATCTTGAAGACAAGAGCTGATGTTTTATCAGACTCAACAGGCTGACGGCTCTCCTCCTCATCTGTCTTGGGGTTCATACCTGTAACAGCCTCGATATCGAGGGGTGAGGGAAGGTAAGCACATACATAGTCGAGAAGAGGCTGAACACCCTTATTCTTGAATGAAGAGCCACAAGTCATAGGAGTAAGTTGCAATGAAAGTGTACCCTTACGGATAGCTGCTCTCAGCTCCTCCTCTGTGATAGAATCGGGATCCTCAAGAACCTTCATCATCAAATCCTCGTCGAAGTCTGCTGCCTTCTCGAGCAGATTCTCGCGCCACTGTGCAGCATCCTCTGCAACCTCAGCGGGAATATCCTGAACTGTGTATTCTGTAGGGTTGGCAGAATCCTCATAAACAAAAGCTTTCATTGTAACAAGGTCTACGATACCTTTGAACTGCTCCTCTGATCCGATAGGAATTGCAATAGGACAGGGATTAGCACCGAGAACCTCCTTCATCTGACGTACTACAGAGTAGAAGTCAGCACCTGAACGGTCCATTTTGTTTACGTATGCGATACGGGGAACGTTATACTTGTCCGCCTGACGCCATACAGTCTCAGACTGGGGCTCAACACCACCTACAGCACAGTATGCTGCGATAGCACCGTCAAGTACACGCAATGAACGCTCAACCTCAGCGGTGAAGTCTACGTGACCCGGAGTGTCAATCAAGTTGAACTTGTATGTCTTATCCTGCCATTTCCAGAATGCTGTTGTAGCAGCAGAAGTAATTGTGATACCACGCTCCTGCTCCTGCTCCATCCAGTCCATTGTAGCTGCACCATCGTGCACCTCGCCAATCTTGTGAGTCAAACCTGTAAAGAACAGAATACGCTCTGAAGTTGTTGTCTTACCGGCGTCGATGTGCGCCATAATACCGATGTTACGGGTCAATCTCAAATCTATTTCAGCCATCTTTCAATCTGTATTAAAGGATTAGAAACGGAAATGTGCGAATGCGCGGTTAGCCTCAGCCATGCGGTGCATATCCTCCTTACGCTTGAAGGCACCACCCTGATTGTTGAATGCGTCCATAATCTCAGCGCAGAGTTTGTCTGACATTGTCTTGCCACCACGTTTGCGAGCGAAGAGAATCATATTCTTCATAGAGATTGACTCTTTGCGGTCTGCACGGATCTCTGTGGGCACCTGGAATGTAGCACCACCTATACGGCGAGATTTAACCTCAACTTTGGGAGTGATATTCTCAAGAGCCTGTTTCCAGATTTCCAGAGGAGTCTTCTCCTCGTTCTTCATCTTTGCTGCAAGCAGGTCGAGAGCGTTGTAGAAAATTGTGTAAGAGATGTTTTTCTTTCCATCATACATCAGGTGGTTAACGAATTTAGAAACCATCTGATCGCCATAAACGGGATCGGGAAGAACCACGCGTTTTTTTGGTTTTGCTTTTCTCATTTTCTTTTTCGAAAATTATGTTTTGTTTGGGGCTGCGTTATTGTTTTCTTCAACGACACCTCTGTGTCATTTACTCAACCTTTATAACTTATCCAACAAACCAAAACGGTTATTAAATAATTAGTTGGAGTCATATTCCTATTTTTGTCCGAAGCAGGAATCACTCCGCTCTACTTCGTTCCAAGAGAATTACTTCTTAGCCTTAGGACGTTTTGCACCGTATTTAGAACGACGCTGTGTACGGTTTGCTACACCGGCTGTATCCAATGTACCGCGAACGATGTGATAACGTACACCGGGGAGGTCCTTAACACGACCGCCACGTACCAATACGATTGAGTGCTCCTGCAAGTTATGACCTTCTCCGGGGATGTAAGAGTTAACTTCCTTCTGGTTGGTCAAACGAACACGAGCCACCTTTCTCATTGCAGAATTAGGCTTTTTAGGCGTGGTTGTGTAAACACGTACGCACACGCCACGACGCTGGGGACAGTTGTCGAGTGCGGGAGATTTACTCTTCTCAACCAAAACCTCTCTGCCTTTTCTTACTAATTGCTGAATTGTAGGCATGTTGTTTAGTTTTTAATTATTATATTGTTTTTTAATATTTTACGTTTCAAGTTCGTGCCAAAATTGCACAATACACCTTTTTCGGTCTGCAAAGTTACAAAATTCATTTGGAATAAAAAAGATTTGATTTCATTTTTTCCAAAAAAAATGCACACAGCAGAAAAAAAGTGCATCGACACATTTCGTTGTCACTTCACAACATACCTACTGACACCCCTCAGGCATCGCCCTTAACGGATGTTTTTGCGGGATTGTTGAGAGTGGGTGCCCCCGCAATTCTTATTTCCCCATAATTAGCCTCGTATTTGCGGATATTGTCCTGCAACACGAGCATCATTTTCTTTGCATGTTCGGGCGACATTATCACCCTCGACTTCACCTGCGCCTTGCTCATTCCGGGCATGACCGATATAAAATCACACACAAATTCGGAACTTGAATGAGCCATGAGCACCATATTGGAGTAGACACCGTCTGCAACACTCTCCTTCAATTCCACCTGCATTCCCTGTTCTTTTTTTATCTCTTCCATACATTATATATTATAAGCGATCTATTGTTATAGCGCAAATATATAAAAAACTATTAGCGTCCGGTAAAATTTACTAATTGTTTTTGGCTAAACAGTATTTTTTTAATGGCAGTTTGTAGTTATCTTGATTTAAACAAAGTTTACGTTCTTTTTGTGCCGACAAAAAAG
>JAZNKR010000201.1:0-44148 GCA_045578665.1 Bacteroidaceae bacterium | reverse complement strand
AATTTGCAAGCGAGCTTGCATTGCACTCACTAAACCGTGCTTTTTTGTCGGCACAAAAAGAACGTAAACTTTGTTTAAATCAAGATAACTACAAACTGCCATTAAATAAATACTGTTTAGCCAAAAACAATTAGTAATTTTAACCGAACAGTAATAAAAAATAAACAATATGCTCGAAATAATCTCAAAAATCGTCCCGAAAGTTGCGATTAAACGAGCGCAATGTGAACTTGTTTACAAATTGCAAAGCGAGTCAAAGCAACTTCAATTATGTTAACTGATTTATTGAACCACCCTAAAAATAATTAATAAAACAAAAGAGATTGTTTATTCGTCTGTTGCAATTTGCTAATCTTTTGATTTTTGCGTATCTTTGCACGGCATAGACATAGAGTCTGATGATACAACAACAATGGAAGCTAACAAGATTTTATTTATTACACAAGAAATCACACCTTTCGTCCCTAAGTCGGAGATAGCAACAGTAGGAAGAGAGTTGCCGCAGGCAACCCAGGAGCGTGGAAAACAGATAAGGATCTTTACGCCCAAATGGGGTCCCATAAACGAAAGACGCAATCAGTTGCACGAGGTGCAGCGTCTCACGGGTATGAATCTGATAATAGACGAGACCGACCACCCTATGATTATAAAAGTGGCATCGTTGCAGTC
Organism: Bacteroidaceae bacterium; assembly: GCA_045578665.1. Taxonomy (GTDB): domain Bacteria; phylum Bacteroidota; class Bacteroidia; order Bacteroidales; family Bacteroidaceae; genus HGM04593. Next base: position 43,479 of record JAZNKR010000201.1, on the reverse strand, counting down.
TGCAAGAATGCAGGTATATTTCATTGACAACGACGACTACTTCCAGAACCGTCTGATGACTGAGGATGAGAACGGCAACGAATACAGCGACAATGACGAACGTGCCATATTCTTTGCCCGTGGTGTTCTTGAGACAGTAAAGAAATTCAGTTGGTGTCCCGATGTCATTCATTGCCACGGATGGATATCCTCTTTGGTGCCCCTCTACATAAAGAGCGCATATAGAGAGGAGCCTTCGTTCCGCGAGTCAAAAGTTGTCTTCTCATTGTACAACTGCGACTTCAAGTCCCCGCTTGATGAATCTCTCGTCAAGAAACTTCTTTGCAAGGATATGGATGCTTCTTTGGTAGAGGAGGTGAAGACCCCCATAACATACGAAGAGCTGACAAAGCTTGCAATAAGATACAGTGACGGCATAGTATTGAACTCACCCGATATACCCGAAGCATTGGTATCATACGCAAAAGAGCTCGGCAAGGAGGTCCTTCCCTATCAGTCCGGAGAGGAGTATGTATCTGCCTGCAACGAGTTCTACGAAAAATTCTGATTGGCTTTGGACAGCTCTCAGAACAGAGATTAACCAATAAATAAACAACTGTGCGGCACGGTGTCTGATTTTTGAAACAGCTTCTGAACCACACAGTTTTTTTTAAATACATGAAACGGATTTTTTATTTACTTTTCATAGCAATATTTGCCATAGGGCTTTACTCCTGCGACGACAACACGGATATGTTGGGCAGCACCATCGTTCCGGCAGGCGACGAAATGGAGATAGACACAATGACATTCTATGCTAAGAGCCGTTCGATTTTGGCAAACGACTCGATATTGGCAAATACCAACCGTGTCTATTTGGGAAGATATACCGACCCTGAATCGGATGCCACATTCTCTTCCGATTTCATTGCTCAGTTCAATTGTGTGGAGGATTATGGTTTCCCCGCCGAGGGCGTTATAGGCGACAGTGTCTACAAGATAGAACTCAAGCTCTTTTACAACAGCTACTTCGGCGACTCGCTCAACACAATGAAGTGCGAGGTCTATGAACTCGACAGGACTCTCGAGGAGGGTGTGCCATACTACACTAATATCGACCCTACTGCATTCTACGATGAAAGCAAGGGGGCGATAGCCGAGAAGGCATATTGTGCAATTGATTATGCAATCCACGACTCTGTTCGCCATGGCGACAATTTCACACCGAGCATCACAATATCCCTTCCCCAGGAATTGGGCAACAGATTCATAAAGAAATATTACGAGACCGATGCCAATGGCGATTCTATAGGTAAGAGCCACTTTGCGAACTCGGAAAACTTTATAGACAATGTCTTCAAGGGGCTCTATGTGAAGAGCACACAGGGCGATGGCACAGTCATCTATGTGGATATGGCACGTCTGAATGTTTACTTCCGCCACTATGTGCGTGGCGCAAGCGGAAAGAAGGACTCCATAGTAACTGCAATTGCCACATTCTCTTCTACAAAAGAGGTTTTGCAGGTTAACAAGTTCGACAACGGCGACCTCGGCACACTGATAGAGGACAATTCGTGCACATATCTCAAGACGCCTGCCGGTATCTTCACAGAGGTAGAACTTCCTGTTAAGGAGATTATCGAGAATACCGATACTCTTAACCTTACAAAAATTACCTTTACAAGATACAATCAGACAAGCGACTACGATTACAAGTATTCAATACCCGGTGTGTTGCTCATGGTGCGCAAGAGCGAAATGTACGACTTCTTCCTCAAGAACGAGTCCTACGACAACAAGACATCGTTCTACTCGACCTTCAACCGCACATATAATCAGTACACGTTCAACAACATATCTCGTCTTATAAACTACTGCTATGACGAGTATGAGAAGGGTATGGCAAGCGACCCTGCATGGGCAGAGAAGAACCCCGACTGGAACAAGGTGGTGCTTATTCCCGTTACAACCACGAAGGACAGCAATGGAAATATCGTAGGCATAACACACGACCTCAGGATGAACAGCATCAGATTGCGTGGTGGCAAGGACAATACGGCGATAAAGATTGTTACAAGCCGATTCAAAGGCTCTTGGCAATAGATGATGTGATGGTTATATAGATAGCATTGCCTCCCCGTTTCTGAACTTAGAAACGGGGAGGCAATGCTTTTGATATATTCCTATCTCCCGCAATATGCAGCAGCCGATTCGGCACAACGCTCACCGTCAACTGCCGCCGAAACTATTCCTCCTGCATATCCGGCTCCTTCGCCGCAAGGGAAGAGTCCCTCTATCTCTATATGTTGCAGTGTGTCGTTGTTGCGCAGTATGCGCACCGGTGCCGAGGTGCGTGTCTCCACTCCTATCACGGTTGCTTCGTTAGTGAGGAATCCTCGCGATGAGCGTCCGAATGTTTCAAAGCCTCGGCGCAGACGCCCCGATATGAATTGGGGCATCCAGAAGTGCATGGGCGACGATATGAGTCCCGGAGCGTAGGAGCTTGTGGGGAGGTCGTAGCTCAGTTTGCCCTTGACAAAATCTGCCATGCGTTGTGCCGGCGCGGTCTGTCGGCGGTTGCCCATGAGCCAGCATAGCCTCTCGAGAGATTCCTGGAATGCCATCATTCTCAAAGGGGAATCTTCGCGTATATCCATCGTCTTCTCGCACTCTATCTGCAGGTCGGGGTGTGAAAGGTCGTCGCAGTTTATCTGCACCACCATGCCCGAGTTGCTCCATCGTCCTCCGCGGTTCGATGGCGACATGCCGTTGACAAGCAGTTGGTTGTTTGCTGTGGCAGAGGGTATGACTACACCTCCGGGACACATGCAGAAGCTGTAGACACCACGCTCCTCTACCTGTGTGGTGTAGGAGTATTCGGCGGCAGGGAGGTATTTGCCTCTGCCTGCGGGATTGTGGTACTGTATGCGGTCTATAAGTTCAGAGGGGTGTTCGAGTCTTACTCCCACTGCAATGCCTTTTGCTTCGATGATAATATTCTTTTCGTGCAGTGTGCGGTAGACGTCGCGTGCAGAATGTCCGGTGGCGAGGATGACGGCGTCGGCGAGAATCTCGCCTTTGTCGGTGCGTATGCCATGCACTTTGCCGCCACTCAGGAGTATCTCTTTCATACGTGTTTCGAAGTGTACTTCGCCGCCGCACTCTATGATTCTGTTGCGCATGTTCTCAATTACACGCGGGAGCTTGTCGGTGCCTATGTGCGGGTGGGCATCGGAGAGGATGGTGGGGCTTGCGCCGTGCTGGCAGAATACGTTGAGCACCCCTTCAATGTTGCCGCGCTTCTTGCTTCGGGTGTAGAGCTTGCCGTCGGAGTACGCGCCTGCTCCTCCTTCGCCGAAGCAGTAGTTCGATTCGGGATTGACCTTGTGCTCGCGCGAGATTGCTGCAACATCGAGTTTACGTGTGCGCACATCCTTGCCTCGCTCCACCACAATGGGGCGCAGACGCAGTTCTATCAATTTCAGTGCGGCGAAGAGTCCCGCAGGACCGGCGCCAACGACCACCACCTTGCGGCAATTCTCCACATTGCCATATTCGCGGCTTATGAATTCGTCTGCCGGCGGCTCTTCATTTATGAAAACCCTTATGGTGAGATTGACGAATATTGTCCGCTGGCGGGCATCTATGCTCTTTTTGAGCACTCTGACAGCCTTGATGGTTCTTGCGTCGAGCCCTTTGCTCTGCGCAATGTACCTGATTATTGATTGTTCGTTTGCTGCCTGATGGGGCTGCACTCTTATCTGATATTCGTTTATCATGTTTCTTGTTGGTGTTTAAACAACTTCTGAATCACTCTTCATCCGAAAAGTTCCCTGAAAGCCTCGTCGACTTTTGCAACGGGACGTATTTCTATTCCGAACCTGCCCAGGTCGAGATTCTTGGTATTTGCCTTGGGGATGATTATCTGTCTGAATCCCAATTTCTGCGCCTCGGAGATGCGTTGTTCTATGCGGCTCACAGGGCGTATCTCTCCCGATAGTCCCACTTCACCTGCCATGCAGGTGGTCGCATCGGTCTCTACGTCCATGTTGCTCGACAGTATGGCGCTGATGACTGCAAGGTCTATTGCCGGGTCGTTTACGCGCAGGCCTCCTGCGATATTCAGGAATACATCTTTCTGTGCAAGCTTGAATCCCACGCGCTTCTCGAGAACCGCAAGCAACATATTCATTCTTCGCAGGTCGAACCCTGTTGCGGAGCGTTGCGGGGTGCCGTAGGCGGCTGTGCTTACAAGTGCCTGCACCTCTATGAGGAACGGGCTTACACCCTCGATGGCTGCGGCGATGGATATTCCGCTCATTCCCGCATGGCGGTCGCTCAGAAGCAGTTCCGACGGGTTCTCTACCTGGCGGAGTCCCTCGCGCCGCATCTCGTAAATGCCCATCTCGGCAGTGCTGCCGAAACGGTTCTTTATGGAGCGCAGCACTCGGTAGACATAGTGCTGGTCGCCTTCGAACTGCAGCACGACATCCACAATGTGTTCCAGTATCTTAGGTCCTGCAATGGTTCCCTCTTTTGTTATGTGGCCTATGAGTATGATAGGGGTGTTGTTCTCTTTGGCATACTTCAGAAGTGCTGCTGTGCATTCACGTATCTGTGTGATGCTTCCGGGTGAGGATTCAACCGTTTCGCTGCACATGGTCTGTATCGAATCTATGATGATGAGTTCGGGTTGCGTCTCTTTTATGTGTCCGAAGACAGTCTCGAGCTGTGTTTCGCACACGACCATACATTGTGACTTTTCATATTCTATGCGTTCGGCTCTCAGTTTTATCTGTCTGACGCTCTCTTCGCCCGATACATAGAGCACGCGTTTGTGGTCCATGCGCAGGACCGTCTGCAGGATGAGGGTCGATTTTCCTATACCGGGCTCTCCGCCGATGAGCACAAGCGAACCTGGTACAAGACCTCCTCCGAGCACTCTGTTGAGCTCGTTGTCGCGTGTGTCGATGCGCGGAAGTGCATCGGTGGATACATTGTCTATGTGCATGGGGGAAGACGCCGTGGATATTTCGTTCTTTATCAGGTTCTGCAAACCGCTCTCTTTCCTGACGCTCTTTTCTACAAAACTGTTCCACGCTCCGCAGGCAGGACATTTTCCCGACCATTTTGGGGAATCGTATCCGCACTCATTGCACAAAAAGATTTTTTTCTCTTTAGCCATAATACTGCTATTTATCAAATGCAAAGATAACGACGCACATCGCAACATCAAACGAATTTTGCGATTTTCTATTGCTCCTGCCACGGATTATACATCAATTCTACATTAATTCTGCATCGATGGTGCCGCAAGGTTGCTGTATGCCGCAAATGCAATTACAGATACAGGCATAAATGCAATGTGAAAGAATAATAATCGTGCTTCCATGCTTGCCTATTAGCGATAAACTTTATACTTTTGCAGTGAGTAAAAACATACAGGATGAAAGTAATGAAATTCGGCGGAACATCAGTAGGTTCCGCAGCAAGCATATTGAATCTGAAAAAAATTGTGGAGTCCGAAAACCAGCCTGTGGTGGTTGTGGTTTCAGCGTTAGGGGGAATAACTGACAGACTGATAAGGACTTCGCAGATGGCAGCCAAAGGCGACGCAGCCTACAATGATGAGTTTCAGGGGATAGTGGCACGGCATTACGAGCTTATCAGCGCCGTAATATCTGACGACAAAGCCAAAAGGGAACTCCTCAGCCGTGTAGACTCCTTGCTCCACGATCTGGGAAACATCTATCAGGGCATATATCTGATAAACGACCTTTCGCCGAAGTCGGAAGCTGCCATCGTCAGCTACGGCGAGCGCATTTCGAGTCTCATCGTTACTGCGTTGATTGACGGTGCCGTACATTTCGATTCACGCTCATTCATAAAGACAGAGACCAAACATGGCAAATATATATTGGACAGCGATGCTACATCCGCTCTCATTAAAGAGACATTCTCGGGCAAGGATTTCAAGGTGGCAGTTGTCCCCGGGTTCATCTCAACCGATAAGGAGACAGGTGAGATAACCAATCTCGGTCGTGGTGGTTCGGACTACACAGCTTCGCTCATTGCAGCCTCTCTCTCGGCTGAGAGCCTCGAGATATGGACAGATGTCGACGGTTTCATGACAGCCGACCCTCATGTCATAGGTAATGCCTACACCATTCAGCACCTCAGCTATGTAGAGGCTACCGAACTTTGCAACTTCGGTGCAAAGGTGGTATATCCTCCGACAATCTACCCTGTCTGCAAGGCAAATATACCAATACGCATAAAGAATACCTTCAATCCCACCGCCGAGGGTACAATCATCAATAACGAAACCCGCAAGAGTGCACGTCAGATAAAGGGCATATCAAGCATAAACGACACTTCACTCCTCACTGTCCAAGGCTTGGGTATGGTGGGTGTAGTTGGTGTCAACCATAGAATATTCCGTTCGTTGGCAGATGCCGGAATAAGTGTCTTCCTTGTGGCACAGGCATCTTCGGAGAACAGCACCTCTCTCGGTTTGCGCCATGTGGATGCTGAGCCTGCTTGCGAGGTGCTGAACTTCGAGTTCGAAAAGGAGATTTCCATGGGACTCATGGAACCGGTACGTGCAGTAGGCAATCTCTCAACTGTGGCAATTGTAGGCGAGAATATGCGCCATACTCCCGGAATTGTCGGCAAACTCTTCCAGACACTCGGTCGTAACGGTATAAATGTGGTGGCTTGTGCGCAAGGCGGACAAGAGACAAACATCTCTTTTGTTGTGAAGGCCGAGCTGTTGCGCAAGACGCTCAATGTCATTCACGACTCGTTCTTCCTCTCCGAGTATCAGGTGCTCAACCTCTTCATCTGCGGAACAGGAACGGTGGGCGGCAGTCTTATAGAGCAGATAGAACAGCAGCGCGAGAAACTGATGGATGAGCATAGCCTGCAACTCAATGTAGTGGGCATTGCAAGCAGCCGTCATGCGATTTTCAACCGCGACGGCATCAATCTGCGCACATACCGCGAAGAGCTTGCAGCAAGCCCCGAAAGCAATATATCAAAGCTGCGCGACGAAATCATAGGCATGAACATATTCAACTCAGTGTTTGTTGACTGTACGGCAAGCAGTGAGGTGGCTGCATTGTACGAGGATCTGCTCTCGCACAACATTTCGGTTGTTGCTGCAAACAAGATAGCGGCTTCGTCGGACTATTCCACATACAGCCGCCTGAAGCACATTTCGAGAATACGCAATGTCAAGTATCTTTTCGAGACAAATGTCGGTGCCGGTCTGCCGGTCATTTGCACCATAAACGACCTGATAAACAGCGGCGACAAGATTCTGAAGATAGAGGCTGTGCTCAGCGGTACACTCAACTTCATATTCAATGCGTTGAGCGAGGAGATTCCCTTCAGCCGCACAGTGAAGTTGGCCAAGGAACATGGATACAGCGAACCCGATCCCCGTATCGACCTCAGCGGAAAGGATGTCATCAGAAAACTTGTCATCCTTGCACGTGAGGCAGGCTATACAATTGAACAGGAGGAGGTTGAGGCAAATCTGTTTATCCCTCAGGAATTCTTCAACAGTTCCATTGAGGAATTTTGGGAGGCTCTCCCGTCGTTGGACGAAGAGTTCGAGACGAACCGTCGCCGCCTGCAGAACGAGGAGAAACATTGGCGTTTTGTTGCAAAATTCGAGAATGGCAAGGGCTCTGTATCTCTTTGCGAGGTAGACAGGCATCATCCTTTCTACCATCTCGAGGGCAGTAACAATATAATACTGCTTACAACCGAGCGTTACAAGGAGTACCCCATGCTTATACAGGGCTATGGAGCGGGTGCAGGCGTTACTGCAGCCGGTGTATTTGCCGATATAATGAGAATTGCCAACATCTAATATCTCCACAGAAAATATGAGCAAGAAACTGAATACGGATGAATTTGACGCTATGCCCCGAGGCGAACGTCTGCTTGCCGAGGGATTGGCATATCTGCTGGATAGTGAAGTCGATGTGCAATCTTCGGAGAAGTTTGGCGATCTCGGTACAAGAGTCATTAATCCATACGAGACTGAGGGTGATATTTATCTGAACTCAGCAGCCGAGGATGCTCCTTTGTATGATAATGATTGTGAATAAGTCAAGAACTATGTATATATGTAAAATGCCGTACTGTTGAGGTACGGCATTTTACATATTTGGTACAGTTGAATATCATCTACTCCTGCTCCTGATTTTGGGAGTAATATTCGTTCCACTCTTTTAGCGCTTCCTGCCAATCGACAACTTCGCCGTCTGCAATGGCTTCGGCTTGACGTACAGCCTCATCGTGCTGTTTTTTCTCGGCGTAGCGCAGTTTCATCGCTTCTATGGTGGCATCGTCGAGAATCTGTATACGGCCACGGCGTATGCATTCGTCAAGGTCTTCGGGACCGAAAGCTTTGCCCTGAACGCCGAAATCGGATATGTTGAATCCGAATATTGTTCTTAGTATGTGTCGCGACATCTTCTGTTGCGAGCGGTTGCCACGCATCTTGTTGCCCAATAGCTTGCGTATTACCTTTATCTCTTTCTCTGAAAATTTTTTTCTTCCCACGGTGTCTTAATTTTTTGCGAAGATAGTAAAAATAGCCAACGATAGCAAATAACTCTACTATTGCTTGCCTTTCTCTCTGTTTATGATGAAGATTCCTGCTGTAGCCATCAATAGTGCAACGATATATTTTGCATGGAAAGGCTCGTTCAGGTATAGGCACGAAGTGAGTGCGCCTACTGCGGGAATGAGTGAGTTGAATATTGCTACCTTGCCCATAGGGTTGCAGGTGAGAAGTTTGTTGTAGAGTGCGAACCCAAGTGCCGATATACAGATGAGCAAGGCGAGGATTATTGCTCCCTTAGTCGTTACCATAGGTATGGTGCCACCTCCGGCTATGCCTATGATTACAAGCAATATGCCGCCGATGGCAAGGCTGTATCCTGTTCCTACGAATACATCAATCCTTTTGTTCACTCCGCGGGTCATCAGACCGGCAAAGGCAGAGCAGAGTGCGTTGAGTATTATCATGCCATCGCCTTGCAAAGTAAAACTTCCGCCGCTGCCACTTCCAAGATTCAGAGTCAATATTCCAATGAAACCTATCGTGCATCCGGCAATCTTACCTATAGTCAGCCGGTCGCTCTTGTAGAACAGACAGGCGAGAAGTACTAATGTGAATACACTCATAGAGTTGAGTATGGCGGCACGTGCTCCGGCGCTGTGCGACAATCCTATGTAGAAGAATGCATAGTGCAGGGTGGTGTTCAGCAACGAAAAGAGCATTATATACCACCAGTCGTTTCCTCTCCTTATCCCGAAACTGCGGTGTGTGGCAAGTGCAATGGCGAGTATGATGGCTCCCGAGGCGGTGAACCTTATTCCGGCGAAGAGCATTTTGCTGCCGGTCATTGCTTCCGAAATTCCGAACTCTGTGAATCCTTGTTTTATAAGCGGGTATGCCCATCCCCATGCAATGGCTGCAGTAAGGGCGAACAGCGTTACCCACAAAGGCTGTTGGAATATGCTTCTGCTTTCCTCTTTCATCTTTGTATGAATTTTCCGTGCAAAGGTACAAATTTTTCCAACTGTTAGGAATTATTTTTCTTCGATTCCCCAAAATAGCAGCAATGGCTGACCGGATAATCCCTATCGGTCAGCCATTGCTGTATATTGTGCAGAAGGGGGTTATTTCACTACCATCTTCTTGCTTTTCACAGAGCCGTCTCTGTATGTATATTTCACGATGTTTATACCCTTCTGAGGAGTCGCTGATGCAACACCGCAAACAGAATAGTATGAAACATCAACGGGTTCGTTCTTGTCTATAGCCGGGCAGCTGATGGAAGTACCCTGATATGCCTGCACAAGTCGCAGGTTCCATACAGACGCCTGCAGTGTCTTTCCTGCGAATTCAACGAAGTTGTCAGGACCGTTGCCTCCTAAATGGTTATAAGCTGCAAGACCGAACTCGGAAAGTTCGGGGCATACTATTGTGAATTTGTCGTTGTAGGTGGTGATGAGGTATGGGGTCTCGGGCTTTGTCGTACTACCTACAGCTATGCCATTAGTGGGAGCCCATGCAACGTATTGTTTGGTCTTGGGATTTCTGATGAAGTAGAGATCTTTTCTGTCCTCATCTGTTATAGATCCTTCCTCAACGAATATGTCGGCAATCTCGCTGTCGGCTGCAGAGAGTACTTCGAAGTAGAACATCGAATCAGCAGCAAAGATGTCGGCGGGTGTAGAGCGCCAGAAGAGTGCATAGTCACCTGTGCTGTTGTCGAAGGTGTTTACATCGAAGCAGAGCGATTTTGTAACTTTCTTTACGGCGAGGAAGGCGTTGTATGCATTCTCTATCACATATACTCCTTCGACAATGGGATTGGGCTCGTCGTCGGCATTCTCGTCGAGGGCATCGAGGAGTTTTTCTGTAAGTATCTGTGCGTCTTTCTCCTCTACAGAGTCTTTGAGTGCCTTTACTTCTTCGAATACTTCGGGGAAAGAGCCGAGGTCGGAGAATCTGCCCGGGTCGGGGCACTCCTTAAGGTCGAGTCTCTCTACCTCTTTCACGAGGTTCTTGAGCAGATATTGATTGGGGTTCTCTATCTCTACATTGTAGATGTACCATTCGCCGGAACCTGTATTGTCATTCTCGGCGAGGGTGGGGTATGAACACCATCCGTAGCTTCTTCCCCAGTCCTGTGCTACCACGTATGGGGTTGATTTGATGTCGCCGTTATCGTCGTAGTCGCGTTCTGCATCTTCTATGTATTCATATATTACGAATGAACCGGGAAGTCCTTCGTTGTTGTTTGGGGCGAATTTTACCTTTGCTGCCAATGAACGGTAGCAGGTCTTGGCACCATCGGCAAAATATGAGGCATCGCATGAGCACCAGAAACTACCGTCAGAAAGGCTCTGCAGATAGTAGGTGTCATCGCCGAATCCTGTGTCAGTTACGAGGAATACGCAAGCGGCATTGAATCTTGTTCCTACAGAATTGGTGCTTTTGTAGTAGCCGCCGCCCTTTGCTCCGGAAATTCCGTGTACGGGGTCGCAGTTGAGAAGACCTTGCAGCACGTAGTATCCTCCGTCCTTAATCTCTTCCAATGTGGTAACTTTTTCGCCGAGTGTGGCGGTTGTCTGTGCAAATAATGTTACTGCTGACAGCAACATAAGTGTGGTTGTGAGTAAAAGTTTTTTCATATATATATGTTTTGATTTTTTCTTTTGCAAACTTACACAAAAAAACGATTCTTTACGCATAATTGTCGTAAAGAATCGTTTTTTTGTGGTAAAAAATTTTTGTTATTTCTTCATGTTGCTCTCCTCGAGCCCGTAGTGCTTGGTAGCGTCCTCTTTTTTGAGTATGGCTGCAATGATTATTGCAATCACTCCGAAGAGTGCAAAGATTGTCATGGGGATGGTGTAGTCGTATGTGGTTTCACCGGCAATCTCTGCGGTTGAATATTTTTCAATCACCCAGCCGATGAGTACGGGTACCATGGAGAGTCCGATATTCTGTATGTAGAATATTATGGCATATGCCGAGCCTAACTGCTTCATGGGAATGATCTTGGGCACCGATGGCCACAGTGCCGAGGGTACGAGTGAAAAGGCTATTCCCAAGAGTATCATGATGATGATTGCGAACCATCCGTAAGAGAGAATCGGCAATGCAAAGAGCACGTGTACGATAGTCAGTAGCAGGGAACCGATGATCATAAGTGTAGCGCCCTTGCCGATGCGGTCGTACATGGAGCCGAATACCGGGGTGAGCAGTATTGTACCGAATGGCAGCATAGCCGGTATGAGTCCTGCAACGTCGGGTGCAACGTTGTATTTGTATATCATCAGTTTGGTGGCGAACTTGAGGAAGGGGAATACTCCTGCGTAGAACATGAGGCAGAGCAGTGTGATGAGCCAGAAGCCTTTGTTGGTGAGTATGAACTTGAGGTCGCTCAGCTTGAAGTTCTCCTCTTCCTCTGTGCTTGTCGCTGCCAACGACTTGTCCAGCTTCTTGTCCATTGCGCAATATACAAGGTATGAGAGTAGTCCTATGCAGAGCAGTGCCGAACCTATGAGCAGAGGTGAGGATATTGAACCCATTGCCTTTGCTATGGGCAGACTGCATGCAAGGGCTGCTGCTGTACCTATACGCGCCATTGCCACCTGCAGACCCATGGCGAGTGCAAGCTCGTGGCCGGTGAACCATTTGGCAATAATCTTGGTGACGGTGATTCCTGTAATTTCCGCTCCCATTCCGAAGATGGCGAATCCGAGTGCGGCGAGGGCTACCTGCATGGGATAGCCGAAGAGTGTTGCTGCGCCGAAGTTCGTGTCTATGGCATACCATTTGAGCAGTGCGCCAGCAAACATCAGGGCGCAACTGATGATTCCGGTAAATCTTATGCCGCATTTGTCGAGGATGATTCCTCCGAAGAAGAGCATCAGCAGGAATACGTTGATGTATCCGTATGCGCCTGAGAAGAATCCGTATTCGCCGCTTGTCCAGCCCAGTCCACCTTCGGCGGGGCTTTTGGTGAGCAGGTCTTCGAGTGGCGCCATTATGTCGGTGATGAAGTATCCGCACATCATTGTGAACGAGACAATGAGCAGTGCGCTCCAACGTGCTGCGGGGGAGTCGTTAAGTCGTTTCTGTATGTTCTGTGTTAGTGTCATCTCTATTCTTTTTGTAGGTTGTTATTTTGCTGCTTTTACCCATTTGTCGAGCCATGCGAAGAAGGTGCGTTGCCACAGGATGCCGTTCTGCGGACGGAGAACCCAATGGTTCTCGTCGGGGAAGAGCAACAGCTGTGCGGGTACACCGCGGAGTTTGGCTGCGTTGAATGCTGCCATAGACTGTGAGGCAAGGATGCGGTAGTCGCGTTCGCCGTGTATGAGCAGTATGGGGGTGTCCCATTTCTCTACGAAGAGGTGGGGCGAATTGGGATATGTGCGTTTTGTCTTTTCGTTCTTCTCGTAGGGGGCACCGCCGAGATCCCAATTTGTGAACCACGACTCCTCTGTTTCGTAGTACTGCTGGTCCATGTTGAAGAATCCGTCGTGTGCGATGAATGCCTTGAAGCGTTTCTCGTGGTGTCCTGCCATCCACATTGCAGTGTAGCCGCCGAAGCTTGCACCTACGCAACCGAGTCGGTTCTCATCGACGTATGGCTCTTTGGCAAAGTCGTCGATGGCTGCAAAGAGGTCCTTCATGCATAGACCGCCATAGTCGCCGCTGATTGCCTCGTTCCACTCCATGCCGAAGCCGGGAAGTCCGCGACGGTTGGGGGCGATGATGATGTAGTCGTTGGCTGCCATTATCTGGAAGTTCCAGCGGTAGCTCCAGAATTGGCTTACAGGTGACTGGGGACCGCCCTGACAGAAGAGCAGTGTGGGGTACTTCTTGTTGGGGTCGAACTGCGGAGGGTAGATTACCCATGAGAGTATCTGCTTGCCGTCAACCGATTTTGTCCAGCGGGCTTCTACCTTGCCGCGCTGCAACTGGTCGAGGATGTGCTTGTTCTCCCATGTGAGCTGTGTTATCTTGCCTCCGGCTGTGGGCTCCACTGTGTAGATGTCTGTGGGCTCGCTGATGGACTGGCGTGTAGCTATGAGCTTGTCGCCGAGCAGTGAAACCGATGTGTAGTCGTAGTTGCCGTCGGTGAGTTTTGTGAGCTTACCGCCGAGGTCGATGTTGTATATCATGGATGTGCCGTGCCATACTCCGGTGAAGTAGAGACTCTTGCTGTCGGCTGCCCAGCAGTAGCTGTCTACGCTGCTGTCAAAGGGCTTTTCGCTGATGTAGCTTTGTGTGCCGTCGGCGAGGTTCATTACGCACAGACGGTTCTGGTCACTCTCATATCCGTCGCGTTTCATGCTGAGCCATGCGAGGTGTGTGCCGTCGGGCGAGAATGTGGGTGCTGTGTCGTAGCCGTAATTGGATGTAGCGGCATCTCTTTTGCAGAGATTGACAGATGTGCCGTCGGCGATGGTGTAGAGATAGATGTCGGTGTCGGTGCTGACGGTATAGTCAACACCCATCTTCTTGATGCAGGCATATGCTATCTTCTTTGAGTCGTTGCTCCATGCAAGCTGTTCGACACCGCCGAAAGGACGGTTGGGGCAGTCGTATTTGGTCCCTTCGAGTATGTCTTTGCCGCCGCTGATAGTGTTTCCGTCGAACTGTGCCACGAAGGGGTGGGGGGCTGTCGTGAGCCACTCGTCCCAATGTTTATACATGAGGTCGTCAACTATGAAACCTTTGGCAAGCTGCAGGTCGGGATATTTTTCGGCTGTGCTCTCTTTTATAGGTACCTGGTGTATGAGGATTACACTCTTTTCGTCGGGCGAGAAGAGGAAGCCGTCAACGGGTTTGTCGCAGTTGCTGAGTTGTCGGCGCTCTGTGCCGTCGGGGTTCATCTCCCACACCTGGCTGCTGCCGCTTGCGTTGGAGATAAAGGCTATCTTGCTGCCGCCCTTTATCCACACGACACCGCTTTCGTTGCTGGCTGTAGTGGTGAGCAGTGTCTGGTTTTTGCCGTCGGCATCCATTATCTGCAGTGTGTGGTGGCTCTTGTCCTGGGGCACACTGTAGTAGCTCACTCCGTAGAGTACCTTGCTTGCATCGGGCGAGGGGGTTACTGCTCCTATGCGTCCCATTGCCCAGAGTGCTTCGGGGGTGAGTCGTTTGTTTTCTACTTTTATTGTGGACTTGCCTATGATTTCGGCTGTGGTCTCAGTCGTTGCACTTGCCGGTGCAGTGTCATTACAGCTTGTAATTGCGGCTCCGGTCATTACTATTGCTGCCATAATTGCGTTAATTCCTTTCATATTTGCTTTGTTTTGTCGTTATTTCTTTGCCTGGGAGTATATGTAGTACCACCAATATGTGTTGCCGAACTGCTTCCTTGCATAGTTGCTGCGCACATGTGGGGTGTTATATTCTTTCTCTATTTGTGTGAATTGCCCATATTTCGTTTCAAGTTCCTTCTCCTCGAATGGAGGCGCTATGTTGTTGAGCTTCGAATTGAGCAGGAGTGCCTCTTGGTAGTGCAACGGCAGAGTGGCAGTGTCTGCAGGGTTGTAGAAGTGGGGCAGTGTGTCGGCAAATTCCTGCAAACGCTTGTCGAGCAACAATGCAGCCAGGTAGTACTCCTTTACCGCAGTGGAGGCTGTGTCGGTGGTTGCCGCACGTGCGAGAAACTCTATTGTCTCTTCACCTTGCATGGGCTTTGCCTTCAGGTGGTTGTAAATTGTGTCTGCCGTGATGGGCGATGTCTGCTTTTCGTCGAGCAACAGACCTTGCAGCCCGTAGTATTGGGGATAGGTGAAGAGCCGCTCGCCCAATTCGCCCTTGCACGAGAGCAGATAGGCGCGTTGTGCTGTCAGTTCGCGAGAGGCAGACAGGGTACGGTGGGCTACTTTCAGAGCTTTGTCTGTCTCGCCTTTTTTTGTGTAGTGGTACACTATACATTCGTGCTTGAAATCTTCGTCGTTGTTGGTGAGGTTGCCGGTGACTGAGAAGATGATGCTAAAGAGAAGAAAGTTGCGCCACATGATTCTGTTCGTGGCTCTGGTGATGTCCTTTATGCGCATGAAGAGCACACGACGCAGCACCCACGACGAGAAGGTGTATATGAATATCACCGCTACTCCTATCCATATCCATCGTGCCGAACTCTCTGTCTCTATGTATATGCTGCGGTCGATGTCTGTGATGAATGCGAGGAAGATGGATGCAGGCATGTAGGAGAGTGCTTCCCATTCGCGGTTGAATTTCGCGAATTTGTTTATCCATAGTGTGAGCAACAGCAGTACAATTGTTACCACTGCGGCAGTTATGTTTGCGTTGTATTGTAGTTTGCCGGTTGCTGTCATGTCGTAGACAACTTCGAGCAACGGTCCTTGATGTATCGACAGGTAGGTGAACGCGAACAGTGCAAATACTATGGCGCATATTATCCTTACCATGCGGAACAGACGTATCTCTCTTGCCGACTTCATCTCTTTTTCGTGTTGGAGTTAGTGTTAAAGTTTGTTCTATAAAATATAAATTCAAAGAGGTAGTGCCATAATCCTGAAATCATGGCACTACCTGTTCTCTCTTTCCGTTATTTGTTCTTTTTAAGTACAAGCGCTGTGCGTGCAGGCAGGTAAAGCTTCAACCAGCCTTTGCGCTTCTTGGCATACAACGGGTCGTGGTTGGTGAAGTGTACCTGGTTGTCGTCGACAAAGCCGTTGCCGCCAAAGCGTGTGGCATCGGAGTCGAGTATTATCGAATAGGCGCCTTCGGGAACAAGGAATCCGTAGTCGGTGAATGAGCGTGTGGGGCTGAAGTTGAATACGAAGATAAGGTCTTTGCGCGAGTAGGCGAGTACCTGATCGCCGTCGTTGTGCCATATCTCTTGTACGGGACGTTTCTGGAAGTTCTTTACACTGCCTATTATCTCCATCATCTCTTTGTCGAAGTCTCCGAGTGATGCATAGCAGTAGTCGGGGTTGTCGACAAGGCTCCACTGACGTCTTGCATATTTGTGGCTCCATCCGTTGCCGTAGCGCGGGAAGTCGATCCATTCGGGGTGTCCGAATTCGTTGCCCATGAAGTTGAGGTAGCCGCCGTTGATGGTTGAGGCTGTTACAAGGCGTATCATCTTGTGGAGGGCTATTCCACGGTGCACCATGCCTGTTTCGTGTCCTTTACTGAAGTGCCAGTACATGTCGGCATCGATGAGACGGAAGATGATGGTCTTGTCGCCCACAAGTGCCTGGTCGTGGCTCTCGGCATATGAGATAGTCTTCTCGTCCTGACGGCGGTTGGTGAGTTCCCAGAATATCGATGAGGGCTTCCAGTCTTCGTCTTTCTGCTCCTTAATCATCTTTATCCAGTAGTCGGGGATGTTCATCGCCATGCGGTAGTCAAAACCGTAGCCTCCGTCTTCGATGGGTGCGGCAAGACCGGGCATGCCTGATACCTCTTCGGCGATGGTGATTGCCGCGGGGTTAATCTCGTGTATGAGCTTGTTGGCGAGTGTGAGGTAGCAGATAGCGTCGCCGTCCTGATGGCCGTTGAAGTAGTCGGAGTAGTCGCAGAACGATTCACCGAGTCCGTGGCTGTAGTATATCATTGAGGTTACGCCGTCGAAGCGGAATCCGTCGAACTTGAACTCTTCCATCCAATATTTGCAGTTGGAGAGGAGGAAGTGTATAACTTCGTTCTTTCCGTAATTGAAACAGAGCGAGTCCCATGCGTTGTGTACGCGGCGGTCGCCTTCGTTGAAGTATTGGCAGGGGTCGCCGTCGAGCAGTCCCAATCCTTCCATCTCGTTCTTCACCGCATGGGAGTGTACGAGGTCCATAATCACTGCTATGCCCATGCCGTGGGCTGTGTCGATGAGCTCCTTGAGCTCTTCGGGGGTGCCGAAACGTGATGAGGCTGCAAAGAAGTTCGATACATGGTAACCGAAACTGCCGTAGTAGGGGTGCTCCTGTATAGCCATTATCTGTATGCAGTTGTAGCCGTCGGCTGCAATGCGGGGAAGTATCTTTTCGCGGAACTCTGTATATGTGCCCACACGCTCCTCTTCCTGCGCCATTCCTATGTGGCATTCATAGATGAGCAGGGGAGAGCATTTGGGCTTGAATCTCTTGTGCTTGAACTTGTATTGTTTCTTGGGATTCCACACCTGAGCACTGAAAATCTGTGTGGCATCGTCCTGCACTACGCGGCGTGCCCATGCCGGGAGACGTTCGCCTTGTCCGCCGTCCCAGTATACTTTCAGTTTGTAGTACTGTCCGTGTGAAAGTGCTTTCTTGGGGAGTTCTATTTCCCAACAGCCGTTCTCTATTCTCTTGAGTTCGTATTGTGGAAGCTCCTGCCAATCGGAGAAGTCGCCTACAAGGTATATTTTAGTGGCATTGGGCGCCCATTCTCTGAAGCACCAACCATCTTTGGTCGCGTGCAGTCCGAAGTATAGATAGCCTGATGCAAAGTCGGAGAGTGTCTGTTTGCCTTTTTGTGTAAGTTCATTTTCTTTGTGAAGGTAGTGGTTGTATCTGCCTTCTATCTCCACGGTGTAGGGTGAGAGGTATCCGTCTCTTTCTATCAGTCTTAACATGGCGATGTGGTTTATGGTTTGTATTCGGGTTATTTTATTGCTACTTTTACAATTATCTTCTTCAGTTTGACGGGGGTTACAGCAGGGGCATGACCGTCCTGGGGAAAGAATATTGTAAACATAGTGCGTTTAACGTTTATGTAATCTTGCGCCAGCACCCCTACAGGGTAGAGGGTTACATCGTTCTCTTCGCTGTATTCTCCTTTGGGGAGTAATGTCAAGGGGGTGTATCCCATTATCTCGTCGTCGCTGATGGGTATCTGTATGTCTATGTACTTGCGGTGTATCTCAACGGGTACCTCCTCCTTTGTGCGGGGCTGTGCTTCCATTACGTTGGCGAATATCTCGTCGCCCTGTATTTCGTTTCTTCCCAAAGGAAGCTTTGCAAGGTCGGTGGTGGTGATGAACTCTATTGCCTTGGGGAATAGAGGATTGAGCGCTGCATATTTGCTCAGGTTGTCAAGAGTGTCGAGTATCATGGTTATTATTTTATTGTTGTTCAATTATAATTCAGTTTTGGATATTTGATCTTCAATTCATTCAACTTTGCTAGTGCAGATTTATGTCCTCTTTGCGAAGCTTCTTTATAGTATTCTATTGCCATTTTAAGGTTGCTTTTCGTTCCTCTGCCTTTTTCATAATATAAACCTAAATAATAGATGGCTTCAAGGTATCCGTCTCCGGTTGAAGCAGATTTTTTATACCAATTAAACGCCTCGGAGTCGTCTTTTTTATTGTATCTTCCTGTTCCATATAGTTGCCCCATATAGAATTGGGCTTTTGCTTTGAGGCTTGAAGGGATGTCTCCATTCAGACCTTTCTCAAGCCAATTTTTTGCTTCAAGATAGTTCGAAGTATTGTCATAGTAATAAAAACCTAAAGCAATCTGACTCTTAGCGTTCCCTTCTTCTGCGCTCTTTTTGTAGAGTTCTATAGCATCCTTTGTTCTAAGGGAACTGTCATTTTCAGAATATGTACCTGTACTATACGCAGTTGCAAGATAATATTCAGCATCGTGAGAGCCATTTTTAATTGCCTCTTTATACCAGAATGTAGCTGAATCATAATTTTGCACAAAGCCTCCTCGTCCATGATAAAAATAGAAGCCCAGTGAGGTCTGAGCTTCATGGAAGCCCGCGTCCGCAGCTTGATGATAAAACATTCCTGCGATTTTCAAATTACGTTTTCCTTCTAGAAAATCCCCGTTTTCAAAATATTTTGCTAACTGATATGTTGACTTGGGGTCATTTCCCTTATAACCTTCTATGCATTTTTGGAGTTGAGGATGAATATTGTTTAATTGACCAATAATGACTGATAAAGAACTATCCAAAGAAGATTTGTGACTCGTTGAAACAGAGGAAGACGCGTCGGTTGAATCTAGTGTGTTGAGGGTTTCTCTATCGCCGCTTAAATGCATAAATACAAGAATCGCGATTATTATGCAACCATAAATTGTATGAATCCATATATTCGATTTTGGCAACTGATGCACTTGTTCTTGTGTACTTCTCTGCTTTAATATAGATTCTTTTTCTTGTTGCAGTTCGGCACTTGTCGTACGTAATGATCTGATTTCCGCATTCTTTTCAGTTAGTTCATTGCGCAGTTTCTCCATTTCTGTAGTTTGAGAGGCCTGCTGCTGTGCAATAGACTCTAATTCCATTATCCGCTCCTGCAATTGAACTGTTTCGGCCATCGCCTTCTTGCGGATGGGACTGCTGTCCAGAATCTTTGTCTTCAGACTTTCGCGTTGCCCTCCGTCTGTTATTTTCTTCAATTTTATAATCAGCTTTGAACGTTCTAAAGACAATTTTTCTTCTTCAATATTCAATTCGGAGATAGATACCAATATCTCCTCAGTTAGTCTTTTTTGTTCCTCATGCTGTTTTTGCACCTCAATATCTCTGATCTGTTTCAGTTCCTCGGCTTTCTTGCGCTCCTGTTCCTTCCTTTTGTATTCCTCTTCTTTCTTAAGTCTTTCGGCATTGGCTAGCTCATCCATATAGACCTTGATAGATTTAATCATATCTACTATGCCCTTTTGCGGATTAGTATAATAGTCAACATAATCCAAATCTGCAATGCGAAAAAGTACTTTTTTGTTGTAAGGCGTGGAGTCGATTCGGATAGGAATAATATGTTTCTTGAATTCATCAGCACTTGCAATCTCCTTGCAAGTCCAGATTGATTTGTTGGCATTGGCTGTTGACAGAAACAAGAAAATTTTAGCATTTTCTATGTTTGTAACTATCTTTTCAACAAAGTTCTGTCCAGAATATATTCCGTCCTCGTCAAACCAATAGGTAATACCCGCCTCTGTAAGTGCCTTCTTTATTTTTGACACCACGTTACCGGGAATCACATTTTTTTGCTCATCCACGTAGTCTTTACGTGAATAGCTTATAAATACATCATATTTCACTTTTTCCACATTTCTTGATGTTTATTAGAATATTCAGAGAACTGTTAAATTATAGAACAGCCCTTGGTTGTTATCTTCTTCTTCTCTTGCGCTTTGCAGGAGTTTTTTTCTTGGGCTCTTCTATGGGCTCTTCGGGTTTTATCTGTCCCATTATATATTCGCAGGTGCGCAGGATTTTCCCGGTGCTGTCTTTTACCACGAAGTTGCCGTTGCGTTTGCCTGCTGTGAAGTTTCCTTCGTATCTCATTCCATCCTTGTCCTCAGCTATTCCCGTTCCTTCTTCGAGACCGTCGACAAAACCGCCGCGGTATTTGTTGCCGTTGGACTGGCGTATGATGCCTTCGCCGTTCATCTTGTCGTTCTTCCAATTGCCTTCGTAGACGTCGCCGTTGCCCCAGGTATATTTGCCTTCACCCTCTCGCAGATCGTTCTTCCAGTTGCCTTCGTAGGTGGCTCCGTTTTCCCATGTGGCTTTGCCGTATCCGTTGCGCTTGCCATTGCTGAATGTGCCGTTGTATGTGTACCCGGTGGTGCTGGTGTATGTGCCGGTACCGTTCCATTCGTGGTTCTGGTATTCGCCGTTGTATGTGTCGCCGTTGGCAAATCTGTATGTGCCTTTGCCGTGACGGAGCCCCGATTTCCAGTCGCCTTCGTATGTGTCGCCGTTGGAATAGGCATATATGCCTTTACCGTGGAACTTGCCTGCGTGCCAGTTGCCGCTGTATTTGCTTTTGTCGCTCCACTGGAGCACTCCTTCGCCCTCGTACTTGTCGTCAAGCCATTTTCCTACGTATGTGGCACCGCTTGTCCACAGGTATGTGCCCAATCCACTGCGCTTGTCTTCAAGCCACTCGCCTATGTATTTGTCGCCGTTGGGGTAGTACATGGTGCCGTTTCCCTGCTGGAAGTCGTTGACCCAATCTCCATCGTAGCGGCGACCGTCGGCGAAGGTGTAGATGCCGCGACCGTGATGGCGGTTGTCGTAGAACTCTCCTTCGTATTTTTCGCCATCCTTGAAGATGTATATACCTTTGCCCTGGCGTTTGCCCTTTACAAATTCGCCTTCATAGGTGTCTCCGTTGGGGTATATGGCTTTACCTTTGCCATGGGGCTTCTTGCCTCTGGCTTCACCGGTATATTTGGCACCATCCTTAAGTATGAGCTCTTTTATGTTGCTTTTTTTGTTCTTTTTCGCTGTTTCCGATACAAGTTCTGTGAGGGGCGACATACCCTCTTTAACAGCTTCTACCCCGTCTTTGATGGCTTGGGTGAAGTTGCTTTGAGCTGCCGAGGGAAAAATGCAACCGATAGTGAGTATTATATATATTATTGTTTTTTTCATTTATTGTTCTGTTATGGTTCTTGTCGGGGTGCTCTTCCTGAGAAACACCCTTAATGCACAAAGATAGCGTTTATGTTTGAAAATTGCAATAGCTGTTTTCCTGTAGGCGAATAAAATCGGGCTGCACCAGTCGATGCAGCCCGTATTGTGCTTCTGTTTATGCTCCGGCAATTACCTCTATCATCTCTTCGGGGTGGAGGTGTAGACGTGCTATGCGCATGAACTCTTCGGGGGGTGTAGTGCGGATAGTCTCCAGGTATCTGTTTACACTGTCGAAGGGCTCGCCCGATAGCCATGTGCTGATGAATACATCAGCTTTTGCCGAGGGACCTTCGTACTCGCGGCATAGCTCTCCGAGGGTGCTGTTGCGCAGTTTCTGCATCTCTTCATCTGGTACAGCTTCGTTTTGCAGTCGGTGGAGTTCGTTGTATACCTCTTTAATCAGCGGCTCGACATATTTGTTGGCTGTCTCTGTGGTGATTGAGAGTACGTGCCGTTTGCCGAATGTGCTCAGCTCAGACTCTATGTGGTAGGTGTATCCGTTCTTCTCGCGTATGTTTGTCATCAGTCTGCTGCCGAAATATCCACCCAGGAGTACGGTCAGGTACTTCAGGGTGTAGTAGTCGGGGTCGCCTGCGGGGAGTGTGGTGGCGCCTATCTTTATGGCACTCTGCATTGCGCCATCGATGTTGATGTTTATTCTCTCTCTCTTGCTTTCCTGCGGTGGCGCAATTGTGGGTATGGAGGGGGTTGATGCACCCCAATTACCGTTGCCGAAAGTGGCTGCTATTGTCTCTGTTATTGCTTCGTCTATCTTGCCCGATGCGAATATGGTGCAGTTGCCAGTGCCGTATACCTTGCTGTGGTAGGCTTTTAATGTGTCGGTCGTGATGGCTTCGTAGTCCTCAAGGGTTACAAGGCGACCCAATTTGTGATTCTCTCCCCAGATTGCTTTTTCGAAGTGGCGGTGTGCCATTGAACCCACCTTCCGGCTGTTTACAAGGAAGTGGGTCTTGTTGGCGGTGCGTATGATTTCGAGGTTCTTCTCGGGAAATGATGGCTCTCTTATTATTTCGCTGAGGGTGTGCGCCAACTTTTCGAAATGGCGGTTGAGGGTGTAGAGGGTGATGTGGCTGCAACGTTGCGAACAGTAGGTCTCTATCCACGCTCCGCACGAGTCAAGTGTGCGCGATATTTTGCCGGCTTTGCTGTGCAGGCTGCCTTCGCGCAACATCCTATTGGTGAAGAGTGCCTGAAGTGGCTGTTCCTGTGTTGCATATCCTCCTGGGAAGAGTATGTCGAGCCTTATTATCTCCTGCACTCCGCCTTTTATCAGGTAGAGTGGAATTCCGTTGGGTAGCAACACTTTTTCGGGCAGATTGATGTCTGCCATCTGCATGGGCTTGATTTCGGGGATGGGATGTCTCATCTGCTCGCTATTTGTTCCAGCATAGTCCTATCGATGCGGCAAATTCTTTTGCGCGTTCAAGGTCTTCGGGGGTGTCGATGCCTATTGTCTCAATGTCTGTGATACCAACTTTTATCTTATAACCCTGTTCGAGCCAACGCAACTGCTCCAGACTCTCCATCTTTTCGAGCGGGGTCTGTGGAAGCGATGTCAGCTGTTTGAGTATGTCGAGACGGTAGGCATAGATGCCGAGATGTTTGTAGTAGGTGTGGTTGTTGAGCCATTCGCTCTGGTCGATGCCACGCAGATAGGGGATGACCGAGCGGCTGAAGTACATGGCGAACTGGTTTTCGTCGAGTACAACTTTGGGAGTGTTGGGGTTGAAGAGGCGCTCCGTGCCGTCTTCGGGGACGAAAGGCTTTACCAATGTGGCAATGTCGGTGCGTGCATCGTCGAAGCATTTCATCAGTGCCTCCACCTGCTTGCGTTGTATGAAGGGTTCATCGCCCTGAATGTTTATCACTACATCGCATTCTATATCTGCTTTTTGGCAGGCTTCGAAGCAACGCTCTGTGCCGTTCTTGCAGTTTTCAGATGTCATTATTGCCTTGCCGCCGAACGAGGCAACCTCTTCGGCTATGCGTGTGTCATCGGTGGCGATGTATATGTCGTCGAAGCAATCTTTTACTTGTTCGTATACGCGGTGAATCACGGTCTTGCCGTTGAGGTCGGCGAGCACTTTCGCGGGGAAGCGTGTCGATGCGTATCGTGCAGGGATGATTCCAACAAATTTCATATCCTTATGGTGGTTCTATGTATTAGTAATCTGTATTTCTTTGTCGAGCTGGCATTATTGGAAGAAGTCGTCGAACCCTCCGCTGTTGCTCTCCTCTATTTGTGAGGCGGCTTTGCTGCCGCATGGGTCGAACTCTTCGGGTATTTCAAATTTTTCTTCCTGTGAGTAGGGGAGTGTCTTGTCGGCATAGACTTTGCTCATGTAGAGTCCCCAGATGGGGAGTGCCATAGAGGCGCCTTGTCCCTCGCTCATGTTGTCGAAGTGTATGTCGCGGTCTTCGCCGCCTACCCAGCAGCCGGTAACCAACGAGGGTGTGAAGCCCATGAACCATCCGTCGGAGTTGTTCTGTGTGGTTCCGGTTTTGGCGCCCATGTCGGCGTTTATCTTGTAGACACGGCGTACACGCCCACCGGTGCCTTCGTTCACTACGGCGCGTAGCATATGTATCATCTTGTATGAGCTCTCTTCGCTTATCACTTCGTTCTTCTGCGCCGAGAAGGTGGATATTGTGTTGCCCTGATTGTCTTCAATGCGGGTGACGAACAGCGGGGCTGTGCGTATACCCTTTCCGGCAAAGGCGGTGTATGCGCTCACCATCTCTCCTACAGACGCTTCACTGGGACCGAGGCAGATTGACGGAACGGGTTCGATGTCTCTGTTCCTAAGACCGTATTCGTGCAGCAATTTTACAAATGTATAGGGATTGAGCTTGCTTATGAGGTATGCCGATATCCAGTTGTTGGAGTTGGCAAGTCCCCATTTCAGGTCAACTATTTCGCCATAGCGGGCTTTTGAACTGTTCTTCGGGCTCCATACCTTACCATCTTCCGTGACAAGTGTCTGCGGAACGTTGCGTGTCTCGTCGCAGGGGGTGAAACCATTTTCCATAGCGAGGGAGTAGAGGTAGGGCTTGATGGTAGAGCCTACTTGTCGGCGACCAGTCATGGCCATGTCGTATTTGAACTGGTAGTAGTTGGTGCCACCGACGTATGCCTTTACTTCGCCAGTGTGGGGGTCCATGGACATTACTCCGGTGCGCAGGAAGAACTTGTTGTATTTGAGCGAGTCCATCGGTGTCATCACGGTATCTATCATGCCGTTGTAGCTGAATACCTGCATGTCGCAAGGGGTGTTGAAGGCTTTCACTATCTCCTCTTCGCTCGCCCCGGCTTTCTTCATCGTGCGGTATCTGTCGCTCTGCTTCATGGCGCGGTTCATTATGGCTTGCACCTCTTCCACGCTCAGTTCATTGGTGTAGGGAGCGGTTTTCTTGCCTTTCTTTGCTTTGAAGAAACGGGGTTGCAGATAGTCGGCAACATGTTCTTTTACAGCCTCTTCGAGATAGGTCTGCATACGTGAGTCGATGGTGGTGTATATCTTCAGACCGTCGGTGTAGACGTTGTAGTTGGAGCCGTCGCTCTTCTGGTTTTTGTTGCACCATCCGAAGAGAGGATTCTTCTCCCAGTCTATCGAGTCTTCGTAGAACTTCTGCATCTGCCATCCGCGATAGTTCTTCTTCTCGGGCTTCTTGGCTGTCATTACGGTGCGGAGGTATTCGCGGAAGTAGGGTGCGAGTCCCGCCTTGTGGTCTGCCGAGTGAAAGTCGAGTTTAAGCTCCATCTGTTTATATTCGTTGGCTTCTGTTTCTGTGAGATAGCCTGCCTTCACCATCTGTCCGAGCACTACGTTGCGTCTCTGTTGGGTGAGCTCGGGACGACGACGGGGGTTGTAGAGCGATGAGTTCTTGCACATGCCCACAAGCATGGCTGCCTCTTCTACATTCAGATCTTTTGGCTCTTTGCCGAAGTAGACGTTGGATGCGCTCTTGATGCCGACGGCATTGTAACCGAAGTCGTATTTGTTGAGATACATGGTTATTATCTCCTCTTTGGTGTAGTAGCGTTCGAGTTTTACGGCTATTACCCATTCGATGGGCTTCTGATAGAGACGTTCGAGTTCGCTGCCCGATACCTCTGAATAGAGCAGTTTGGCGAGCTGTTGGGTGATTGTACTTCCGCCGCCGGCATTCTTCTGCATCAGTATGCCTCGCTTGATGATTGCTCTCATCAGTGCACGCATATCTATGCCCGAATGTCTGGTGAAGCGTATGTCCTCGGTTGCTATGAGGGCTTTTATCAGATTGGGCGATATTTCGTTGTACTCGACGTTCAGGCGGTTCTCCTTGCTGTAGGACCATGTGCCGAGTGCCTTTCCGTCTGACGATATTATTTGCGATGCGTATTTGTATGATGGGTTTTCGAGTTCTTCCATGTCGGGCAGATAACCTATCCATCCTTGTGCAATGGCAAAGAACAGAAGTGCTATAGAGGATATTCCTGCAATGAGAAGCACCCATAGGGTTATGAAAAATTTCTTTATCATGTCAATTCGTTTGAAACCAAAAAAATATACTCTTAATGCGAGTCTGTGAAAACCGCTTCCCATAAAAATGACAGGTGCGCACTATTTCCAACATGCAAAGATAGTGTAAAAAAACGAGAAGTTGCTTACATGTCTCTTATTTTAAGTAAGGTGCGTTATAGATTAATGAATTTTAAACACTTTATCTTCATTCTTTCTTTCTGCAGAGCCTCTCTATTAAAACAAGAATGCGACTCAGTGGTCGCATTCTTGTTTATACCCCTATGGTCGGGATATTTATTCCTCTTTTTTCTTTCTGCCGCGTTTTGCAGGCTCTTTCTTGGGAGCGGGAACCTCTTTCCTGAGTGCTGCAAGTTCTTTGTTGAGTGCAGCGATCTCTTCGTTCTGGTTGGCAATCATCTTGAGCATTGAACTCAACTCTTCGCTGTCGATGTCTTCGGGGAACTGTGCATTTACGCGTGCGATGAAGTCGCCTACGATGTTCATGTAGTTGGTGAATGCATCGAAGGGTGAATCGTATATGCCGCGCTCGATGTGCATGCCGGTGTTCTTGGTGGTCATGAAGCGGAAGTTGTTGCTTGCCTGCAGGTAGTCCCAATCCTGTTTGATGCGACGGTCTTGGCAGAGGTGTACGCGCTCTGCTACGCTGTAGAGCTTGTCGAATGCCTCGCGCTGTAGTATGTTACCCAGGAAGCTGCTGATGTCTCTCTCTTCGTCTGTCCACGACATGGGATAGGGGACATCCACTGCATCAACAGATTTCAGTTTTGTTGTGATTTCTGTGGGGGTAGAGAATGTGATACCTTTCTCTTTTGCGCAGATGGGAAGTGCTTTCAGGAACTCGAGAATGTTCGATGATAGAGGCTGTGCCACACCGAGCGCCGAAAGTTCCATGAATATGTTTATTACCTGCTCCTCTTCGGGCATATCTGCAATCCAGCCGATATATTTGTCGGCGAAGAGGGGGTATTCGTTCCACTCTGAGTTGTTGAAACGCAGACTGATGTCGTCTGAGAGTTTGTAGTCGCGCAACAGCACTTTCAGATTCTGGTTGTATGCACAGTGGTAGAGATAGTGTGCGCTCTTCCATCCGAGAACGTGCTTGGCTCCTTCGGTGAGTATTCCCTTGAAGCCCATATCTGCGATGATTGCTCCAATTTCGTTCGAGTATATGAGGCTCGAGTTGCGGAATACTTTGGGTGCCTTGCCGAACATCTGTTTCACCTTTGTGCGCATACGCTCTACATCGTCGCGGAAGCACTCTTCGTTGGCCAAAGATGAGAGACCGTGTGAGTAGGGCTCGCAGAGGAATTCCACGCAACCGGTCTCGTTGAGCTCGTGCAGAAGTTCTATTACTCTCGGTGCATATGTCTCCAACTGCTCCAAAGCAACACCTGATACGGAGAGGGCTACCTTGAAGGCACCGTTGTTGCTCTTTGCCATTTCAATCAATGTGCCAAGTGCGGGGATGTATGAGCGTTCGGCAACATCGTTTATTGTGCGCTCGTTCTCATAGTCGTCGTAGTAGTAATGGTCGCGACCGATGTCGAAACAGCGGTAGCGTTTGAGGTTGATGATATTGTGTATCTCAAAATAAAGACAGATTGTTTTCATATCCTTTTATTTTAGGGTGGTTCTTTATATTATTCTATATTTCTTTGCCGGGTGTATTCTATTTCGGTAGCTTTTTGTTTTATTTCGGCATCTTGCTCATTTTTATTCTGTTGCAACGCAAAGTTTGTGTCTTTGTGAAAACAGACAATCTGCTCGAAATAAAATTTAAACAGCTTCTAATATGTAGTACCACCCTTTATTTGTTGTAATTTCTTATTAATTCGTCGTAGATGGCACGGTGTTTTAGTCCTACTTTTTCCCATGTGATGCCGTCGACCTCTTTCTTGCCCTCCTCCTGCAGATACTTGAAGAGTGCAGGGTTTGTGCATATCGAGTAGATGGCATCTGCCATTGCGTTGATATCCCAATAGTCTACCTTTATCACATTGCTTAGAATCTCTCCACATCCAGACTGCTTGGAGATTATCGAAGGTGTGCCGCATTGCATTGCCTCCAGCGGCGCAATACCGAACGGCTCGGATACCGAGGGCATCACAAAGACGTCGCTGTTCTTGTATGCTTCGTACACCTGCTTGCCGCGCTGGAACCCCGGGAAGTGGAACCTGTCGGCAATGCCACGCTCGGCAGCGAGGTTCACCATCGCCTCGTACATGTCGCCCGAACCGGCGAATACGAAACGTATGTTCTTTGTGCGCTTGAGCACGAGTGCTGCTGCTTCAACAAAGTATTCTGGACCTTTCTGCATGGTGATGCGACCGAGGAATGTAACAACCTTCTCTTTGGGATGCTCTACGCGGGGTATGGCATCGAGTTCCGGTGAGAGGGGGTAAACGGCATTGTGCATAGCCACACATTTGCGCGGGTCTTGGTGATAGTGGTTGATTACAGTCTGGCGTGTGAGCTCAGATACACACATGATGCAGTCGGCATGGTCCATACCGTTTTTCTCTATGGAGTAGACGGTGGGGTTCACCTGTCCGCGCGAGCGGTCGAAGTCTGTTGCGTGCACATGAATGCAGAGGGGTTTGCCGCTCACCATCTTTGCGTGTACTCCGGCTGGATATGTCAGCCAGTCGTGGGCATGGATTATGTCGAACTCGCGTGAGCGGGCTATTACACCTGCAATAATCGAATAGTTGTTTATCTCTTCGTGCAGGTTCTGCGGATAGCCGCCTGCAAACTCCATGCATCCGAGATCGTTTACGTGCATATACGAGAAATCGGCGTATATGTGGTCGCGGAATTGGTAATACTCCTCGGGTGTGGTGTAGTTTGGAAGACGATATTTGAGATAGTCGTAATCTACATCGCGCCACACTATGGGCACTTGGTTCATGCCGATGATTTTAAGGAAGTTCTCCTCTTCGCCTGTGGGCTTGGGCAGACAGAATGTGGTTTCTACATCGCCCTGAAGACTGAGTCCTTTGGTGATACCGTAAGAGGCAACCGCAAGACCACCTAAGATTTTGGGAGGAAATTCCCATCCAAACATTAATACTTTCATATAGGCTCCTCCTATTAATAGTTATATTTGCTTAATAGATACAATGTTCTCTGAATCTCTGCAACGTTCATTGCGAACGATACAGCACCACGTCCCTTGAAGGGCGGGTTGCCGTCGAATACTTCGGGTATTGAGCCGATGCAGTGCGAGGTCATCTCGTCCTCGAAACCAATCATGTGGCGTTCGATGAATCCCAATGCGCTCATCTTGTATATCTTCAGATATGCCTCGAAGTAGAATCCTGCCAGCCATGGCCATGCTGTTCCTTGGTGGTAGGCATAGTCGCGCTGGGTCTGAGGACCTACATAGTTGGGGTTGTAACCGCCGCTCTTGGGGCTGAGTGAACGGAGCCCTTTGGGTGTGAGCAACTCTTTGGTGCAGATGTCTACCACACCCTTCTTCTGGCGGCTGTTGAGCGGCGAGTAGTCGAATGCCGCTGTGAATATCATGTTGGGGCGCACGCTCCAGTCCATCATTCTGCCGTCTACGTAGTCGAGCAGATAGCCGTGTTCGTTGAGGAATGTCTCTACGAAGGATGCGCCTGTCGTTTCTGCCAGGTCCTTGAGTGAAACAGAATAGTCCTCATCGCCCGAAATCTCTGCGGCGAAGCAGAGTGCGTTGTACCAGAGTGCGTTTATTTCTACGATGTAGCCTGTTCTGGGGATGACGGGACGACCGTTGGCTGTCGAGTTCATCCATGTAACGGCTTTGTCCTGTCCGTTGGTGTAGAGCAGACCGTTGCCGTGCAGGAAGAGGTTGGGGTGTTTGCCTGCGCGTATATATTCGATGATCTCCTTTAACAATGTGCCATATTTTTCTATGCACTTCTCTTTTGATACCATCTTTGCATACTGCTGTATACACCATACAGCCCACAGAAGCACGTCGGGGTGTTCCATCTCGTATACCTTCAGGTCGTTGGGTTCACCGTTTATAAAGTAGCGTATGGCTTTGCAGGCGGTGGTCATCACCTCGTCGAATTTGGGCTCTTCGTCGATGGCGAGTGTGAGTCCTGGCAGTGATACAAACAGGTCTCTTGCGCGACATTTGAACCACGGATAGCCTGCGAGCATATATGCTTCGCCATTCTGTCGGTTGGTGAACTGATGGGCTGCGTTTACAAGGCAGTGCTTGAAGTTGTCGCGGGGTGTGCGCTCGTCCATCTCCTCTTCGAAGGTCTTCTTCAGACCGCGGGTCTTTACCTCCTTGATGCCTGCTGCAAATACTATGCTTTCGCCCTTCTTGATGCTCATCTCGAAGTATCCGGGTACGTACAGGTCTTCGTTGAAATCGTAACCTCTCTCCTGCTCCTTGGGATATTCCAATCCGCGGTACCAGTCGGGCTGGAATACGAATTCGTTCTTTTTGTTGAACTGCATGTAGAGGTCGGGGTAGCCGGCATACATACATGTCTTTATTCCGTTGTCTACAGCCTGATATTCGCGGCTTGCGTTAAGGTTCTCGTGAGTATATTGGCGAACGCTGCGGAATGCAAGGAAGGGACGGAAACGCAATGTGGTTGCCGAGTGGGCGTCTACCAATGTATAGCGGATGAGGATGCGGTTTTCGTAGTGCTCGAAGAGTGTCTCCTTTTTGAGAATCACACCGCCTACCCTGTACCATGTGGTGGGCACCTTTTCACATTCATACTCTCTGATGTACTTGTGACCTCGCGGAGCGTAATTGTCGCCCTGATATTTGTGAAGTCCCAAATTGAATTCAGCACCATGCTGTATCACTGTAGCATCGAGCGATGAGAGCAATACATGGTTCTCGTCGTCGATTTCGGGTATCGGGATTACGAGCAGACCATGATATTTTCTCGTGTTACAGTCTACAATGGTTGTACAATGATAAGCTCCGGACCTGTTGGTTCTGAGAATCTCTTTCTGTAGAGTCTCTTCCAGGTTGGTCATGAGCGTTTTTTCAAATCGCAAATAACTCATCTTTCAACTATTTTTTTACAACTATATTTTTGTTCGTTAAATCTCTCTGTATATAGTATTCCTTAGTATACGATTTTCAAAAATAGGAATTATAATAGAGATTAACAACTTAAAAGCAGTTTTTTTATAGAAAAATGTTGAATTTGTCTGTAAAAAAGTTAATTTGAGAAGAGAGAGAAGCTGATTTTGTAACCTATTCTGTGAAATTCACCGTTTTGTGAACTGACGAAAAGTCCCATGTCGAGATAGGGTGTTGCAACTCCATAACCGAGTTCCATGTATGGGCTCAGCTGTGAGAGAAAGAGTATGTTGTAATAAATGTATTCGTTCTGCAGGAATCTTATGCGCGGCAATAGTTTCTGCAAGGAGTGGTAAGTGGTTTCGTATGTGAAATTTGCACGCAGATATTTTTTTGCGGCATTGTACCATTCCGAGTCGAGAAGCTGGAATACTCCACCGAGTTCTTCGCTTCTTTCGAGTGGCAGGTTGTTGCTCTTGAGGAAGGTGTAGTCTACAAAGTAGACATCTTTTGTGTAGAAATATCCTCCTGCACCGAAACGCATATATAGGTTGTTGCTCGTCTGTATGGGCATCTTGTACTGTACATCAAGCTCGGAACGGGTGTATATGCTGTTGGCGCCCAACACTCCGTTTATGCCCTGCTCTACATCCCACGATACTGTGGGGTATCTGGAGCCTATGTTCACTTTCCTGTTTCTGTCCATGTAGTAATACATTCCGGGCTGCCACGTTATGCGCAGGTGCGGCGCAAACTGGCTGTATACATCCTTCAGCTTCACTCCGTGGCTGTCGAGTATCTTGTCGGGATTGTGCTCCATCTCCCTTCTGTGGAAATTGAGACCTGTCAACAGGGCAACGCCGTTGGAGATTTCGCTTTTGTGCAGCAGCTCGAGATAGAGGTTGCGGAAGTATCTAAGGTTCATTCTCTCGAAGTCCAATGAGTCGAGTTTCATGGCTTTTATCCTGTCGATGACGGCACTGCTGTATGTGTGGGTGCCTTCACCTACTGATATTCCGAATTCACTCTGTCTGGTGGGGTTGTAGAGGTATCTTCCGTCTATATTCCAATAGAGGGCTTTCTGCTTGAAGTTGTATCCTATCTGAGGCTTGAATCTTATTTCGCGGTTCTTGTCGAAATAGTTTGTTATATTCATGGATAGTTTATAGGAGAGTCCTCTGCTCGAACTGTAGTCTATGTGGGATAAATCTATTATGGGCGAGAGTTTCACGCCGCCGTTGTCCCAACTGTAGGAGTGGCTGCTTATCATCTTGTCGCCGAGGTCCCACATTCTGCTGTTCCTTTTTTTTTCGGCAGATTGTCGGGTGGTGTCTGGTGCTGCCGGCAATTCCCCGAGTATGGCTTTCTCATCCTCGTCGAGTTCGATTTTTCTGTTTTGGCGGGCATACTCTTTCTTGTCGCCTACCGGTATTGTATCCCATAGGACATTAGTGCTTCCTGTCAGATTGTATTTGTCTTTTTTGTTGCCGGCAGCACGGTTTATGGGCAGTGCATAGCTGTAGTCGAAGAGGGCGTCTGCTACAATGTTTAGCTTGTTGCCTACGAAGTCGTAGTCCATGTCTACATGGACATTGTTGACAACACTTATATCATCGCCTCTTCTCTCCATTGTGTATGTGGCCTCGAACCGGCTCTGCTCATCCCATCCTTTCATATGGAATTCGCTTATACGGCACGAATCGTCAAACCACACCCATCCCGAATCCAACAGCCTTATGTTGCTGAAGCGGCTTTTGAATGATATGCGCCTGAGCCTTTCGTTGCCGGATGTTGTTGCGGAGTCTACTCTGTATGTATAATATTTAGAGTAGTCGGTGCTCAACGGTGAAAAAATCTCCCGCAGATAGCGTGGGTCGCGCGGGTCGGTCTTCACAAAATCGGTTATGCGTTTTATCTCACCGCTTCCGTGTCTGAAACTTGTGTTGTAGCTTTTGCGCCTTAATTCTGTTATGCCGTAGTCGGTATAATAGAATTCATAGAAAAGTTCGGTTACATAGTTTCTGGTCTCTTTGTCGAAGCGTGCCATTCCGGGGAATGTATTCAACAGCAGATTGTTCTTGAATACTCCTATCCTCTCCTTAATATAAAGTTTGCCGAACAATTCGCCCGCCCGTTTCTCCGAACTGCACTTTTCGAGCAGTTGTTCAATAATCTCTTCCTGTTTGTCGTAGCCGGTGGCTATGCGCAGTGTGCCTTGTGCGGCATGTGGCCACACAAGTATCAAAAGTAATATTACCATGTACACTGTTCTGCGCATATATGCTACGGTTGTATATAAATAACGGAGCAGTCCGATGTTGATTGTCGGAATGCCCCGTTTTAACATTTTTGTTGTTTTAGAAACTATAGTTTTCAGATTATAGCGGCTTTCAGTCTGAGCAGTCTGTCGAGCAATCCTTCGAGCAGGTCGAGTTTCAGCATGTTTGCGCCGTCGCTCTTTGCTACCGAGGGGTCTTCGTGTGTCTCGATGAAGATACCATCCGCGCCTACTGCTATTGCAGCCTTTGCCATTGTCTCTATCATTTCGGGCATTCCTCCTGTTACTCCGGCTGTCTGGTTGGGTTGTTGCAGGGAGTGGGTGATGTCCATTACCACGGGGTGGCCGAACTGTTTCATCTGTGGTATGCCTCTGAAGTCAACCACAAGGTCCTGGTATCCGAATGTCGTTCCACGCTCTGTAAGCATTACGCGACCTTCGCCTCCTTCTGATACCACCTTCTCAGCCGCAAATTTCATAGCCTGCGGCGAGAGGAACTGTCCTTTTTTAATGTTTACGATACGTCCTGTCTTTGCAGCAGCCGACAACAGGTCGGTCTGGCGGCACAGGAATGCGGGTATCTGAAGAATGTCTACATATTCGGCGGCCATTTCTGCCTCCTCGGCAGAGTGTATGTCTGTTACAACGGGGATGTTGAATGTCTCGCGTACCTTGCGCAGTACTCTCAGGGCATTCTCGTCGCCTATGCCGGTGAAGGAGTCTATGCGCGAACGGTTGGCTTTTCTGTACGAGCCCTTGAATACGTATGGTATCTCGCGGTCAGAGGTTATAGATACTATTTTCTCGGCTATTCTCATTGCCATATCTTCGCTCTCTATTACGCATGGACCGGCAAGAAGAAAGAATTTGTCTGTGGAGGTTAAATCTCGTATTGTCATATTGTATGTTTTTAGTCTTTTATTTTGGTATTATCAGGCTTAGTGTCTCTTTGAGTATTGATATTTTCATTGGGAGAGTAGGTGCGAACGGACGTCCGTCGATTCCGCAGCTCGCATCGTCTATCGATTCTATTGTTATCTCTGTAGTGCGGAAAGGTATCATCAGTCTGTAGTTCATGAGCCTTCTCTTGTACAGCATCTGGAGTCCTTGGAGGAGTCCGAAAAATTTTGGTTTTCTTATTGCCGATACATCCAGAAATCCGTTGTAAGGGACAGCGCTGGGTGTCATGCCGTATCCCGAAGCGTTTCCTATGCAGAGCATCATGAATTCCTCTTCAACCGTCTGGTTGTTGAGTCTCATCTTCATCTTGTAGCTGTTGCGGTGGAGCAGCAACAGAAGGAAACTCCTTATATATGATATATATTTCGCGTAAGGCGCGCGTACCTTCTTATTGGCTATTTCCACCATCTTGGCGCTCAACCCTATGTTTACCACATTTGCAAAGTATCGCTTCTGCTCTCCTGTGTCTGTGGTGTATGTGCAGCAACCGAGGTCTATGTCGCGGCGTCTGCCGGCTATTATGTAGTCGACTGCTTTTTTGTAGTCGCTGCTGCTTATGCCCCAATATCCGGCAAAGTCGTTTGCGATGCCGTTGGGTATGATTCCGAGTGAAACGTTGGCACGGTTCTCCGATGCCATGATGCCGTTCAGCGCATCCTGTATGGCACCGTCTCCGCCTACTACCACAATGGTTTCGTAGCCGTTGTCAACGAGCATTCGGGCAAGACGTTCCACTGAGCCGTAGTCCTCGGACTGTATGTAGTCGTATGTAACCCCCTTTTCTATAAGGTAGGCTCTTATCTCGCGCCATTTCTTTATTTTGTTGACTGCGCCGATGCGGGGACAGTATATTATTCCCCATCGCCGACGGTCGTTAAGTGGTGATGTTACCATAATACATATCCTTTATAATCTGTATCTTCTCCTCCATAGGGAGCGATGCGTCAATCCAGTTTATTTTCAGTCCGCGTCGTTCCATGCCTCTGAACCATGTCATCTGCCGCTTGGCGAATTGGTGGATAGCTGTCTCCAGACCCTGTATCATTTCGTCGAGACTCATCACACCGGTAATATGGAGTGTTACAAATTTATATTCCAATCCGTAGTATATAAGCTGTTCGGCTGTAAGTCCGCTATCCAGCAAAGCTTTCACCTCCTCTATGAGACCTTCGTCGATGCGTGCCCTCAGTCGGCGGCTTATGCGTTGCCGGCGCACCTCTCTCTCTACATCCACACCAATCAGCAACGAGCGCAATTGGGGAAACTCGCGCTCCTTTTCCGGGGTGCGTGCGTAGTGCTCCTCTATCTCAATGGCGCGTATGGCGCGTTTCTTTGTGTCTACATCAGTGGTGTTGTGCAGCTGTTTGTAGGATGCGAGTATCCCGGTGAGCTCTTCGAGACTTTTCTCTTCGAGTCTCTCCCTCAGCTCGCTGTTCTCGGGTACGGGGATGAGCCTGTAGCCTTTCAGTACCGACTCTACATAGAGTCCGCTGCCGCCGCACATTATTGGGAGTGCACCGCGCGATTTTATATCGTTGTATGCAACAAGAAAATCCTTTTGGAACTCAAAGAGGTTGTATTTTTCTCCGGCATCGATTATGTCAATCAGATGGTAGGGAACGGGAGTGCCGCCCTCGCCGTATTCGGCAATGTCCTTGCCGGTGCCGATGTCCATGCCACGGTAGACCTGCCGGCTGTCGGCACTGAGAATTTCGCCGCCAAGCTCGCGGGCTATGGCAACGGCAAGTGCTGTCTTTCCGCAGGCAGTGGGTCCGACAACGGATATGAGATCGAATTGTGGTTCTTTGTTTTGCATATTTCATGGCAAATATAGTGAAAGGCGAGTGGAGAAAAAATAAGTCTACTTGATTTTTTATCCCGAGCCATATCCTATATTCGAGTTTCCGCAAATATACATACAAACTTCCATACAGCGAAACATTCTGTAAAATCTTTCTTATGTCAAATGTTAATTTATTGTACCCGACAAGTTAATTTTTACAAAATAGCAACCCCTCTTGCAGCTTCGTATCGTGTATAAATATATCTTTGCGTATTGAATAACCTATGACTGTAGCCGTCAGTCCTATTATGATTGTAGAACACACTCAAAGGAGTTGCCTATATGTACGAAAGTTTGATGAATCTGCCCTATTTTCAGGGTATGAGCAAAGACGAAATAACCGCCATCCTCGATAAGGTGAAACTGGAATTTGTCAGATACAACGACGGTGAACTGATTGCCGCTCAAGGTGCGCTGTGCGACTGTTTTTCAATATTGGTACGTGGCGAGATAGTTTCGTCGTGCCATTCGTCCGACGGTCTCTATACCATTGTCGAAGAGCTTTCCATGCCTTTTGCCTTTGAACCCTATTCGCTCTTCGGTCGTCAGCCGTACTACAGATGCACTTATCGTGCAAAAGGGGCATGCGATGTCTTGTCGATAAAGAAATCCTATCTCTTCGAAGAGTTTGCCCGATACGATATATTCCTGATGAATTTGCTCAATCTTATCAGCCAGAGGGCACAGCAGAAGACTATACAGGTTTGGGACAGGAAAGAATGCTGCATTGCCGAGAAAATTATAGAATTTGTTCAAACCAGGACCGAGCAGCCCGAAGGCTGCAAGACAGTCCAGGTGAAAATGGGGGATCTTGCATCCATCCTTGGCGAGACACGTATAAATGTTTCGCGCACACTGAATGGCTTTCAGCAGAAAGGTCTGGTAGAATTAAGACGTAAAGAGATAATTATACCATCGCTGAAAAAGCTGAAAACTTTTGTAGAAGAGGTCGAAATAACCTCTAATATGCAATAAAGAAGATGAAGAAGAGTAAAAAAGAGAACCAAAATTTTTCTTTTCTTCTCTTTTGTCTTAACTTTGTTGCGTAGAGTGTGGGTAAAGCACTCATTCAGTTCCTATTTAAGAATATTATAATTTAAGAAACACGATAGATGAAATATAAATGGTTGTTATTGCCACTGTTGACTCTGTTTTTTGTGGCTTGTGACGATGAGGTCTCATATTCCGATATGAAAGACCGCGAGGCGCGTGCGGTAAAAGAGTTCATCCGTAGCGAAGGAATAAATGTAATCTCCTATAAGGACTTTATTGCGAATGACTCCACCACCGATGTCGAAAACAACGAGTATGTACTCATAGACGATGTCTATATGCAGATAGTGCGCAATCCCAAGAATGTGGAAGGTGCCCGCCGTATGCGCGACGAGGAGACCCTCAATGTGATGGCGCGTTTCTACGAGTACAACATATCAGATGCCGATACATTGCTCGGAAATATATTCGACTCGGACAACCCCGACTATATGCGTATAAAATATAGCCACGGCTCCTATTCGGCAACATTCACAAGCGGATATATGTCAATCACATACGGCAGTGCCGTGCCCACAGGATGGCTCACTCCGCTGCCCTATATCTACTTCACCCGTCGCCAGTCGCAGACAGCAAAGGTGAGGCTCATTGTTCCCCACACAAAAGGAACTTCGACAGCCTCGTCGTATGTATATCCCTGTTTCTATGAAATAACCTTTATACCCGAAAATTTATATGACACTGATTAAATCAATCTCAGGAATCAGAGGCACCATCGGTGGACATGCCGATGAAGGTTTGACCCCTCTGGATGTAGTGAAGTTAACATCAGCCTATGCAGCGCTGATACGTAAGACAACAACCAAAGAGAGCAACAAGATAGTTGTTGGTCGCGATGCCCGTCTTTCGGGAGAGATGGTCAACAAAGTTGTATGCGGCACTCTCATGGGCATGGGATTCGATGTTGTGGATATAGGTCTTGCATCAACTCCCACCACAGAACTTGCTGTTACAATGGAGGGCGCATGCGGAGGTATCATCCTTACTGCTAGCCACAACCCCCGTCAGTGGAATGCACTCAAGTTGCTCAACGAAAAGGGCGAGTTCCTCAACGCAGCCGAGGGACAGGAGGTTCTGCGCATAGCAGCAGCCGAGGAGTTCCTCTATGCCGACGTTGAGACTCTCGGCAAGTATCGTCTCGATGAGACATACAACCAGAAGCACATCGACGCAGTGCTTGCACTTCCCCTTGTGGATGTGGAGGCTATCAAAAAGGCAGAGTTCAAGGTTGCCATCGATTGCGTGAACTCGGTAGGTGGTGTCGTTCTCCCCATGTTGCTCGAGCAGTTGGGTGTAAAGAGCGTGGAGAAACTCTACTGTGAACCTACAGGAGATTTCCAGCACAACCCCGAACCTCTTGCAAAGAACCTTTGCGACATCATGGGACTTATGGCAAAGGGCGGCAACGATGTTGCCTTTGTCGTTGACCCCGATGTAGACCGTCTGGCAATAATCTGCGAGAACGGCGAGATGTACGGCGAGGAGTATACACTTGTCAGCGTTGCCGACTATGTATTGAAACACACTCCCGGCAACACTGTCTCGAACCTCAGTTCTACACGTGCTCTCCGCGACGTTACAACAGCACGTGGCGGCAGCTATGCTGCATCGGCGGTAGGCGAAGTGAACGTGGTAACACTCATGAAGGAGACAGGTGCAGTCATCGGCGGTGAGGGTAATGGCGGTGTAATCTATCCCGAAAGCCACTACGGTCGCGATGCTCTTGTAGGTATAGGTCTCTTCCTCAGCCACCTTGCACACGAAGGCAAGAAGGTGAGCGAGCTCCGCGCAACATATCCCGCATACTTCATGGGCAAGAACAGAATCGACCTTCAGCCCGGAACAGATGTGGATGCCATCCTTGTAAAGATAAAAGAGCTCTACACAGGCAAGGCGACCATCAACGATATCGACGGTGTGAAACTCGACTTTGCCGACAGATGGGTACACTTGAGAAAGAGCAACACTGAGCCTATCATCCGCGTATATTCAGAGGCTCCCACACAGGAGGAGGCTGATGCTGTAGGTCTCGAAATAATGAAAGTTGTTGAGTCGCTCGTTTAATGTGCTCCAAATTCACCTGATAGGTAAATCCCTATCAGGACTTTTCTGAAACATACTTTAAAGGGCGGGTAATACACATCCGCCCTTTAAACTTTTAATAACAGGTAATATGAACAATTATATAAAGGTATCTTTTGTTGTCTCTCCAGTCGAGGAGTCGGTAACTGACGTGCTCGCTGCGTTGCTTGCCGATGTCGGGTTCGAGAGTTTTGTTCCCGAAGAGACTGGTATGTCTGCTTATGCACCCAAAGCTCTTTTCGACGCAGATACTCTTGCAACAGTGGTAGATGATTTCCCTCTCGATGGCTTTTCCATAAAATACGACGTGGAGGAGATAGAGGGTGAGGATTGGAATGCAGAGTGGGAAAAAAACTATTTCCAACCCATTGTCTTGGGCGATGATTGTGTTATACACAGCACATTCCATACAGATGTCCCTGCGGCGCGTTACGACATTCTCATTGACCCGAAGATGGCTTTCGGCACCGGTTATCATCAGACAACCTGTCACATGTTGCGTGCCATACTCGGCGAGGAGATGTCGGGCAAGAGTGTTCTCGACATGGGATGCGGCACGGCGTTGCTTGCCATTCTGGCACGAAAACATGGCGCCTCAAAGGTTGTGGCGATAGATATTGATGAGTTCGCCTACGAGAATGCTCTCGAGAATATTGTGTTGAACAATACTCCTGACATAGAGGTGCGCTTGGGTGGAGCAGAGGCTCTTTGCGAAAGTGATGAGTTTGATTATCTCATTGCAAACATAAACAGAAACATTCTGCTTGCCGACATGGGAGAGTATGCTGCTTGTATGCACAGTGGTTCTGTGCTCTTTGTCAGTGGCTTTTATGTCGAGGATATCGAGGTGCTGAAGTCCGAGGCTGCCCGCCACGGTCTGCGCTACGAATCCTTTGCCGAGGACAACCGCTGGGCAATGATACGCTTTGTGAAAGAGTAGAGTGGTTGCGCTTCTGTATGAATATTTCTGCGGCGCGTTTCAGCAGTGCGGGTAAAAAACTGCAATGTTTGTTTTTTTATTCGCATTTTTTCTCTACCTTTGCACACGGTTTAGGCGCCTGTGGCGAAATTGGTAGACGCGCCAGACTTAGGATCTGGTGTTTCGCGACGTGTAGGTTCGAGTCCTATCAGGCGCACAATTGAGGTTTCATTTTAGTATGAAAATCTACAAAATTGATTGGTTTTTAGCAAGTTAAATACAAACTTGTTTAATCCAAATGGCACGAAAGTTGCGATAGTTTCAAAAGTTTTTGCAAAAACTATTGCAACTTTTTTTGTGCAATCTCCTTTATGAACGTACTAAAATTCAATTATATGCAGTGCGAACAAAGCGAACCTATTATATTAACAGCGATACAAAATTAGAATGAATACAGAATGGAGTGAATATTTAGAATCTCTTTCCGACAAATACGGGAAAGTTACTAATCTTATATGGATTAGTAAGAAAAGGCGTAAATATGTCTTAGAGTTCGCATATGCACGAATGTTGGTAATTAATGATGAGGTTTATAAATTCAAAGATATTATTTCGTGCAAGGTTGAAAAGGTTGTATCTTTTCAAAAAGATGCAGAGAATGCCTCTGAGCCGAGTATATTACTTATAGGAGTAAACGATAACACTAATATGCTTGTATCTGTTACGGTATGGAGTAAAAGCGTTGCAAACGAAATAAACGACTTAATACACGAAATCATAAAATCAAATAAAAATCAAACGGCTTCTTAATTGTATTTGCGTATAATGAGTACCCTTGAAAGAGCAATAGAAATAGCGACAGAAGCGCATCGCGGACAGCGGGACAAGTCCGGGAATGACTATATAGGTCATCCCTTGCGTGTGATGGCGGCAGGCAGGACGATGGAAGAGAAAATTGTCGGTATGTTGCACGATGTTGTGGAAGATACAGATTGGACGTTTGAACAACTCGCAGCAGAAGGCTTTTCGAATGAAGTTTTAGAGGCTCTTCGTTGTGTTACTAAACTGTCCGAAAATGAGCCTTATGACCGGTTCATTGCTCGCATCAAGGGCAACCCGTTGGCAGTGGCAGTAAAACTAAACGACCTGACGGACAATATGGATATCCGACGCTTGCCATACTTGTCGGATAAGGATGTGAAGAGATTGAAGAAGTACCTCAAGGCTTATAAACAACTTATGGGTGAACCTACCTATTCGGTCTATGCATGCAAGCAAGAGTATGCCAATGCCTATAATCCCTGGAGCGAGGAGGATGATCGGAAACTGACGCAAATGTGGTGCGAGGGTGCAACGACAGAGAAACTCGCTGCATATTTCCGACGCAAACCGGGTGCCATCATTTCGCGGGTAAAGAAATTAGAACTGGAACAATTGTATGAGAGAAGCAAATGATAAAAAGGTTCACATGAAAACAATTGAAGTTGTCGCGGCAATTATCCAAAAAGATGGCTCCTCTCTTGCCACCCAACGCGGATATGGCGAATTCGAGGGAATGTGGGAGTTCCCCGGTGGAAAAATAGAGCCGGGTGAGACAGCCGAGACCGCTCTTAAACGCGAGATTCAAGAGGAATTGGGCATTGATATCGTACCCGCTAAATATCTCTGCACTACAGACTGCGACTATCCGTCGTTCCACCTTACCATGCACTGTTATCTGTGCCGGATGGAGACAGGAGAGATAGATTTGCGGGAACACAAGTCGGCGCGTTGGCTCACTGCTGATATGCTCGACAGCGTAGAGTGGCTGCAGGCAGACAAAGAGGTGGTGCAACAGTTGAAAGCGGAGATAATAGGGTAGTGTGATATCCCTGCTTTGATTGGGGATTTCTGTCAGTGCTTATCGCATGAGAGATGCAACCACACTCCTTCCGATAGCCGTTGCTCTTCAATGAGGGTAAGGTTCTGCACATCGTGCAATACCCCCTCAACCAATGATGTGCCATTGTTACCTTGTATTGTAGGTGAAACAACAAGGCTATATTCGTCTACAAGCCCTGCATCGACAAAGCCGGCTCCTGTAATGCCGCCACCCTCCAGAAGCAGCCGGTCTATTCCGAAATGGATCTTCAGTTTGTGCATTGCCAAGACAAGGTCGATATTCTCCTCACCGGCGAAGATATAGGCTATTTTGTTGGCTTGTAAATATGCCAAAAATGAGTCGGGAGCATTCTTGCACAATATCTCTATTATATATGCATTGTCGTATCCTGGGTCTTCGTCTGTGATGTACGGAGCTTTCCAGTTGAGTTGGCAATGGGTGTCTATTGCAACAGCGTAGAATTTTTTATCGTGGAACGGTACGAAATCCTCACGCTCTATACAGCACTCAGTGTACGATGACAAATCGGGAGAGTCTGCACCAGTGAAACTCCCCTGCATTGTTGTCCGTCCACACAAGAATGCATCTGCTCCGAACTCCCGATGTATGCGGTAATAATCGTCGCAAAGTCTTCCGGAAACAGGAGATGAGAGAAAATCTCCGGCAACTTTTCCATCAAGAGAGGTTATCATGTGGTATATGATATGAGGCTTTTGCAATACCAGTCTTTTTGTTTGCATTGCTTTTTATATATCTGATAGTTGATTTTGTTATGTGCTATTTTATGGTTGTGGAATCTGATATCATCTATTACTGTCCGGTAAACATGCTTAAGCCCTTAAGGTTCTATTCTTTAAGTTGCTACAAGCCCCATTGCTTCATTGAGAGGTTCATTGCTTCATTGATGCGCATTAAGCTTTTAGGCAGACTGCGCCAATGACTTTTGGAA
>JAZNKR010000200.1:0-15116 GCA_045578665.1 Bacteroidaceae bacterium | reverse complement strand
CTACAACATCACATTTGTTAAGGAACACAACAAGACGAGGAACGTTTACCTGACGAGCGAGAAGGATGTGCTCACGTGTCTGAGGCATAGGACCATCAGTTGCAGCACAAACGATGATAGCACCGTCCATCTGAGCAGCACCAGTTACCATGTTCTTAACGTAGTCGGCGTGACCCGGACAGTCTACGTGAGCATAGTGACGATTTGCAGTCTGATACTCTACGTGTGCAGTATTAATTGTGATACCACGCTCTTTCTCCTCGGGAGCATTATCGATTGAATCGAATGAACGCAACTCAGAAAGACCTTTCTTAGCCAATACTGTTGTGATAGCAGCAGTCAAAGTAGTCTTACCGTGGTCAACGTGACCGATAGTACCGATGTTTACGTGAGGTTTAGAACGCTCAAATTTTTCTTTTGCCATAGTTCTTTTCTCTATTAATTAATATATTTACCAAATTATTTCACGCTAAAGAATAATAGTAATCTTTCTCAGAGCTGTTACCGAGATTTGAACTCGGGACCTCTTCCTTACCAAGGAAGTGCTCTACCACTGAGCTATAACAGCATTGAAAAAAAGAGCGGGAAACGGGGCTCAAACCCGCGACCCTCAGCTTGGAAGGCTGATGCTCTATCAACTGAGCTACTCCCGCGAAACATTTGCACAAAAAGTTTGCAAACGAACTTAGACTTTCCCTCCGAAAAGGGGACATCACGGCTGGTTTGCATTCTCTTTTTCAATTGCTGTGGGCAAAGATGGATTCGAACCACCGAAGGCGTAAGCCAGCAGATTTACAGTCTGCCCCATTTGGCCACTCTGGTATTTGCCCTGATTCACTATTTTAGAAAACGCATTTGCGATCGCTCTAAACAAACCCCGCCGATTTCAAATTTCGAGCCTCTTGTCGGATTCGAACCAACGACCCCGAGATTACAAATCACGTGCTCTGGCCAACTGAGCTAAAGAGGCATCGAAACTTATAATTGGCATTCGTTGCTTGCCTAAAGCGATTGCAAATGTACTGCTTTTTTTTTAACTACAAAACTTTTTCGATGTTTTTTTTCAAAATCATCTGTTTTTTTCTTTATTTTTCTCGATTTTTGCCTTCAAAGCGTCGATACACTCCAATAAAGCATCCTCAAATTTGTCGGCAACCTTCGAAACAAACATCTCGCTTCCCGCGCCGGTGAGA
Source organism: Bacteroidaceae bacterium (assembly GCA_045578665.1). Taxonomy (GTDB): domain Bacteria; phylum Bacteroidota; class Bacteroidia; order Bacteroidales; family Bacteroidaceae; genus HGM04593. The sequence continues at coordinate 13,923 of JAZNKR010000200.1, read as the reverse complement.
CTCAGACTCACCTCCTTATTCATGGCTGTTTCGGGCTTTATCAACTTCATTGTTACTTCGAGTGTACCTGCTCCCTCGCACAATTTTTCGAGTTTTGCTACTTTTTTCTCTACAAATTCCTGCAACTGCTGCGATGCGTCGAAATGGATCGCTTGAATTCTTGTTATCATAATATATCCTCCTATAATTTTTAGTTAAGCCCTCGGATGGGCTTTTTTATATACTTTTTTTAGTTCTTCGAACGAAACATGAGTATAAACCTCCGTTGTCGCCAGCTGTTCGTGCCCGAGCAGTTCCTTCACTGCACCAAGCTCGGCATCGTTGTTGAGCATCACCGTCGCAAATGTATGGCGCAACGTATGAGGCCCCTTCCTTTTTACAGTCGATACCTGAGAAAGCATTCCACGCACAAGGCGATAGACCTGCGACGAAGAAATGCGGCACCCTTTGGACGAAACGAACAGCGCATTTTCGTCCTGCATGGCAACATCGGCACGAATGTCTACATATTCATCAATCACAGCTCTGAGCCCGCGACCGAACGGCACAACACGTTCCTTTCCACGCTTACCGCGCACTTTCACCTGATTTTCGTAGCGGTCGACATCCGCGACATCCAACCCACACAATTCCGAAAGACGCAGACCCATTTCATAGAAACAGGCTACAATGGTTTTATTCCTTATATATATAAAGTCCGATTCCCCATCGAGAGGAGCCATGTCGAGCAGCTCATCCATCTCCTCCTCCTTGACGAAAACCGGCAACGGTTTACGTTTTTTGGGAGCCACGACAGATGCCGCAGGATTTTCGGAGATCGCTCCGCGACTCTTCATATACGAAAAAAAGGCGCGCAACGAACTCAGTTTTCTGCAAACCGAATTTACCGCACAACCTTTATCCATCAAATCTGCCACCCAGCAACGCACCAGGTCTTTGTCGCAATTCTCCAATGACAAGCCGTCGCCGACTCCGGAAAGATATTCGCGAAACATTCTTATATCTGTCGCATAGGCTTTCAGCGTATGCGATGAGCAGTTACGTTCTACTCTCAGATAAGTTATAAATGCATCTAAAAACATAATTCGTTGCTGAAATTTCTTTCAGCAACGAATTTATAGCTTATAAATCAAAAATGCAAGAAAAAAACGCAATTTTTATTCTTCTGCATCACGCATGCGCTGTACATAAACAGCATGCTCTCTCTTGAGTCTGTTGATTACAGAGGGTTTGTCAAACTGCTGACGGGCGCGAAGTTCTTTAACCACGCCGGTCTTCTCGAATTTTCTTTTGAATTTTTTGAGAGCCTTTTCTATGTTCTCTCCTTCTTTAACAGGTACTACTATCATTTTATATATTGTTTAATTATCTACGAAATGCGGCGCAAAAATAGCAACAATTTTCCTATCCACAAAACTTTTAACGCATTTTTTGCTGTTATCGCTGCTTTTAGAATGGTTTACATCATTTCTGCGGACACTTTCCCGCATCCCGACAGAAAAAGAGTATCCCCGCCACGGCGGGGATACTTGATATTTCGCAATATTTCTATCGGCGGATTACTTAATGTTGGCATTCAATGTACCCCACTCTGCTACGGGAGGAAGTATGCCAAGAGCGATGATCTCGTCGCGCATCTTGCCCAAGTGCTCAACCGAAGACTGCAGAGCCGCCATCTCTTCGGGTGTTCCCTTAGGAGCAACATAGTGCACACCGTCAGCATCGATAGTTGTAGGCATAGCCATCATGACATTCTTGTAACCGAGTTCTTCGCTGTCAACATAGCAGCCAGCGGGCAATGTATAGGGTTCGCCACCCATAGCAGCCTCAATCATCTTGATAGCGCAGTAAGAGGGACTCTGGAATGAGCTGCGACCACGGAGTTTGATGATATTTGAGCCACCCTGAACTGTTCTGAGCTTGATATCAGCCCAACGCTCCTCTGACAATCCCATCTCTGACAAAGGTTTGCCGTCGATCTGAACCTGAGAAGCAAATACAGCCATCTGCTCGCCATGACCACCATATGTTTTGGCGCCTGTTACCTTGTCCTGCTGAACGCCGAACTCCTTAGCAAGAGCCTGCTGCAGACGTGTAGAGTCGAGCGCAGCCAAAGATGTCAACTGGTTGGGTTTGAGGCCTGAGTGAATCAAAGCTGTCAACGCTGTTACATCAGCAGGGTTGAAGATAACAACAACATGTTTCACATCGGGGCAATACTTCTTGATGAAATCGCCGAACTCAGCAGCAATCTGGCAGTTACCCTTGAGCAGATCCTCGCGTGTCATACCCTCCTTACGGGGTGCACCACCTGAAGATACAATATATTTTGCGCCTGTGAAAGCCTCCTCGGGGTTGGTTGTCCATGTGATATTCGCACCGGGGAAACCACACTGTGCCATTTCGTCGGCAACACCATGAACACCGGGTTCGAAGATATCATACAAACAGATATTGGGAGTAAGCCCGAGCATCAAAGCACACTGAGCCATATTTGAGCCGATCATACCGCCGGCACCTACGATTGTTAATTTCTCGTTTGTTAAGTACTGCATAATCTCTATATTTAAAAAGTTTGATAAATCTCTTTAGGTTTGTCCTGCAAGGTGGTTCTGCAAGGTGGTTCTATAAATCATTAACCCATAAATTTTTGTCTGGCAGATTCCACACAAAACCTGCCTCGTGCGGAAAACTCGCAATGGACTTTGCAAAGATAACAATATTCTGCAAACTATTGCAACAAATTATCGCCATTTGTATCCAACTCCATCAGAGCATTTTCAATGCCCTTAGAAGTTTCTGTGTTGCACCACTGTTGCCGCCGACATATTTTCCGGCAGCCGCACCTGCTTGCGAAAGTGTATTCTCATCGGCATCGAATTTATCCATCATAGCTGCAAACCCATCGTAATCCGATATTTCCAGTCCGCCCCCACACTCCTTCAGCTTGGCAGCTTCGCGGAACTTTCTGTTGTTGGGACCGAAGAACACTGGCATTCCATACACAGCCGCTTCGAGCAGATTGTGCACACCCACACCGAATCCTCCGCCGACGTATGCCACCTTGCCGTAGCGATAGATTGAAGAGAGCAGCCCGAAGCAATCAATCAACAGACAGTCGGCAGCTCTCACTTCATCCATATTTGCCTGAGTGTAGCGCACACACTTTCCCGAGAACTTGCTCTGGATCTCAGCCAAGCGCGCCTCGTTTACCTCATGCGAAGCGACAATCAGTTTCCACCCCTTGTGCCTGTTGAAATATTCAAGGAAAATATCCTCGTCGGGCGCCCATGAACTACCCGCCACAAAGACTTTGTTACCCTCGGCAAAAGCCTCGACAAGAGCAAGCTGTTTGGCATCGGCTGCAATCTTCACCACCCTGTCGAAGCGGGTATCGCCGATGACCGTAACATTGTCGAGTCCTATAGTGGCAAGCAACTCTTTCGACGCTCTGTCCTGCACAAAGAGATGACTGAAGCACCTCAGTGTCTTGCGGTAGCCGAAATCGAAAGTCTTGAAGAAGGCCTGATCCTTGCGGAATATCGAAGAGACACTATACGTAGGCACCTTCCTACGCTTCAACTCCATCAGAAAATTGGGCCAGAACTCATACTTTATGAAGAATGCCTTCTCGGGCTTCAGCAAATCGAGGAACTTTTTCACATTGCGACGTGTGTCGAACGGAAGATAGCATATCACATCGGCAAACTGATATTTTTTTGCCGACTCATACCCCGATGGAGAGAAGAACGTAAGCACTATGCGATACTCGGGATGGCTCTCGCGCAGACGCTCCATCACCGGACGACCCTGCTCGAACTCTCCAAGAGACGAGACATGGAACCACAAATACTTTTCTCCCGGGCGCAGACGTTCCTTCAACAAGGGGAATATATTCTTATGCCCCTCTATCATCAGCTTAGCCTTTTTGTGTCCGAAAAGCGCCGCCAATTTCACGCCTGCTATATACAGATATATCAGTAGACTATACATATATGTCGTGTAGAATACTTTGTAAAAACCGTGTTTTATCTCGCTGTGCGCCAGGGCTTGTTATCCGAGCACCTCTATTGCCTTTCTAAGGCGCGCTACAGTCTCCTCCTTGCCTATAATACCCGAAATGTCGAACATCTGGGGACCTTTGCCCTCGCCCACAAGAGCAAGACGGAATGCATTCATTATCTCACCGAGAGAATACTCCTTTGACTCAATCCACGCCTTGACCTCCTTCTCCTGATTCTCTATAGAGAAGTCTTCGAGCGATTCGAGGAGCGCTGCAAGTTCGCCCATTTTGGCAGCAGAATCAGCCTTCCAACGCTTCTTCACAGTCTTTTCGTCGTAAGATTCGGGAGCTATGAAGTAGAAACTCGAAGCCTCCCAGAGCTCATGCACGAAATTCACACGGCCCTTCATCAGAGAGACAATCCTTGTAAGTGTGGCATCGTCAACTGAAATGCCATGCGCCTTTACTACCGGTGCAAACAGTGCAGCCACCTCTTCGTCGGATTTCTTGATGATATATTCGTGGTTGAACCACATCATCTTCTTGTAGTCGAAGCGCGCTCCCGCCTTGCTACAGTGTGTAAGGTCGAACTTCTTGATAAGTTCGTCGATATCCATCATCTCGACATCGTCACCGGGGTTCCATCCCAAAAGCGCAAGGAAATTTATCACAGCCTCGGGCAGATAGTCGCTCTCCCTGTATCCCGAAGAGATTGCACCGGTTGCAGGGTCCTTCCACTCGAGCGGGAAGACGGGAAATCCCAAACGGTCGCCGTCGCGTTTGCTCAGTTTTCCGTTACCCTCGGGCTTCAACAGCAGCGACAGGTGGGCAAAGGCAGGCATTGTATCCTCCCAGCCGAAAGCACGGTAGAGCAACACATGAAGGGGTGCCGATGGCAACCACTCCTCGCCACGTATAACATGAGATACCTCCATAAGGTGGTCGTCCACAATATTTGCAAGATGATATGTGGGAAGTTCGTCTGCCGACTTATAGAGCACTTTGTCGTCGAGGATAGAGGAATCGATTGTTACCGCACCGCGGATAATATCGTTGACAACAACCTTTTCACCCGGCTCAATCTTGAATCGCACCACATACTTGTGTCCGCCGTCTATCAGAGCCTGAACCTCCTCTGCTGGCATAGAAAGCGAGTTGCGCATCGACAGACGGGTAGATGCATCATATTGGAAATTATCTATTTCGGCACGTTTCCTGTCGAGTTCCTCGGGCGTATCGAAGGCAATATAAGCCTTGCCCGCATCCAGAAGAATCTTCACATATTTCTTATAGATGTCTCTTCTCTCCGACTGACGGTAGGGACCGTAATCTCCGCCGAAAGAGACACCTTCATCGAATTTTATGCCCAGCCATTTGAAAGACTCCAGGATGTACTCCTCGGCGCCCTCAACGAAACGGTTGGAGTCTGTATCTTCCAGACGGAATATTAAATCACCGCCATTCTGTTTGGCAAACAAGTAGTTATATAATGCAGTACGGACACCGCCTATATGCAAAGGACCGGTGGGACTCGGCGCAAAGCGCACTCTTACTTTTCTGTTGTTCATACAATTAAAATAAAATTCTATACACGGCACAGGGGAGAATCACAACAAGATTCCTCCATGCCATAAAATCCGAAGCAAAGGTACAAAAGTTTTTAAAAAGAACAAAAAAGCCGCATACTAACCACGCATTACAATGCAGATAATTCAAATAAAAGTGCCAATGTTTCTTTAATTGTCATTTTTTTTGTACTTTCGAATCGGAAACGACCAACAATCAAACAAAATGATACGATTCAAGAAACGCAACATAATAGAAGCACTGCTGACAATAGCCTGCATAGGGGTCATCATCTACTTCATGCCACGAGACACCAAGTTCAACTACCACTTCAGTCTCAACACCCCCTGGACATACGGACAGTTGATGTCAGACTTCGACTTCCCCATATACAAAAGCGACGAAATGATAAGAGCCGAGGAGGACAGTCTCTACAGAGAGTTCCAGCCCTACTTCTACCTCGACAGCGCTATAAGCACAAATGCCATCGACCGGCTCCAGAGCGACTACAACTCCAGATTCATAGAAACAATCACCCCGCAACAATACAACACATACCGCCAGAGATTGAAGAACGCCTACAACAAAGGTATCGTATCAATCGACCACAGCGAGAAAATCAAGAACGACAGCCTTACCAAGATAAAGATATTCACCGCCGACAACATCGCACGTACTACCGACATCGAAGACCTCAACACCATAAAATCGGTATACAGACAACTCACATACAACGACACCCTCCCCAAAGAGATACTAAAGGAACTGAGACTCGAAGAGTACATACACCCCAACATCATATACGACAGCACAAAGACAAAACTCGCCCTCGAAGAGCTGAAAGCCTCCATATCCATAAGCGACGGAATGGTGCAGAAAGGACAAAAAATCATCAGCCGTGGCGACATCGTGGACGAAAAGCTCTACAAGACACTGCAATCCTACCAGTACGAATGGGACAAGCGCGACAACGAGAACCGGCAGACAGGACTCACACTGCTGGGACAGACACTGCTGATAACAATGGCACTGTTGGGACTAATATACTTCCTGCACGTCTACCGCCCCGCCTATTTCGTGCAGACAAACAAGTTCGTACTCATATATCTGCTGATAACCATCTTCACATTGATAGTGGCATGGATGGTGCGCAAGCATACGGGCAACGTATTCATGGTACCATTTGCCATGGTACCTATACTGCTGTGTCTTTTTGCCGACTCACGTACAGCATTCATGACACACGTCGTGCAGATATTCATCTGTTCAACCATGCTCCAGGCACCTCACATATTCATGCTCATAGAGCTTGCCGGAGGTTTTGCGGCAATTGTGAGCCTGCGCGAGCTGAGCGCCCGTTCGCAGCTATTCCGCACCGTATTCTTCGTACTGCTTTCCCAGACAATGGTCTGCTTTGCCTACGAGCTCATTTCGGAGAACGACATCACCAAGCTCAACCTGAGCATGTATATATACTTCCTCATCAACGGAGCCCTGCTTCTCTCCACCTACCCGCTGATGTTTGCCATAGAAAAGATATTCGGCTTCACCTCGGCAGTAACATTCATAGAACTCTCCAACATCAATAACGAACTGCTCTATAAACTCTCGCAGGATGCTCCCGGCACATTCCAGCACTCCATGCAGGTAGGAAACCTCGCAGCCGAAGCAGCCAGACGCATAGGAGCCAACAGTATAGAGGTACGTACCGGCGCCCTCTACCACGACATCGGAAAAATCAAGAACCCCATCTACTTCACCGAGAACCAGAGCGGCGGCATCAACCCCCACCACAAGCTCGAACCGCAAGAGAGCGCTGCAATAATATTGAACCACGTGAAAGATGGAGTTGCAATAGCCAATGCCCACCACCTACCTGCAAGCATCAAGGAGTTCATAACCACCCACCACGGCACCTCAAAGACAGGATACTTCTACATAACATACAAGAATGCCCACCCCGACGAAGAGATAGACGAATCACTCTTCACATACGCAGGTCCCAAGCCCCAGACCCGCGAACAGGCAATATTGATGATGGCAGACAGCGTGGAGGCAGCTTCACACAGTCTGAAGGAGCACACAGAAAGCAATATACACGAATTGGTCGACAAAATAATCGACTCACAGCTCGAAAACGGACAGTTCACACTCACTCCCCTTACATTCAAGGACATAGACACCATAAAATCGACATTCAAGGAACGACTGAAAGCCATCTACCACACACGCATAAGCTACCCCGAGGAGAAGAAGCAGATAACGGCAAAGGAAACCCCGGAGGTGCCAAAGGTGGAGAAGCTGGTGGAACAGAACAGCGATATTACAGAGAAGCTGTCAGAAAAAGAGACACAGGACAACACCACTGAAGCATGAAAGCACTACTCCGCTACATCTGGAAATACAGAATATTCCCACAACAGCCGTTGCAGACGACAGAGGGCGCGACCATCGAAATTCTGAGCAACGGCAACGAGAAAGCTGACATTTTCGAGGATGCCCACCTGCTGATGGATGGTAAAGAAAAAAGAGGATGCATAATATTCAGTGATACCGACGGCGAAGGGAAAGAGACCATCCTCTACATCACCGACGGCACACCCTCCGACACACTGCCTACTCTGAAAATCACCCCATCGGCAGAGACTGTAGAGAGATTCCGCGCGATAGAAAAAGGGCTCCATCCTTGCGACGAAATACTCCCCGACTGCGACACACTGCACATAGGCGACTACCTCTCGCGCCTACTTGCAGAGCGCATGGAGGATAAAGCCGCACACATATCAAGCCTCTACGAGCATAGCGAAAAGCGTTGGGACGAGACCCTCTTCAGACTGCTTGCACGCAACTTCGGATTCGGGATACAGGGCGACGCATTTGAAGAGTGGGCAAAAGGGCTCAATCTTGCCGCTCTTGGCAAGCACCGCGACAATCTCCTGCAGACAGAGGCAATCTTCTTTGGACAGGCAGGACTGCTCGAAGAGGATAGCATACCCGAATACTACCGCAAAGAGGCACTCCTCACCCCATACTACACAGCTCTGCGCAACGAATACAAATTTCTGAAAGCAAAATTCAACCTTTCCCAAACAGAGCACACCATTTGGGGCAATAGTACACCCCACACCCGCATAGCCCGTCTCGCCTCCATGTACCACAACGGCAGGATAAGTCTCTCCCAGGTGGCAGAGTGCACCACCCTCGAAGCCATAAGGGAGCTGCTACAGACACCCGCAAGCGACTATTGGAACAACCACAACCAATTCGGCGGCACAGAGATAAAGGAGAGGGCAACAGCTTTGAGCAACAAACACCTCAACCTGCTCACAATAAACACCATTGTCCCCATTCTCTACACCTACGGCAAACACCGTCGAGAGACCATCCTATGCAACCGCGCCGAGGATTTCCTCTACAGTCTGCCTGCCGAGGAGAACGGCATCATCCGCAGTTGGACAAAAGCCGGAATTGTCGCAAAAAGCGCAGCCGACACCCAGGCACTCCTGCAACTGAAGAACCGGTATTGCAAAAAGGGCAGATGCCTCGAATGCCGGTTCGCTTACATGATGATGAAAGGAACGACACACAAACGATAGACCTTTTTACTAAAATATATAATTAAGCCGTAAATATCGACAAAAAAAGGAGAAGGCATACTCAAGAATTGCACAAACAATAGTATCTTTGCATCAGCCTAATATATACACTATGAAATATTTATATAGAAGAATCAAATCAATAAGAGAGAACTATGTGGACACACTCGGCAAACTCTATGAGTATGCTACCACATTCTTCCCCAAGAACATACTCTCTAAGACCATAGATGCCGAAGGCGGATACACATATGCCGAACTGAAGAAGAAGTGCGATGCTCTCTCCAAGAGACTCACACAGTTCGGAATCGGTGCAGGCGACAAAGTGGCTATCCTCTCGCAGAACATGCCCAACTGGACAGTCGCTTTCTTCAGCACAGTACCCTTCGGTCGCATCTCCATCCCCATTCTCCCCGACTGCTCAGAGAATGAAGTGACCAACATCCTCAACCACTCGGAGAGCAAGGTACTCTTCGTCTCCAAGCGTCTGCTACCCAATGTAAGCAAAGAGTGCATGGACAAGATGACACTTGTGATAGACATTGAGACCTTCGACGAGATAAAAAGAGACGACAGCAAATTCACCTGCGACGGCAAAGTGTGCCAGCCCATGCCCGACGACATTGCAACCATCAACTACACATCGGGCACCACAGGCAATGCCAAAGGTGTAGTACTCAGCCACCGCAACCTCATCTCGTGCGTACACTCGTGCTATTATGCCACCAAGCGCGACCAGAAAGACAGATGGCTGTCGATACTACCCATGCCCCACACATTCGAGATGACTATCGGCATGCTCTACCCCATGTATGTCGGCGCAAGCGTATACTACATGTCAAAACCCCCTGTACCCTCGCTCCTTCTGAAGGCAATGAAGGAGGTGCGCCCCACAACCATACTTGCCGTCCCCCTCATCATAGAGAAGATATACAAGAACAGCATCCTCCCCACCATCAAGAAGAGTCCTCTGCTCTCATGGATGAACAAGAACGCATACGGTCTCATGTGCAAGATTATAGGCATGAAGCTGAAAGCAACCTTCGGAGGTAAGGTAACATTCTTCGGCATCGGCGGTGCAAAACTCGACCCGGACATCGAAGCCTTCCTGCTGAAAGCGAACTTCCCCTATGCCATAGGATACGGACTCACAGAGACCTCTCCCCTGCTCAGTTTCTCTGTAAAGAAAGCACGTACAGCCGGTTCGATAGGTATACCCGTAAGAGGTGTAGAGCTTAAACTGCACAACATCAACCCCGAAACCGGCGAAGGCGAGATTGTAGCTAAGGGTCCCAACGTCATGCTCGGCTACTACAAGGACCCCGAAAGGACAAGAAACGCATTCACCGAGGACGGATGGTTCCGCACAAACGACCTTGCCAGCATCGACGAGAAGGGCAAGTACTACATAAAGGGCAGACTCAACAACATGATTCTCGGTGCATCGGGCGAGAACATCTACCCCGAAGAGATTGAAAAGGTAATCAACGACATAGAAGAGGTAAACGAATCAATCGTCATGCAGCGTGGCGGCAAACTCATTGCCCTCGTCACTTTCAACGACAATGTCATCGACTGGGACCAGCAAGGCGAAGAGGAGTTCCTGAAGAAGCTCGAAGAATACAAACAGAGAATATTGAGCATTGTTAACAAGAGCGTCAACAAAAACTCCAAAGTGGGAGCTGTCGAGGTGATGAAAGAGCCTTTCGAAAAAACAGCTACCAAAAAGATCAGACGCTTTATATATAAGGATACAGAGGGAATTTAGAGAACCGGTTCCTACAACAGTTTCCAATATAAATAGCAATGGCGACCAAAAGGTCGCCATTGCTATTTATATTCTGTAAGCCAATATTATTCCTCGGGCATGAACATAGGATCCCAGGCAGGAAGCATTGTAGGCTTCTCTTCGAGCACCTTGAGAACCTTAGCAGGAACATACTTCTTGTCTACAACAAGACGGAACATATACTCGTCGAACCACTCATCGGTCATGATAAGAGTACCTTTGTAGCCCGAAGATGCACCCCAGCTGTTCTCTACCTGCCATTTTACAGTCTTGCCATTCTCGTCAATGTCAACCGACTTCAGGGTCATAGCATGAGAAGAGCCGCTGTCGCGTGTGATGATACGCTGTCTTTTGTCCATCTTGAACTCCACTCCGAAGAGCGATTCATAGTCGTAGTTGTTGATATCGAGCAATCCGCGACCCGAGTCGAGATACTTGCCCACGTCGCACGAGAAGTACATCATCACACTATCCTTGATAGATGCAATCGCCATCTGCTTGATATCCTCCATGGGGAGGTTTACATAGAGCCAGTTGTGTCCCTCGTAGACATGACGGTCGTATGCAATCTCATAACTCTTCCAATAGGGACGTGAGGGGTCGTTCATCAACATCACATAGTTGTTCTGGAAGTCGAGACCCACAAACTTCTCATAGAAACTCTTGGGAGTGTACTCCTGAGGTTTCTCGCGATACTTGCCGTTGCTGTCCTTCGCAGCCCATGTAAATGTGGTGGGAGGAACGCCATAGACACTTGCAAGCATATTGTAGACCGTGCCGAGCATCTCCTTCTTCATGGCAAGGAGCTCCTTCTCTTTCTTTCCTGCATCGTTTGCCTCGCGCAACTGTATGGCAAACTCGCGCAATTTTCTCTTGAGCACGCTGTTGAATGCACTTGTGTTATTGCTGCTGTATGTCTCGCGCATCGCGCTCTTGGGCACAACACCATATTTTGCAACGAGGTCGGCAACACCGGTAAATGTACCGCCATCGCTCAAGGGATGAGTGAGCAACCACTCAACTGTGCGGTCGTCGATAGGCTTCTTGCGTGTATCGATGATACCCTGCAGGAAAAGGTTCGACTTTTCGAGCTGGTCGAAGAAGAAGTTATACACCTGCGAGAACTCGAATCCACCAAGATTCTGCTCGGCAATCATCTTTGCTCTCATCACATTGAGACCGGTGAAGAGCCAGCAACGGCCCGAAGACTCCTGGTCTGTGATACCTTTGGAGTTTACTGTGTTGCTGAAGTATGTGTTCATCTCGGTTTTGTTCTCCTGATTGACTGCAAGAGTCTTTACAGAAGTTGTAAGCATCACATTCTTCAAAGCCTTTTCGGCACCTGTAGGTTTGTAGTTCTCGGCGAACTCCTTCAACATTTCGGCTGTAATGACAGCGTCATTCTTCTGAGCCGACACGTTGCCTGTCGCAAGCAACGCTGCGAGCATACAGCCCGCAATTTTAAATTTGCTGTTCAGTTTCATAGATATATTTTATTTTGATGTTGTTGCCAAAGAGAGTGTTTAGCACTATAATATGCAAACATACACAAAAAATTTCTTATTAAGAAGTTGTTTGAATTTTATTTGCTGTCGATAAAAAACAAAGGGCTCCCCGGATTACTCCAAAGGAAGCCCTTCACACTACAACACGAAAAAACTGAATAAGCTTTCTAACTACTTAATCATCTGTTTCTGCTACAAAAGTATAGTGTAGAGACGAAAAACAAGGGATAAAAATTACTCATAAAATGTTCTGAATTTCGCTATTTGTAAGTATTAACAGAATCGGGACGTATATTGGAAATTCAGAACATTTAATAGGCAAAAAACACCAAGAAAAGAGAAATAATTTTGCGAAATTTGCAATGACAAAGCTACATCCCATGTATCAGGAAAAGATAAAGACAATCGGTTTCGAAGATTTCAAGCGGCATCCTTACTCCATACTATATATGGACAACGACATAGCCATATTGAACAACCTCTCAGAGATGATTGAGACAGACAACAAAGCTATAAAGCTCGACTGTTTCATGATTGCGTTCAACGACGGCAAAGAGAATGTCATATGCAAAATCAACAATAGGGAATACACGATAAAGAAAGACCATTGCGCAATACTGCCCACGGGTACCACAATAGAGTCGTACCGCACCGGCAAAAGCTACAATGTGAAGATAACGGCTGTCTCAAAGAGATTCATCAGTGAAATAACCTGTGTGAACAAGGAGACCCTGAATGTGATACATTATCTTTATGACAACCCTGTACACCCGATTGGCGAAAAGGTATCATACAAGATGTACCTCTACAAAGAGTTGCTGATGACACTCATCAAAGAAGAGCCACACATCTACAGCAAACAGACACGCCGCTTCCATTTCGCAGGACTGTTTTGTGAAATGTTGGCACTGCTCAGCCACATGGTCCCCGAAGATAGCAGGATAGGAAACAGCAGCAACAGCTCTATAACCACCATCGCACACAACTTCATTGATGCAGTAAATACAGATGACGGCTCACACCGCTCTGTGGCATACTTTGCCGACAAGCTATGCTACAGCCCCAAACATCTCAGCTACAGTGTAAAGCAGGTAACAGGAAAGACTCCATCACAGATTATCAACGCCCATGCTATCAGCTGCATAAAACACAGCCTGAAGCACACGAACATGAGCATAAAGAGAATAGCAGACTATTTCAATTTCTCAACCCCGTCATTCTTCGGAAAGTTCTTCAAAGCCCACACGGGAATATCACCCATGCAATACAGAGAATCGGATGAGAAGGAGGGAAATATAATATAACGCGCGAGTCGGATACAAGGTGTCTATTCCTAAAATAGGTTTACAAAAAAGTAAATAAAATGTAACCCTAAATTAGTACACAATGACAACTCAACGCAGGACATTCAGTGATGCCGAGAAGCTTCAACTCATAAATGAGTATCTGGCATCCGGAGAGAGT
>JAZNKR010000199.1:0-43804 GCA_045578665.1 Bacteroidaceae bacterium | reverse complement strand
CGGTATGCGCATCTTATCATTGCGTCCATGGAGCTTGCCAACCGCTTGTAGAATTCAAGTTTGTTCATTATGTTGTCTGTTATTTATCTGTCGCTTTGCAAAATGCAGGCGCGCCTGCGAAGATAATAACAAACAACTCGTGGTTTTGTTAACGGCGTTGATATTTTTTAACAAAAATGACATTACTGAGAGGAGCGCTCACATGAGAAGAGAGAGTCAGAAAATAAGTAACCGTCTTTGTATCTACACCTGCTAACCTGCGTGCGGAAGAATCACGCAGATAAAGTATGAGGGGAGTGGTGTATGTGCAGAAGTTTTCTGCACATACACCACTCCCCTATTTCTATTGTATTCTATCTGTCATCACTTGCGTGCACCGAGAGCCACACTCAGACCGAAGGTAAAGTGTGCATTCAAGTTGTCAATAGGAACAAATTGAGGGTTGACATCCGAAATCATGCAATCGCTGCCGAAGAAGAGGTTGACACCTGCAGGATGGAAGTTGAGCATCCATCCGAAGCTTGTGCCGTAGGTAGTTGTACCGAGATTGACTGAAGCCTCGAACCACTTCAACGGGGAGACATTCAAATAGCCTCTTGCCTCGTACCATTCGTTTATAGAGGACGAAGAAAAACGCTTGGAATAGAGCACACCTGCTGTCAGTTTCTTGTAGAAAGGCATACTGTATTCGGCACCCATATACATGGTTGCATCGAGGCTGGTCTTTGCCTTGCCGTTGCCCTCGTAGATAAAATCCACAAGAGTGGCAGCTTCATCGCCCAAGCGGTCTATCTCATCTTCTACTTCTGTATCGAAATTGTCGTAATCGAGTTCGTTGAAACCGTCAAACTCAACCACATTGCCTGCGCTGTGTGCCTTCATCATATACTTCCAATTGATGAAACCGAGGTCAACAACCGAAGCAGAAAGGGTAAGACCCGGCACATAATCGCTCATGTCGTATACCGCGCCGAGGTCGATTGCAAAACCTGAAGCCGCAGGAGCCACTTTGTCGGCAAGTTCCACACCGTCGATATATTTATCCTCGTCCAATGTCGCATACGCTTCTGAGAAGAGTGCTCCCTCCGCCTTGGCGCTGCTGCTCACCATCCAATGTTTGTCGTTGAGTTCAATATCGAGACGGTCTACAGAAACATCGGCATATGCAAGACCTACAAGATACTTGAGGTTGGCGCCCACACGAAGGTTCTTCATGACATCGCGCGAATGTCCTACAGATATTGCCGCATAGTTCATGGTGTTCATCCCTATACCCGAAAGATTGTACTGCTCTTTGCTCAGACCGTTCTTTGCAAACTCAAAGAGACCTTTAGGAAGCGACATTGTCAATGATGAACGCAACGAAACATCAATGGTGAAATACCCACCGAACATTCTGAAACCTGTAGCAAGGATTGTCTCGTCGAGACCGAATCCCATACGTGCGTTGGCGGGGAGTTTGTTCAAGAATTTCTTCTTGTCTACGGTACCGCTCATGAAGGTTGTGAGTTTGTTGCCCTCGTATGGGTAGAGAAAATCAGACATTCCGACATTACCTCTTGTCCTTAACGAGAAGTTACCTGCCATCAGTGAAAAGAAAGCGCGTTCGGGCTTCATGGCGGGATTCAGTTTATAGTTGTAGAATGTGCCGTCGAGGAAGTAGGAGGCTGTCGATGTCTGGGCCATGACTCCTGAGGAACAGAGTACAATCAACAATGATGCAATTATATATTTTATGTTTTTCATGATTATTGCTTTTGGAGTTTACTTATTCTAATTCAGTGTCAATGTCGCCTACGACATCCACTGTTACACCCGTGATCTTCAGACCCTGGTCGCTTCTGAGACCTTCGCCACCTACGGTATGGTCCATGCCGTTAACCTTGAACACTATCTTGTCGAGTGTAGAAAGAGACTTGCCCTTGCTCTTCACAACGATGACAACTTGCTGTGAAACTTCAGAAAGCTCGGGGTCGTTGATGCAGCCACCTGAACCGGCTTTTACCGTTACAGGCTCAATTGTAATCTCCTCTATCAGATTACCGGCAACATCATAAGGCTCAACTGTTACATCCAGGTTCAAAGGCAAGGTGTTCACTACGTTCATCTTCAGGTCGAGCGAAATGTTAGCCATCCTCTCGAGTGTCTCTCCCAAATCTTCGTTGAGGTCCTCAACTGAATCTTTGTAGCATATATCAAGGTCGTCAAACTTCAATGGAATATATACAGAATAGTCTCCGCTGAATTCTATATCTTTTGTGATATCAATATGATGTGTTGTTTCCGTATTGATTGATGGTTTGATTGTAAGGTCGATAGTTGTGGGCACCTTGTTGTCAAGCATTGTCGCAAGACCTCTAACCTCTACATTGTCGTAACCTGCCTTAGAGACGCGCGATGTATCGTTTGTAAGTAACAGTTTGGTATCCTTTACAGTAATCTCACCTGTCTTCTCATCGTAATCGGCAGGGTTAATCTTCAATCTTGTAAAGATTTCGGACAATGCGACACCGTTATCGTCGCGACCGGTAATTGTGAGGTCAACATCCACAGGCACACACACAGAGTTGCTGAGAGATATCTCAATCTGCGGCTCGGCAAGGGTTATCTTGTTTCCGCCATCTTTAAGGAAATCAAGTTCGTCGCCGAGGTCGAGATCGATATGCTCTTCTGACTCATCGATATCACCATCGTAGATTCCGTGGAAACTCCTTACCTTAATGGAATCGATAGTAAAGTCAATATTAAGTTTGATTTCCTCACCTATTTCATCCAACTGTTTTGAACTGAAGCCGGTGCTGTCGATATACGCTTCTCCCGTAACATCTATCAACCCCGAATATTTGATAAATTTAAGATCTATTGAATCAACAGGAACCAGACCTTCGTTATTAAACTCCTTGACCATAAAATCGAGACCTGTACAAAGAAGTTCCACAACCATATTCTCCTTATTTGTATTAGGATTGTACAAAGTTTTCAAATAGATTGTATTATCGTCATTCAATGTCATCCGATCCACGCCTTTGTTGTTCATCGACTCCTTCAGCTGTAGGAAAGAGGGAAGTTTCACTTCCATATCGAGATTAATATCTGCATCGAGGTCGTTCAAACCATCCACACTCATCTCGAATCTTACTGTCACTGTATCTGTGAAATCGATTGAATTTATTCGGGTTATTTCTTCTGGAACCTCTTCGTCGAAAGAGAAATCCACCTCTTTACCAAGGTCAGATGTTATACGATCTGTATTTACAAATGCTTCGTCAATTACAAGTTCTGTATCCTCCATTGTAAATTGTGTGCTCTTCTCGCCTTTGAGCTTTTCGAGCATGGTCGACAGCGACTCCATTTCGAAACTTGCAATCACCAATGAATCGGCTGCTGCACCATTAGGGTCAACCACATATATTTCGGCACTCATGGCTATGTCACACTTCTCTTCGTAGACGGGAAGATCGAGGTTCAAACTGTCGAGTGCAAGACTCCATTCTCCGCCATCAAGTGCATCGAAAGTCTTTATATAAAATGCATGGTGTGAAGCATTGTACTCTACCCCCTTGGGATATTCCGACAAAGGAATGTTGAAGACAAGCTTTTCGGGAAACTCCACCTTCAAGGCATAACCATTTTCCATACTGAGGTCCTTAAGCTGTTCAGCATCCTCCTTTTTCATTTCTGTGCGGAATATCAGACGGCTGCTGTCGGAATCGAAATCTATATAGTTTATGCGCTTGATATGCTCCAAGCCGTCGAAACTACCGTCGAAGTCCATTTCTATAGGAGTGAAAGCTACATTTATCGCATTTGTAACACCTTCCACATCACAGAATGCAAGTGCTGTGTTGAAAGAGATATTGAATGTAAAGTTCTCTTCTATATATTCGTCGACATTATTTATGGAAGCCATATCGAAAGTAACATTACCGCTCTTCATCAAATAGTCGAGTGAGTACTTTATCTCGGGCATGTTCTCAAAGCTGATCACTCTTCCGTTCTCTATTGTCAGTTCCTCTACCTTTATCATATCCTTGATATAGAACTCAACAAAAGTTTCATCGCTTGTAACAAGCAAATCTTCTACTACAATGACATTATTTCCTACGAGTTTATAGTTGCTCACCTCGTTCTCTTTCAGAGCAAGGACAAAATATTCGGGAAACTCGATTCTGAAACTGATAGCCGATTCTGCATCGGTCATTGCTTTCGGACGAGTAATTTTTGCTTTTATAAGTGTTCCTTTTGTATCAAGTTCATCATTCTCCAATTCGGTTGCAAGTTCGATTTTGCTTACCGATTTCACCTCTTTCGGAAGTTCATAGGTCGTCTCTTCGAATCCATACTCTACTACCGAATCGATATTGTGGGTAGTACCCGCAAGACCTATCTCGTCCAGAGATACAGTATGTTTGCCAGAAACACCCAGACCTATCAAAGCTTCAAGTTTTTCTTTCAGTCCGTCACTCTCAACTTTTTGACTCGCATTGGCAGCCAAATCGGGAAGACTATTATTGAGTTCATCGAACGAAATTTCTGGAACACTGAAAGTTGCCGGATCGACATCTGCAGCCTTTATCTCCACAGCATCAATCTCTGCATCGGTAAACTCTATTTCAACTGTTTCGTTCTGCTCGTCAATGGAGATTTCGATTGAATCGACGGTCTCGGTTATCGGAGAGATAGAATCTTTCTTGGTAATGGTGTAAGCACCGTCTGCTGTTTTCTCAAGCACATCGATATCGTCGACATCGATCAACGAATCGAGTGTAACTGTCTTTAGACTGCCGAAAGGCAACGTTACTTTATTGCCTTCGATCTTAATATCTTTGGATATGTCTTTATTCAGGTCGTACTTGTCGTTGACACATGAACAGAACAAAGACAAAGCTCCAAACAAAAGAACTTTTAAGGATTTCATATTCGTAAATATATTTTAATTTTTTTACAATAATAAAACATATTTCCCGCAAGAATGTCTTTTTTACAGAAAATATGTCCAATAAGCACGCAAATATAATATAATATTTACAAACAAATTGCAACATAATAAAAAAATAGTTATAAATTACAAAAAAAAGGATTTAGCCTATTTTATTTATGCGGATATATCATCTTCTCGGTATCATTGATAGAATTATGCTACTAAGAAGCTTTACCCATGCCACCGGGTTAAGGTACAAACAAACGAAATAAGACTTACCGGGTTCTGCTGCAAGGGTCGCTATGTAAAGAAGGAAAAGAAGAAGCGTTTCGATTGGCTACGACATGGTGTCAACAATGGTTTGATAGAAGCACAGGAACAGGTCGATATTTGCTTTGAGAAAGACCGTTATGCTGAAAAGAACGAGAAGAAGGCTTATAAGGATTACAAACTCGCAACCTGGTGAGATTGAAAAGACAAAAGAACATGAATTTGAAAAGTTCATAAACTTCTCAAATTCTATAGATAATCAATTCTACCGTCAATAGTACAGATAATAGTGCAGATTCAAAACAAATTTATTCAGCAGACCTACACAAAATAGCTTACATATATATAATAGAGTATTACGGCAATTGCAATGATAACTACCGACTTTGCCAAATAGTATAATAAATTTTTCATGGTATATTTTAGGGAGGTTCTATGAATGAAAAAACAAACAAGAGCGACACGAAAGCCACTCTTGTTGTTTTCGACTGAAATAAATCTTGAATGTTCTTTACATTTCTCAGATTTATCCCTCATGTATAGCCTCTGAGGGGCATACACCTGCGCAAGAACCGCAGTCGATGCACATATCGGGGTTGATTGAATATTTTTCACCCTCTGAAATAGCGCCCTGAGGACACTCGTCAATACATGTACCGCATGCTACGCAGTCGTCAGAAATTACATAAGCCATAGTTCTATAAATTTTATTGGTTTAATCTTTCGCAAAAATAGTGCAATTATTAAACACCCATGCCTAAAAAAAGGTTTTTAACATTTGTTAATTTTACAGACAAACCGAAATTATTCTGCATTGTGATAGATTTATGCAAAAATCTGCCTCTATTCGAAATAGAAAGATAACACTATCATCTTTGCAACAGCCTTGTCAACCGACTGCGTGAACTTTATAAGATTCTCGTCGAGAAGGTCTTTACGGTTCTTTTCGAGCACGTCGAGCAAACTGAAACAGAATTTAAGTTCGGGAATAAGTTTGAAGAAAGGCAGGTAGAAGTCGCAACCGAGACCAAACTCCAGCATAAAGTCGAACTTCTTCACCAGCAGAGGACGCTGCTCTTTTACCGTGAGGTCGAGCATAGGATTGACACCAGCTATGATATAAGGGCGGTAGTTGTTGAATCTCTCGGCCGAGAACTTAAGGTCAAGAGGACAGGACATATATGTCGATTTTATCTGCTGCCTCTCCTTTGCACCGCTGTTGACTTCGCGGAATACCACCTGCTTTTCACCAAAATGGAGAGTGGGGATAAGGCGAAGTGCAAGATGACTGTTTATCCTCAGATCGGCAAGCACACCGACGCTGAAGCCCGGATTATAGGCAGAGACGTCGGCATACCACTGCTCGCCATCGGCTGTAACAAAACCGTTGTTGGCAAGTTCAAGATCCTGGTTGTGGAGACCGAAAAAGAAGCCATAGTGCAGACGTCTGAAGTCGATATAGGGACGATTCTGCACCTTGCGTTCCTGGGCAGATAGCACAAACGGAACTATTATTAATGACAATATGAGCAATATCTTTTTTAGCATGACAAGAATATAACGCAAAACAAACATTATTATTGCCAAAGATAGTCCTATTTATTTCTTCAAAGAATAGTAATTGCAAAAAATAATTTATAAATTCGCAAAAACAATTGCAACTATGGAAAAGATGATAAAGATAATGTATATTCATGGATTCGCCTCATCGGGCAGTTCGGGTACTGTAATGTCGTTGCGTCGCCACTTCCCCGATTGGCGCGTTGTAGCCCCCGATCTTCCTATAGCCCCCTTAGAGGCACTGCAACTGTTACACAAGACCATAGAGGAGGAAAACCCCGACATAATCATAGGTACCTCAATGGGAGGAATGTATGCACAGCAGATGTGGGGCATTCCACGCATTGTTGTAAATCCATCGTTCGAAATGTCGCGCACACTGCTGTTCAACCACATGGGGAAACACAAATATACAGCCAAACGCAAGGACGGAGTGATGGAATTCCGTGTAGACAAGAAGATAATAGAACAGTTCAAAGAGATGGAGAAGAACCAATTCGACGGCATAAACGAAGATGAAAAGAAGATTGTCTACGGACTCTTCGGCAAAAACGACCCAATAGTCCATTTCCACCCGTTGATGGCAAAACTGTACGGCGAAGAACGCTGTTTTTGGTTCGACGGCGAACACCGCCTTAACGACACTATTGTAAAGAAGGATTTGATACCGCTTATAAAGAAATTGTTAAATATTGTTTAATTATTTGCATATATAAAACATTACTGCTACTTTTGCTCAAGATGGGGAAGTAAGCGCACATAAAATCGACCTACACCTACATCTATATAAAGTATCAGATATTCCACAAAAAAACAACCGGAACCACAAAGAAGCCTTAACAAAACAAGGCGAAAAAGGTCTGTAAAAAGACCGCAACACACTCACAAAACACAAAAATAATCATAGTTTATGATTGACAATTCGAAGAAAAGAAATAATGCAAATGACATCACGAAACGACTCATACGAACTTGAGTCGTCTCGGCATTATGTATTCTTTGAATTGTTGGACACCCTCCGACAAGCACGGGACTGATATGGTCTCTGTTCATGGGGTCGGACCAAGTGGAATCTACGCATGCGTATGATTCCTATACTCTTTGTCGCCACTCACACAAGAAATTCTTGCGTAACGGGTCAGTTATCAACCATCGGAAATAATCTCTAAGGCGGTCAGCCGGTACATTGTTTTACAACCAAAAACATACGCCGACCTGCGCGACAGCCTGACTGTGCCCACATTCGGGCATACTACCACAACACAATTGTTGAACCTAAGAAAAAATCGGGGCATCGCCCCACTCTTTCAAGAAACTGTGAGAATTAGTACAGTATCGCCATCTATATATATGGATATATACACAGATACTAATTTCAAACAGTTTCTAAAACAATAACATTCAAAATTACAGTAACTATGATTAATGATAAAGACTACAACACCGACGAATTTGACAAATTGTTTGATGATTTTTTAGAAGAACAGCTAAATAAAGAAGTAGAAGACTTTTTCAACAAAATGGAAGAAATCGTTGAAGAAATTCCAGACTATTACAGATTCGTAAGCTACAATTCGCGCGGAATGGAATACATAATTCCCAAACACGACGAATCGCCATTCTGCAAGATAGACGACAATATAAACATCTCTATAGACGATAACATTTCAAAGATGGTACCCTGCGAGACAACAGCTTTTTTTCTTCACGAAATAAAGAAGGATACAAGAATATACTTGAGTCTGAACAATGTAAGTTCATATTTCAGTCCCAAAAAGTTGTTGCTGACTCTCTACAAAACCGGAGTACCCGAACCACTTGAGGCCACAAGTTTGAATGCGGAGCAATGTGAAGTTCCGATAAAAATAACATGCGACCCACTCCACTACACATTCGGAGACTACTTTCTGCTGGTAAGCGGCGCTGAACCCGACAGCGGGTGCTCCTGCACAAAAATGGGCGGAAATATTCGCTTCAATTTCTCAATTCTGCAACACGGCGAGGAAAAAGAAACAGCAACCATCGACAAAATCGCAATGTCGAGGTCAGATAGCCCGGAGAAGGAAACCACGACCAAATCGGTCAGACTCGATGTCGTATTCGACAAAGCGCAGACAGAAGACAACGAGTTTACATTCTGTTGCACCACAAGCGGGTACAAGAACATGATATCTCCTGAAAAAATCCGCCCCTATAAAAGAAGGAAAAAGAAGATATCAATAAAGATGATGTCGAAATATATATGGACAGAGGAAACATACCATATATATGTATTGCAGAATGGAGAGCCCTTCTACAAAGCCACATTCGGGTACGACGGCAAAGCATTCACACTGATAGAGACCAAGGGTATCGGCAAGGATTCAAGCGAATATCTCTATATGAAATACTTACTGACAGGAGAGTACGAAGTTCTATGGAAGGAGCTATCGCGTATTCCCGGAGTCAAAGGAGGAAAAGAGACTATATTCTCGAACCTCAAGGCAATGGTTGCAAACAAGATAAGATACGACCACGGACTCCGGAAAGTCTACACTCCCCAAAACTACATCATAGAGTTTATGGACGAAAAATTCCTCGAACATTTTGTTCCATTGGCAACCTCTATGAGCTCTTACAAAAAAGCCGACTGTGCCTCGCTGACAGAGCTGAAATACACTATCGACCCGTATGAAGATTGCAACAACTTCATATATTCGTGCGACAATTCAGCAATGGTGCTATACAACGTAGGCGCACTGCTTATGCCAAATGGAGGGACTGTGCTTGGCAAGATAGAAAATTGGCTCAAATCAAACGTCACACACACACTCATTCTCTGTGGCATGGAGTCGGAATGCAGGGCCGTAATAGAGACTGCGCCATTTCTGCAAGAGCTGTTCCCGAAAGAGAATATCGTAAGGCGCGAAAACTACTCTCTCACCGAACAGGTACACTGCATGCAGGATATACTTGGCAGATATGACTACTTCACCGATGATGATAGCGAAACTGCACTCGTAGAATTTCTGACAGATGCACGGGAGAATGGCGATGCCGCACGCTGGCGCAAAGAAGAACTCGAAAAATTCTTCAAAGAGAGAATCCACCCGCGCATTGTCGAAAGAATCCTGAACTACAGGAGCATAGAAGAGCAACGGCTGAAAAACGTCTGCGTCGTAAAGGCAGAAGACTTGAAGTTTGAGTTTGAAACCAACAACGATTCCGAGTTCACACTTTCAATGTCCGAACTGAACAAAATGGTAGGACTGAACGAACTGAAAGAGCACTTCGAACAGATGTTCAACTATATGCGCATGGAAGGCATGCGCCGGGAGCTGGGACTGACAACCACCCCACAGACAGCTCACCACATGATATTCACAGGCAACCCCGGTACGGGAAAGACAACCGTCGCAAAGAACATAGGCAAAGTCTTTCACGCATTGGGTCTGCTGAGCAAAGGTGAGGTCATAGTGACCGAACGCACCAAACTCGTAGGACGCTACATAGGCGAAACCGAGCGCAACATGCAAAGGGTTCTTGAACAGGCACGCGGCAATGTACTCTTCATTGACGAAGCATATACCCTATGCGACAACGTGGACGACAGAAAGGACTTCGGCAGCCACGTCATCGACGCCTTGCTTACAGTGCTCGCGCAACCCAACCCCGACATTCTTGTAATAATGGCGGGATACAAGAACGACATGGCACGCATGATGAATGCCAACTTGGGACTTGAGGGACGTTTCCCCCATAAATTCCACTTTGCCGACTACACCGCTGATGAACTCATGCAAATTGCAACAGCGATGCTCGCAAAGAACGAATACATCCTCGAAGAAGAGGCACGCGCAACTCTGCTCAGAGGCATCGAAGAGACGCTTTCGAAGAAAAGTGAGCGCTTCAGCAACGCACGATGGGTTGAACAGGTTGTGATGCAGGGCATACTCCCCGCAATGAGCTCAAGAATAATGAAGGAGGGATTTGCGGCGAACAAGGAGACGCTTACGACAATAAAGAGTGAAGATGTCGTTACAGCCTTAGAGAAGTTCAGGATAGCCCCGCCTGCAAACAACAACATGCGTCGTGGCATCGGTTTTTAGGAATCGACTGCCACTGTAACACGAAAATCGGTTGCACCTCATTGAAAGGTGCAACCGATTTTTTTATTCTGACATATACGGCTGATTACTTCCCTTTCTTGGCTCCTTTATATATCAGATAGATTACAACAAAGGCTGCAAGAGCTATAAATATATATCCTATCTCGTGGCTATACTCCGTAACCTTTTCGAGCAACTGCTCTTTTGTCTCAATGCCGGGGACAGAAGAGAGATACCAGCCGATTGCTGCAAGTACACTGTTCCAAATGCCGGCGCCGAGTGTTGTATAGAGCAGGAATGTTCCGAGTTTCATGCGTGCAAGACCTGCAGGAATGGATATAAGCTGACGGACTGCAGGAATAAGGCGACCGATGAAAGTCGAAAGCGCTCCACGTTTTTCGAAATATTCCTCGGCATGCTGCACCTTTGCCTCATCTATCAGACACATGTGTCCTATGCGGCTGTTGGCAAACTTGTAAACAATGGGACGACCAAGCCATTTGGCAAGGAAGTAGTTGATTAGTGCACCAAGGTCGGCACCGAGAGTTGCAAACAATACAACCATAAATACATTCATTTCGCCCGACACTGCCGACATATATGCTGCGGGAGGTACCACCACCTCCGACGGGAAGGGGATGAACGAGCTCTCGATTGTCATCAAAAGTGTGATTGTCCAATAATTCAAGTGGTCGAGACACCACTGGATAAATGCTACTGATTCCATATTGTTCTATTTATTGTTTTTCGAATTTCCATCATTTGCAGTGTCCGCAATTGCAGCCATGCGGATGTTCGGGCTCACCATCGAAAAGGTTCAGACGGTTCTTGCGTGCCTCGTCAAGAGACCTCAGACTTTCCGTCTCTTTTTGAGCCGCCTGCATACGCAGTCTCTCCTGCTCGGCACGCAGGGAGGATACGAATGCACTGCGACGCTCTCCGCCCGCCATGAGCTCGGCTGCCACCAACACATTCTGTGAAACATCTTTCACATGTATGACGGGCGCACTGTATTCGGGCGCAATTTTCAATGCCGTGTGCAGGGCGCTTGTCGTCGCTCCTGCTATCATCACCGGTATCTCGCATCCTTTGCTTTGCAACTCCTTCACAACGGTTATCATCTCTTCAAGCGAAGGTGTGATGAGCCCACTGAGAGCTATGATGTCGGCATTCTCTTCTATGGCACGCGATACAATCTCCTCGGAAGGCACCATCACTCCGAGGTCGGTTATTTCGTATCCGTTGCAGCCCATGACCACAGCTGCAATATTCTTGCCAATGTCGTGCACATCGCCCTTCACAGTAGCTATAAGCACCTTGCCAGCCGATGCAGCCGAGTCGTTCTTCTGCTGCTCGATGAGCGGCTGCAATATCGCCACAGCCTGCTTCATGGTACGTGCGGTCTTCACCACTTGCGGCAGAAAGAGTTTTCCTTCGCCAAAGAGTTCGCCTACATATCCCATACCATCCATAAGCGGACCGCCTATCACATCTACCGCCGTCCTGTATTTCTCCACAGCCTCGGCAATATCCTCTTCGAGGTGGTCGCCGATGCCTTTGAGCAATGCCATCTTCAAGCGCTCTTCCACAGAGGCACTGCGCCAGGTATCATCCGACTGCGGAGCATTGCCTACGCTCTTGTCCTTAAGCGTAGAGGCAATCTCAATAAGACGCTCCGTTGCATCGGCGCTGCGGTTGAGGATTACATCCTCCATTGCCGAACGTATATCCTGAGGAATATCCTCGTACTGTACACTTGTCTGGGGATTTACAATGCCCATATCCATACCGGCGGCAATGGCATGGTAGAGGAACACCGCGTGCAGCGCCTCGCGCACATAGTTGTTGCCGCGGAACGAGAACGAGAGGTTGCTCACTCCTCCGCTTATATGTGTGCCGGGAAGATTCTTGCTTATCCATTCGCAAGCACGGATAAAGTCGATGCCGTATGCAGAGTGCTCTTCTATGCCTGTTGCGACGGCAAGAATATTGGGGTCGAAAATTATTTCATTGGCTTTGAAGCCTGCCTCTTCTGTGAGCAGGCGGTATGCCCGTCCGCACACCTCAATCTTTCTTTCGTATGTGGTAGCCTGCCCTTTTTCGTCGAATGCCATCACAACGACAGCCGCACCAAGACGTTTTGCCTCGCGGGCATGGGAGAGGAACAGTTCTTCTCCCTCCTTGAGTGATATTGAGTTGACAATGGCTCTTCCCTGCAAGCATTTGAGACCGGCGCGTATGACGTTCCAGTCCGATGAGTCCACCATGATGGGTATGCGGGCAATTTCGGGCTCGCTACCAAGAAGGTTGAGAAAATTCACCATCTCCTGCTCCGTGGCGAGCAGTCCGTCGTCCATGTTGATGTCGAGCACCTGCGCACCGTCCTCCACCTGCTTGCGGGCAATGCTCAAAGCTTCGTCGTATCTCTTTTCATTGACAAGACGCAGAAACTTGCGCGAACCGGCAACATTGCATCTTTCGCCTATGTTCAGGAAGTTCATTCCCCGGTTCACAACAAGACGCTCCAGACCTGACAGCCACAAATCCTCGGAAACAGCCACGGGAACATGGGGCTTCTTACCCTCTACTATGGCAGGATATTGCGCTATGTATTCGTCTGTTGTACCGCAGCAACCGCCAATGATATTGACAAGCCCTTCGTCTATATACTCCTTGACCTGCGCCGCCATCTCCTCGGGTGTCTGGTCGTAGCCTCCGAGGGCATTGGGCAAACCGGCATTGGGATATGCGCTTACGTAGCAGGGGGCGATTTCGGCAAGACGCTTTATGTAGGGCTTCATCTGCGATGCGCCAAAGGAGCAGTTGAGACCTACAGAGAGTATATTGCCGCGTACAAGCGAGGCTGTGAAAGCCTCTACAGTCTGTCCCGACAGAGTGCGTCCTGCTGCATCGGCAATCGTCAGCGACAACATTATAGGCACATTCTTGCCCAACTGTCGCATTGCCTCCTCTGCTGCATATATTGCCGCCTTTGCATTCAAGGTATCAAAGATTGTCTCTATGAGAACCGCATCCACACCTTCGGTTATGAGTATCTTCATCTGCTCGAAGTAGGCATCGGCAAGTTCGTCGAACGTTATGTTGCGACATGCAGGATTCTCAACGTCGGGACTGATGGAACAGGCACGACTTGTGGGACCTACGGAGCCTACAACGTATCGGGGCTTTTCGGGGGTTGAATATTTGTCGGCTATGGCGCGTGCTATGCGCACAGCCTCGCGGTTCATCTCCTCGCACAGATGCTCCGTCTTGTAGTCAGCCTGAGATATTCTATTCGAACTGAATGTGTTTGTCTCTATTATGTCTGCCCCTGCAACGAGATACTTTTCGTGCAGTGCAGATATTATTTCGGGATGCGTAAGCACCAGAAGGTCGTTGTTGCCCTTGAGCTGTACGGGGTGCGAAGCGAAGCGTTCACCCCTGAAATCCTCTTCCTGCAATCGGTAGCGTTGTATCATTGTACCCATTGCTCCGTCGAGAATCAATATTTTTTCTTTTAGAATCTCTTCTATTTTCATTGTCCGTGTCGGTTGTGTCTATGATTCGGTTAATAGTCTCTTCTTATCCTTGCCATCTCGCGCTTGTCGTCCCTCTCCTTTATACTCTCGCGTTTGTCATATTCGTGCTTACCTCTGGCAAGTCCGATGACAAGTTTTGCAAGACCTTTTTCGTTTATGAACAGACGCGTGGGAACTATTGTGAATCCCGGGTTCTTGGCAGCCTGCTGCAGTTTTCTCAACTCCTTGCGTTCGAGCAAAAGTTTTCTGTCGCGACGTGCCGTGTGATTGTTGTATGAGCCATAGAAATATTCTGCCACATACATATTCTTCACCCACAGTTCGGTGCCAATGAACATGCAATATGTGTCAACCAGGCTCGCCTTGCCGAGTCTGATGGATTTTATCTCGGTGCCGGTGAGAACTATTCCGGCAGTATAAGTGTCGGTTATTATATAATCGAACGTAGCTCGTTTGTTCTTGATGTTTATGCTGTTTTTTCTTTTATCCATCTTTTTGATTGTTTTCCGGTTATGAATCGTCTGCCGGTTACTTTAATTCAATATCGAAGTCAAGAGTCCTATGACCTTGTTTGTTATCACAGGCAGTGCAACAATGACGAATGAGACGATTACAGTATATGTGAATCTATGCCTTGCTCTCACATCCAGCAGGACGGAGGCACCTTCCCATACCACCCTCAACGTGTAGAACTGTAATATCAATGCCAAAAGGCTGAACTGCGGGAATATGCCGGTGCATATTACAAGCACAAGAACAACTGTCATCGAGTAGCCCGTAAACAGAGATACCGTATCATGCCCTGCGTTGCTATCGGAAAGTTTCGCTGTAATGAAGCCTACGATAGGAGTTGCAAGGTAGTAGGCAGCCAACATGGAGAATGTGCACATTGCGGCATCCACCAACGAACTGTATATGGCTGTCAGGCTGATGCCGTTGCTTATGATGCGACCAAGTATTAGCGCCGAACCGCAGAACATTATCATGGGATAGAGGAACTCCGACAACATTCTTCCGCTTGAGGAGGTCTGCTTTATATTGTTCCACTCCTCTGCCGGGTACAGCAACATCTGCAACGTAGTCCTATAAACTCTCTTGCAGTAGTCAATCGACTCCATCTCCTCTATCAGAATGTACGTTTGTATTTTCCTCCGCTGATGCTCATCTCTTTTACAGTGCTTCCTTCACTGCCGTAAATCTCCACTTTCGTAGTGATTTTGGTACATACAGAGTCGAGTTTGGAGAGTTTCTCGGCATCCTCCGCGGAGAGCATAGATGCCACCGATTTTATGTCGAATGTAAGAAGCTGTTTCATAGGTTCATCGCCTGCGGGAATCTGCGAATTGAGGCTGAAACAGATTGTGTCGCCCGAGAGACCGACAGGAGACATCCTGAAGTTGCCGAAGCTGCCGTTGCTGTAATATCCCACATAGATATTCTGAAATCCCTTCCACAACCAATGTGAGCCATAGAGAGGCATCGGTCCCACACCTGCAATTGCCGACGAGAAGACATCTTTGTCTACATCAGCCATAGGAGTGAGATTGTATACGGGCAGTTTCTCTTCCACCGATTTTATGTACCATTTTGCATATTTGGGACCCACGGTGTTGTCTACATTGTATCCCAATGTGATGATTGCCCTGTCGCCGTCGTTGAGTCCGAAACTTGCGACCTCCTCCTTCTTCAGTGTGTAGAAAGTATCCACATTTTCGGGATAGAGGAAGTTTCTGTCGACTGTGAATATTCCCTGGATATGTCCTTTTGAGGTAGAATTGGCTTCGTCGCAAGATGTAAAGAGTGTTGTGGCAAAAATCGCCAAAAGAGAGAACGAAAATATAAAAATGCTTTTTTTCATCTGTAATACAGGTTTAAGTTGGTTCAATAAATAGTTTTCATTAGAAGCAAAGATAGTGAAAGGCAAGAGGCAACAAAGCAAGTTGCTTGATTTATTGCCCGGGCAGCATCCTCTCTTCGCAACTTGTTGCAAAGGTACAAATAAAATAGCAACTGATGAACTTATCTGCACTATACAAATACTTATAAAGTATAATTAATCATAAAACAGCTATTTTTAAGCCCGATTACTTTATAAATCCAACTTAAAAGCCTATATTTGCAAAATTGGTTAACTATACACGTAAACGAGTGATATTTTTGGAATAATAGAAAAAATAAAAATACAGATGCTTATGAAACATTATCTACACAAAATCACACTATTGCTGGCTTTGGCAATAATTGCGTTCCCCGCATTTGCCGAGAAGGTAGAATACAAAGGATTGTTCTACAACCTCGACGCGGAGAGCAAGACAGCCTCGTTGACATACAGCGGCGAGACCCCCGAGAACAACTCATACAACGGAGAAATCAGCATCCCCACCAAGTTCAAATACAACAATGAGTATTATCGCATAACCTCCATAGGCGAAAAGGCATTCTATGGTTGCGAAGGCATTTCGTATGTGAAGATTGGCGGACTTGTTACCTCGATAGCTTCACAGGCTTTCGCCAACAACAGCATGACATCGCTGATTATCCCCGCAGAGGTAACGGAGATTGCCGAAGACGCATTCTCGGGCAGCAACATCGACCTCTTCTTCCCCGAAGGCAACAGCAACACATCGTTCCTCAAAGGATTGGGCACATCGGTAAAAATCTTCACCACGGAAGTGGACAAGGTAAAGGCAGCATGGAACGGAACAGTAAAGGACATTACCCCCCATTACTACATAGAGGATCTTTCCACAATGTACGAGGCAAGATTCCGTCTTCACAAGACAGAATACTATTCACTCCCCGACGCTCCATACTTTGAATTCTCGAGTGTCATCACACACGGCGTGGAGATTTTCCCCGACGGCGATGGTGTTTACTCTTGGGATGGACTTTCACTCGGACAGAACTGCGAGTTCCAGATAAACTACAGCCTCGACTATGAGGATATAGGCAAAGCGGAGATGTTGAAAGCAAGACCCTCCATCAAATCGGAGAATCTTTCTGTAAACAGCACTGAACTCACATTGAACATTGTCGCTTCTGAAGACGAGAATTACTCACCTACCGAGAAAGGTATCAAACTGATACTTTGCAACAATGCCAAAGTCAACGTCAAGTACGCAGCCGATGCCACCGGCAAGGTTACAATCAGCGATTTGGAAGAGGATGCCGACTATGTAGCTGTGCTTTACGCAAAATACAAGAGCACAGAATACACAGGCGAAACCATCACATTCAGTACCAAGACCTCTACCGGCATTGCAAACACAGCAGAGGCTGAGGCAAAGGTTACACTCAACAATCTCTCGAAGGAGGGATACATCGAGGTTGCGACAACAGTTTCGGGCGACGCTTCGTACTTCATCATGAACATCACAGGTCAGAAGGAGAAAGAGGGCACAATCGCCGGCGACAACAGAATCAATACCATTGCGACAACCGACCTTTCATCAGGAATATATCTGTTGAACGTCAACGGTTCCGGCATCAGCAAGACAATGAAATTCATCATCAAGTAGTCCCTACTTGACCAAACGAACAGATATAATCCCGGGAACAGACAATAAGGTTCCCGGGATTTATAATATAAAAAGATATGAAAATAGCAATATTAGGCAGTGGGAATATGGGCGGAGCAATTGCCGTCGGACTTGCAGATGGCAACACGATAAACGCTTCCGACATTGTATGCACTGCGAAGTCTGCAACAACACTGCAAAAGATAAAAGAGAAGATACCCGAAGTAAACACCACGCAAGACAACTGCGAAGCCATCAAAGGTGCCGACATCATAGTCATAGCCGTGAAACCGTGGTTTGTAGAGTCGGTACTTGGCGAAATAAGAGAGAGCATCGATTATGAGCGTCAGATGATAGTCTCCGTAGCTGCCGGAGTGAGCTTCGGACAGATGAAGGAATATCTTGGGAAGAAAAGTGAATATCCTGTCATGTTCCGCGTGATTCCCAACACGGCAATAGCCATAAAGTGTAGCATGACATTTGTAGCATCCTGCAATGCAACACCCGAGCAGGAGGCGACAATTGTCTCGCTTTTCGACGAATTGGGATGCGCAATGCTTGTCGAAGAATCTCAAATAGCGGCAGGAACAGCATTGGCATCATGCGGAATAGCATACGCAATGCGTTATATACGCGCAGCGACCGAAGGTGGCGTGGAACTTGGGTTCCGCCCTGCAGTCGCCCAGAAGATAGTCTCCTACACCGTTGAGGGGGCAGCGCGTCTGCTTCTACAGAACGGCAGCAACCCCGAAGCTGAAATCGACAAGGTAACCACCCCCGGCGGAATAACCATCAAAGGACTGAACGAAATGGAACACAACGGTTTCACTTCGGCTGTAATAAAAGGACTGAAGGCAAGCAAAGCATAACAAGATATTACTATCCGGTAAACGTATTCAAACCTTTTAGAATTCGATATTTAAGCTATTATAAGCCCCTGTTTCTTGTATTAATGCAAATTTGAGTGCAATGATTGGAACTCCCTCCCCCTGCGGGGACTCCCTCTTCAAGAGGGAGAGTGTCGTACATCAATATTTGTCGCGCCCCAAAATTTGTTTACACTATTTTAAGCATTTTCTTTCTATATCTTCTGTCGGGCATGCCCGACAGAAGATATAGAATTTTAACGATTTACACTCCTCCTCTTGAAGAGGAGGTGGATTCAACAGCGTCAGCGGTTGAAGACGGAGGAGTTCAAAAACATAAGCAGAAGAAAAATTTACCGGACAACAATAATAACAAGAACAAAGCATATAAAAAAATCAGTACCATGCGCACATGGTACTGATTTTTTATATGTAAAGAAGTGGGATTACTTGCTTGCCGAAATGATTTCGTAAGTATCTGACGCAATCATCAGCTCCTCGTCTGTAGGAACAAGTACAACCTTCACCTTTGAAGCATCTGTTGAGAGTACAGCCTCTTCGCCACGAATCTTGTTTCTCTCGCTGTCAAGCTCTATACCAAGGAATTCGAGACCTTCGAGGACGGCTTCGCGGCAATGGATCTGGTTTTCACCCACACCACCTGCAAATACGATGATGTCTACACCGCCCATTGCAGCTGCGTATGCTCCAATGTATTTCTTTATGCGGTAGTAGTACATGGTGTTTGCAAGTTTGGCACGGTAGTTACCCTCCTTCTCTGCTGCATCAACCTCGCGCATATCGGATGACACACCCGAAACACCGAGAACACCCGACTTCTTGTTCAAGAGATCCGAAAGACCCTTGCTGTCGAGTTGCAGTTTGTCCATGATGAATGTGATTGCACCCGGATCGATGTCGCCACTGCGTGTACCCATCATGAGTCCCTCAAGAGGTGTGAGACCCATCGTTGTGTCAACACATTTGCCGTTCTTTACAGCAGCAATCGAACCTCCGTTACCGATGTGGCAAGTGATGATTTTCTGCTCCTCGGGATTTACACCCAAAATCTCGCATACACGTTTTGATATATATCTGTGAGATGTTCCGTGGAAACCATAGCGTCTTACACCATACTTCTCGTACAGTTCGTAGGGAACTGCATACATGTATGCATAGTCGGGCAATGTCTGGTGGAATGCTGTGTCAAAAACTCCTACCTGGGGCATGTTGGGTGCGATGTCCTTTACAGCGTTCACACCCTTGATGTTGGCAGGGTTGTGGAGAGGCGCAAGGTCGTTACATGCAACAAATGCCTCCATCACCTCGTCGTTGAGCAATACAGACTGGCTGAACTTCTCACCGCCATGCACCATGCGGTGACCAACTGCATCTATCTCGTCGATTGATTTTACAACACCATACTCCTCGCCGGTGAGCACGCTGAAGATGAAGCGTACACCTGTAGTATGTTCGGGAATGTCTTTTGTGAGTGTTACCTTCTCGCCATCGGGCAATGTGAGTTTGAGGAACGAACCTTCGAGACCTATTTTCTCAATGCCGCCTTTTGCGAGCACTGCCTTTGTCTCCATGTCAAACAGCTGATATTTGATTGAAGAGCTGCCGCAGTTTAATACAAGTATTTTCATATCGATAGATTATTTGTTTTTTGCTGCTATTGCCTGGTTTGCTGTGATTGCTATCATTTTGTAAACATCGTCGATTGAACATCCGCGTGAAAGGTCGTTTACGGGACGTGCGATACCCTGCAATACAGGACCTATGGCTGTTGCACCACCGAGACGCTCAACGAGTTTGTAACCGATATTACCTGCCTGGAGGTCGGGGAATACAAGCACGTTTGCCTTACCTGCTACAGGAGAGCCGGGAGCTTTGCTTGCACCTACGAAGGGAACGAGTGCAGCGTCTGCCTGCAATTCGCCGTCGAGAGAGATTGAAGGGTCGAGCTCTTTCGCAAGTTTTACAGCCTCGGAAACTTTGTCAACAAGTTCGTGCTTTGCAGAGCCCTTTGTAGAGAAGCTGAGCATTGCCACGCGAGGTTCCTCGAAGCCGGCGATAGCCTTTGCTGTAGCAGCTGTGCAGACAGCAATCTGCGAGAGCTGGTTAGAGTCGGGATTGGGAGTTACTGCAACGTCGGCAACAAAGAGTACACCATCCTCGCCATACTCATGCGCATTGGTAATCATGAGCATTGCACCTGACACACATGAGATGCCGGGAGTTGTCTTGATGATCTGAAGCGCAGGACGCAACACGTTTCCTGTGGTGTTGAGTGCACCTGCCACCTGACCGTCAGCATCGCCCGCCTTGATGATGAGACAACCGAGATAGAGGGGGTTGCGTGTGAGTTTCTGAGCCTCCTCGAGTGTAAGACCTTTTGCCTTTCTGAGCTCAAAGAGAAGATTTGCGTATTTATCGAAATCGGGGTTATCCTCGGGGTCGATGATAGTTGCGTTCTTGATGTTTGCAAGACCCAACTTCTCGGCAAGAGCGAGAATTTCGGCTTTGTTACCCAAAAGAATGATTTCTGCTATACCGTCGGCAATAGCTTTGTCTGCCGCTTTGATAGTGCGTTCTTCTGTACCTTCGGGAAGAACGATGCGCTGTTTGTCTTCGCAAGCGCGGGCGATAAGTTTGCTTATAACATCCATGATTTTAAGTTTCTTTTAAGAGAGTTATAGGATGGCATAAACTGTGGGACAATGAAAGCTCACACATTAATTATGTCGTACCGCTCTCTTTGGTTTATTTATTAGTGCAAAGGTACTTGTTTTTTATTTAATTACCATATTTTTTATTTTATAAGGGAATTATCTCATCATACAAGTTGAAAAGCCAAAGTTTACAGTATGTTTTGTTTTTATAGAGCAGCACATCTTGTACGAATGATGCTTTTGCATTATCTTCGCGTAGAAATTTAAATTGTCAAAATACATATATGAAAGGATTTTATAGACTGACACTCTTCGCAATTGCAACAGCGATGTTTTTTGCGGCATGCGGCAACAAGAACAAATTCGAAGAAAGCCCCTCGGAAGTAGCCCTCAAGCTATATAACGGTTTGACATCGGGCGATGTAGAGACTGTAACAGAGAATATTTTTTTCGAAGACTCTCTCGACTACAACCTTTTCAGGGACTACTTCAAGATGGCTGTAACATCAGAGGACTACAAGAAGCGTACCGAAGGATACAAACCTGAATACGAAGTGAAATCCGAAGATATAGACGGAGATGTTGCCATTGTGAAACTCGAGGGCATCGGTCCGCTTGGAAATATGCTGAAGATTGATGTCAGATTGGTTGCAGTAGGCAACCGCTGGAAAGTCGACGGCAACCACGGCGTATTCCACTCCGACTTCTGACATCCCTATTCACTTGGATAAAAGCAATATAACAATTGCGCATGAAACAGAATATTTCTCCATAAAATTCAATCGAAGCATCAAAATATTATCATTACATTTGGATATTTAAAAAAAACATTATACCTTTGCATCGCAAAACAAGGTAGAAGCCTTTCTGAGCACTGGAAGTTTGGGTGAGTGGCTGAAACCAGCAGTTTGCTAAACTGCCGTACGGGTTACCGTACCGGGGGTTCGAATCCCCCAGCTTCCGCTTGTTTTTGCAGATGGCGCTTTCGTCTAGCGGCTAGGACACATGCCTCTCACGCATGGAACACGGGTTCGATTCCCGTAGGCGCTACAAACAGAACAGGATAGAATCAATTCTACCCTGTTTTTTATTTTATCTTGTCGGGATTCTTGGCAACATAATCCTTCCAGCTCGAATACCCCGCCTTCACCATCGGACGTCCTATCTGCATAAAATGGCAATAAGCAGCCCCGAGAGCATCAGTCGCATCCATAAAATGAGGCATCTCGTCGGCATCGATATTAAGCATACGGCGCAGCATGTCGGCAACCTGCTCTTTGGAAGCACCACCGTTTCCGGTGATAGCCATTTTAATTTTCAGAGGAGCGTACTCACAAATAGGTACATCGCGACTGATTGCAGCTGCAATAGCCACCCCTTGCGCCCTACCGAGTTTAAGCATACTCTGCACGTTCTTTCCGAAGAAAGGAGCCTCAATGGCAAGTTCATCTGGAAGAAATGAGTTTATCAACCCCTGGACACGCGAAAAGATCTCACCCAACTTCAGATAAGAATCCTTCTGTTTGCGCAGGTCGATAACACCCATAGCAATGAGACGAGCCCTGTTACCCGTAACACCGATAAAAGCATAACCCATGATATTGGTACCGGGGTCAATGCCCATAATAACCTTTTCCTGAAGCGGTTTTCTATCCATTACAAAAAAGATTTTCCTAATTTCGAAAAAAACATCGCAAAGATAGCATAAAAACAAAAAAGATGCATTAACTTAGCACCATCTAAGGGAAACATGGGGCATTAGCTCATCTGGCTAGAGCGTTTGACTGGCAGTCAAAAGGTGACGAGTTCGAGTCTCGTATGCTCCACCAATCAATCCGTAGTCAACCACATAAGACACTACCCTCTCCCAAAAAGCCGATTCACCCATACAGAACTTGCTTGTAAGCAGTGGAATTTACTACAGATTCCACTCTCCACATTTTATATTTGCCGAAGAAGAGGCAAGTTTCTTCAACACAGAGGAATCTACCTTCATCTCCCAATGACGCATAGAGAGACGGTGAGTATCACTGCCAACAACCGAATACATATCCTTCTTCACAAGCCATTCCGCCTTTTTCTGTTCAGGCTTACCGTAACGTCCGGCAAGAGATGCCCAATTCAATTGCAGTTTTACACCCATTGACTTCAATTTCTTATAATCCTTCTCCGACATATACTGATAACGTTCGGGATGCGCCAACAAAGGGTAAAAACCTTTTGATTTTATACGTGCGAGAGTTTCGTAGAGTTGCATAGGCGAATTGAAATAAGAGGTCTCAACCAATAAATGATTGCCCTGCTCGCCTAAGGGAAGAAGGTCTTTCGACTGCAGACGCTCCTCAAAAAGAGAATCGAGCATATACTCGGCAGCAAGATGTAATTTAATTTCACCTTTGTAAGCCTCACACAGTTCCTCAAAACGCACTTTCAATGCTTCGGTCTCATTAGGTATATCCTCCATAATATGCGGTGTCAACCAAAGTTCAGATACTCCTTGCCTCTCGAAATTGGAGAGTATTTCCAAAGAGTCTTCCAATGTCTGCACACCATCGTCGACACCGGGAAGTATATGCGAGTGATAATCAATAGAATTTTTCAGCAATCCACTCTCTGCCAAAGTTTTATATGAAATAAAGGGCCACATAGTACAAAAACATTAATCAATTTGTTACATAATTAGAAAAACATAGGCAGTGGTATACCACTGCCTATGTTTTATACCATAGTTATTTACTTATTCTTACCACCGTAAGCATAGTAGTGAGAACCGTAGCGATAACCATATCTGTATCCGTAGCGGTATCCGTAACGTCCACCACCACCGTCTGTTGTTGCATTGAGGATGAGAGACATATTCTTGAATCTACCACCCCTATAAATATCCTCGAGTTCGGGGATCATACTCTTCTCGAGCACACCTGCACGGATTATAAACAATGTACGGTCTGCGTATGTCTCGATTACAGAGGTATCGGTAACAATGTCGATAGGAGGACAGTCAATGAATACGTAATCGTAATTGGCACGGAGCTCATTGATACACAAGCCAAGGCGCTCGTCCTCGAGCAATTCAGCAGGGTTGGGAGGAATGGTACCTACAGGCAATACAAAGAGATTCTTGTCTTCTGTAGAGTTCACAATCACGCTCTTGAAATCATCAACTCGTCCTGCCAAATAGTCGGAGATACCACGTTTAGGAGTATTGACGTATGCCGATGCAGATGCGTGGCGCAAGTCACCGTCGACAACAACAACCTTTCTGCCCTTTAGTGCAAGACTCTTAGCCAAGTTTATTGTCAAGAACGACTTTCCGCTACCGGGATTGAACGATGTAACCACAAATACATTCTTGCCATCTTTCTTGAGCATGAACTCCAGGTTTGTACGCATCACACGGAAAGCCTCGTTTATAACATCACGGTTACCATCCTCGACAACAATAAGACGTTTATCGTTCTCTTTCTTTTCCCAGAACTTCCAACGCGAAGCATCCTTCTTCATCGCCATAGGTATTTCACCGATAAGAGGCATTGAAAGAGTTGCCAAATCTCTACGTCCGCGGACAGTTGTTATAAGATTCTCCTTCATGAATATCACACCTACCGGAATAGCCAAGCCAAGAACAATGGCTATGAGCCAAATCTTTGACTTTGCAGGAGCTACAGGGAACAGTGAGCCTGTAGGAGGAGTAATGATACGTGTATTATAAGCTGTGAATGCCTGCGAAAGCTCATTCACTTCGCGCTTCTGCAACAAGAAGAGGTAGAGAGCCTCCTTCACTTTCTGCTGACGACCTACCGACAACAGATACTCCTCTTGCTTGGGGTTGGCAGCAATACGTTCCACTGTTGCACGTTCGTGGGCTTTTGTATTCTTGATCTGGGTCTGAAGAGTTACAATCTGGTTTTCAACAGAAGTGATGATAGCAGCACGCATTGAAGCCAATGACGCATTCATATCATCAACAATAGGGTTCTTGATATCACTACCCGATACAAGTCGTGCACGGCTGAGCTGCAGTTCATTGTACTCGGAAATCTGCTTTTCTATGTTTGCTGCATTGATGCCAGAGTTTGCAGGCAGAAGTTTGTCTTTGTTTGCATCATTCTTCACATAGCTGAGAATGTAACGCGCCATCTGCAACTGATTGTTCAACTCAAGAACCATCTCATTTGCCTTTGTGCTCTGCGACATATACAGATTGGAAGCAGATGCAACATCGGGCAAAAGCTGCTTACTCTTGAATGAAGAAATATCCTTGTCGACATCGCCCAATTCATTCACGAGGCTATCAAGGCGTTCTTTTATGAATTGTGATGTAGAAACCGTTATCTTGTTCTTGTCTTCTACCCATTTTTCGTTGTAGACAGCGACAACAGCATTGAGTATGTCAATTGCACGCTGTGTTGAAACATCGGTTATAGACAAGTTTATAATATCCGATTTCTTGTCATTCAATGCAGTCTGCAATAAATTTGAGTAACCTTGAGTTGCTGCGTATGTTCCACTTTTTCTGACATATATGGTTGTATTGTCGGGAGTGTACTTTTGGGTAGGAGTAACAACAACCTTACCCAAAGGAGTTTCCATAGGTGTTACTGACATATTTTCACCAATAGACAATTTTCCGTTTACGACTTCGTCACTCTCCTGCTTTTCGCCACCGACACTCCACACAAAATCTGTCATTGAGATGCTACCATCCTCTGACAAATTAAGCGTCAATGCCGCCGATCCATTCTCCTCAACATCCATAAACAAGACAGAAACAGGAAGAGTGTTTCCGTAGATAGTCTTTTTATGGAAAGCACCGTCTACCGAATAATTCATATCAAGGCGGAGACGTTTTACCACCTCTACCATAATCGAAGGAGACTGTATAGCAACAAGCTCATTATCCACGGAGCTCGATGTCTTGAACATTCCCATATCAGAGAATTCACTGAGGGCATTTGACATAGAACCGCCTTTTGAGTCGTTCTTTATCATCACCTGCATAGAACGTGTATACTCGGGCTGTGTTCTCAATATATAAAAGGTAGCAATGGCTATTGTCAGAATCAATGAAATCACAAACCAATACCATTTTGCCAAACACATGAATATGAAATCCTTCACATTCAATGTCTCTTCATTCTGTTCTATTTTGTTCAGTTCTGTTGACATAAATCGTTCGATTATTTGTTACTTAACTATAAGTGCTGTAATTGTTGTCAGCAATGATGCCACTGATATCCAGAAAGAGGGTGTATAAACCGTATTTCCGGCAACTGTGGCCTGACGCTGACGCATTGAATTGGGCTTCACATATATTATGTCGTTCTGCTTCAGATAATATACAGGTGAATTCATAATATTGTTAGCCGATGTCAAGTCAACGACATGCACCACTTGTTTGCCATTCTCTTCACGCATCACTATCACATTGTCGCGTTCTCCATAAATGGTAAGGTCACTTGCCATTCCCAAAGCATCGAAGATTGTTACTCTATCTTTGTCCAAACTATAACGTCCGGGGTTTGCGACTTCACCCAACACAGAAATATTGAGATTGGAAAATTCAACTGTTACTATCAATGGGTCATCCATCAGATATTTACCATCCAAAAGGAGTTTCTTTATATCTGCAGCCAACTCCTCGCGGGTCTTTCCTTTCGCTTCTACAGCGCCCAATATAGGGAATTGTATCAGACCCTCATCGTTCACAGTATAGCCCACCATACCCTGCGGCTGCGAAGACTGATACTGTGCAGACTGTCCTATTCTCGCAGGTGTCCATGGCAAATTGTACAAGTTGTTGTACTCCTGAGCTTTTGTATTGACTATCACCGAAATTTTATCACCGGGACGCAATCTTATCGCTCCATCTTTCTGAATAGCCAATTCACTCTCATTCATCACATCCTGAAAATATGATATTTGAGGAGTTTTACATGATGTTGCCATAAGAGCAGCAACAAACAACATAAGAATTGTTCTTAGTTTCATATATTCAAAGTTCTTGTTTTATCGGATTTATAGTCTTTTTGAGGCTTAATGCAACATTTCTATAGGTGTTACAATTTGCAAATATAACAATTTTCAACGAATAAACAATGTATTTTCTGTTTTACATTGCCGAAGAACATCATTTCGACCGCCCTGCCGCTATCTTTCTGCTCAGCCACATATTGAACAGAACCCAAACCACAACATCCAACAAGAGCAGAAGATTTGCATTGAGATAGGGAGACAACACGATATTCAATGTTGTAAACAGAATTGAAATAATTATTATCGTTATCATTGTCAAGCGTGTAGACATTCCTATAGCCATCAGTTTGTGGTGGATATGTGTCTTGTCGGGAAGGAATGGATTGTTGCCGCGACGGATTCTACCCATAAAGACTCTCACAACATCAAAGCAAGGCAAGATAAGTGGAGCGGCAGCCATCACAAGGGGATTAATATTGTTTATTTCGACCCTGTCGTGTGAACACAGCTTAAGGGCAAGGAAGCTTAGCACAATACCGATTGTCAATGCACCCGTATCGCCCATGAATATCTTCTTCTGGTGTTCTGCCTTTCCGAACACATTATAATAGAAGAACTGTACCAAAGCACCCAATGTAGAGAACGCCAAAACTGCGTAGATATACTCTCCAAGCATAAAGAACATTATGCCATAGAAAAGCAATGCCACACCGCTGAGTCCGGATGCAAGACCATCCACACCGTCAATCAAGTTTATTGCATTGATAACAAAAACGATTACAAGCAATGTAAAGAGAGAGCCTATAATAGGATGAATTTCATTGCAGAATGCCACACCACAGAAATGCTGAAGGTATACACCCGAAGCGATGAACATCACCGCACACAATATCTGAACGATAAATTTAGCTCTATATTTCACACCTACAAGGTCGTCGGCAAGTCCCACCAGATAGAGCATCGTCACAGCACAAATCAAAAATGCTATCTGTTCTATTTCACCAAGCAGTTCTACCAAATATGTCTTGTTGCCCAAAACCAGAGTTGCTCCAAGCAAAAGGGTTGAAGTAAAAAGAATGACCGGAGCAAAAGCCATACCGCCAAGACGTGGCACCAAAGCCTTGTGTATCTTACGCTCATCTGGTACGTCGAACAACGATTTTCTGAACGCAATAAGAAGTATCTGAGGAATAAGCACACCTGCAAAAATCACACTACACAAGAATGCGGCAATCAAAATTACGTTCCAAAACATATACCTATCATTTTAGTTAAACAACACTACTATTACATAGAATGCAGACTTCTGCCTATGCCTACCACGGCAGACTATAGAATCCGATATAAGGCAAAAATCCACACACGACAAACATCATTTGCATGACTGCAAATGATAAATTCATCGTTATCCTATTTTATTCCATTACAAAGATAGGACTTTTTTACCAAACAAATACAATATAACAAGAATATCTTTAAATGAAACGATATGAAATCCACTTTTTTGTTAATTCTGTTTAAAATATTCACAAAAAGTGTTGCATTATGTACAACGTTTAAATAGAGTGAGAATATGTTAAAATTCAAATCACAGAATTTTAATGAGTTCTATCTCAAACACGAGTGTCGAATATCCCGGAATAGGACCGCTTGCACGCTTGCCATATCCAAGTTCTTGCGGAATATATACCACCCACTTGTCGCCCTCGTGCATGGAGAGCAGTGCCATGCTGAATCCTTCGATGAGATCGTTCACCCTGAATGCCTCGGGATACCCTCTGCCGAGGGTGCTGTCAAACTCGCGTCCATCGATAAGCGTTCCGCGATAATGCACCGTAACCACGCTGTTCATTTTTGGACAGAGAGAGCCACTGCCGACATTCACCACACGATAGAGAAGACCTTTTGCCAGTTCCTTGACTGATTCATCTTTTCTCAATGAGGCAAGAAACTCCTCGTTCTTGCACCTGTATTCATTTTTTCCTTTCATAGTCTTATATATAATTACAAACCTCTTTTACGCAACACCACATAGAGGATGACCGGAGCCCCCATAAGCGGAGTGACCGCCGCAAGCGGGATTATTCCACTCTCGCCCGGCAGATGGCACACGAGATTGCATAAAAGCGTAGCCGAGCCTCCGGCAAACATCGTTACCGGCAGAAGCAGGCGATGATTGCCTGTGCGAAGAAACAGCCGGGCAATGTGCGGCACAGCCAACCCCACAAACGACACAGGACCGCAATAGGCTGTAACCACAGCAGTCAACAGTCCTGTAATCAAGAGCAAGAGACCTCGCGACCGCCGCGTGTTCACACCGAGATTCTCGGCATAGGCATTACCGAGCATAAGTGCATTGAGCGGCTTTATCATAAACAAAGAACAGACGAGCGGCACCATCACTGCAACTGAAAACAGAGGAATCTGCCCGGAAGAGACACCCCCGAAACTGCCCATACCCCATATAAGATAGGAGTGCACCCCCTCTGCCGTGGAGAAATAGTTGAGCAGGGAGATGAGAGACGAGGTAAGATAGCTCAATGCCATACCGGC
Source organism: Bacteroidaceae bacterium (assembly GCA_045578665.1). Taxonomy (GTDB): domain Bacteria; phylum Bacteroidota; class Bacteroidia; order Bacteroidales; family Bacteroidaceae; genus HGM04593. The sequence goes on along the minus strand of JAZNKR010000199.1, from coordinate 13,838 downwards.
AATAAGCAGAAAAATATTGCCCCGAAGCATGGTAGAGAGCATAAGTATGAGAGCAATAATCACAAGCGCCCCGAGGAGAGAACCCATAAGCACCGCAAGATACCCTCCCACTGTCATTTCTCCGGCAACAAAACTACCATGCAACAGCAACATAACCACAGCCACTCCAAGCCCTGCGCCACTGTTGATACCGAACACCTCGGGACCGGCAAGAGGATTGTTGAAAAGCGTCTGCAGCATCAATCCTGCCGCCGCCAATGCCGCCCCGCACAGCAGAGCAACCACAGCCTGTGGAAGCCGAGAATGGAGAACTATCATAGCATAGGTCTCGCCGGCACCGTCACCCCCGAATAGAGCCGCCACGACATCCCGCGCCGGAATATCTACCGACCCGAAGAATATGTTTGCCGCAAACAATATTAGAAGCACCAGAGGCGGCAACAAGAATATGACTATTCTCTTACTTCTGAAGTTTCTCATAATACCTTAGTTTATATCCATCTGCCACTGAGGGATGCAACAGTGCCACAAGTTCACGCAACAGTATATCGGGACGAAAAGGGGTCTCCTCGTAGAATCGCTTGCGCAGCACGTTGCAGGCATACACATTTCCCTCGCGGAATGGCCTCAGCATCTTGTTTCCGGCATAATTCTGCGCAAGCGAAGCGTAGTCCATATCAGACTCCGCGCCATATTTAATGAGCCACACGTCCGCACTGTCTGCCCGCGAAAGGACCGTCTCGAAAGAGAGGGGCACCGCCCCGCTGCCCTCCACATCGGCAAACAGGTACTCTGCACCTGCATCCTTGTATAGCTGCCCCATGGTACTCCCGCCTGCAGGCACATACCATGCAGAGCCCGTCATCTGTTCGCACAGCAGCCCTGGCCTCGGCGAAAGGGAGGATGCAAGATGTTTCAAGCTGTCATAATTCTCACAAACAACGGCAAAAAGCGAATCGGCACGCTCTCCCACCCCGAGCAGTCTGCCATAGAAGCGCATCCACTCGGCACATCCGAGAGGCGACGTCTCCATATAGTCGACACACTCCACAAGCGGTATGCCTGCACGTTCGAGTTTGCCATAACCTCCGTTCTTGAAAGGGATCACCCATGCAGCATCGGGCGACAGCTGCACCACACGTTCGAGGTTGACCTCCGTGGCTGCACCACAATCCGTTATCCTGCCCGACAGCAAACGCTCTTCTATCTCGTCGACAGAGATATATCGCGCATCGCACACCCCGGAGACTGCATCTACACAACCCAATGTAACAAACAGTTGGGCATGCAGCGTGGCAAAAAGCAACTGATTGTCAAGCGGGGTGCGCAGAAGCGTCATCTCCCCGGGAACAGTAATATCGGTGCTATCCTTGTGTCTGAGCATATATCTGTGCAGCATCCTGCCCTCTTTCCAGGGGTTCCTGATGTTCACCACCGTGTAGCCGTCGCAGTCTACTATCTGCAGCAGCGACGAATGTTCAAGGGCAAGTGTATCACCAACAACACCTGCCCCCGCAGTGCCGCCCGAAGGAGCCGTGCAGGAGAGCGCCACGAAAGCCAACAATATATATAAGGTAATCCTATACATTCATCATCAATTGCGGAAACGGGCGCCAGAGGTATAATAGCCCACATCGAACAGCGAGCGCAGCACACCCTCGGCATCGTACACACGCATGGTGCCAAGTATGCCATACTGTGCATAACCGATGAAGATGTCCCCCGTCTCAGGGTTAATATCCAGAGAGTATATATCGGTCAACTTTTCGGCAGGGAGGACCTGCTCCACCTCACCCGTAACAGCATCCATGCGATAAAGCGCAGAATAGTCATAGGCATTGGCGGTGTAGTTGAAAGATGCATTTGCAAAGTAAACAAAATTTTCATAAGATGCAATTAAAGAAGCATCGTAAAGTGGTGTCAACACTCCCGTTTCAATATCCACCCTACACAGTTTAGAAGGTATATCGCCATAGTTGCCCGAATCGACAATGTAGACAGAGCCAGCGCTTACAACACTTTGAGAATAAGGATTGCATACACCCTGCACAATCCTTTTGGATACCTGCATCGATTTTGTATCTATGACAGCAATATCGGGCACACCGCCACCATAACCGCCGTAATTTGAATTGTTCACCACGACAGTACCGTCGATGCAGCTTATTCCCTCGGGGTAACTGCCCGAATATACACGTGTTATCGAGTCGCCATCGGCAGCATCGTAGACATAGACATAGCCGTCGTGGTTGGTTACGTACACCCGCGAGCCATCAGTGGCAATGTATCGCGGGCAGGCATTCTCGGCGGGGAATGTATATTTGCGTATGCGCTTGCCCGACTCGTCGAGTATCTCGAGCTTCTGCGAAGAGCTGACTGTGACGAAGAGTCTGTTTTTTACCCACAAAAGGTCCTGCGCCAGGTCGCCAAGAAGTTCTTTATTGGCGACTGCAAAAATATCGTTCGCACATTCGGGATCGGAGACATGACCTGTTGCAATATCATATACCTGCAAAGAGGCATCGTTGCCGTTCCAGTTGCCTTGATTGACAATATAGCAACTGCCATTGTTTACCGAGGAAGAGCCTCCGCCATCGCCATTGTCGTCGTCGTTGTCGCAAGAGACCAGAAAAGAAAAACTGCAAAGAAGCAGCATTAAACTAAGATACTTTTTCATAGGAATATGGTTTTAGATTGTCAATATCATAGAAAGTGAATAGTTGCGCCCCGGCATCGGGTAGTATCGTATAACCTCGTAATTGTCGTCGAGTATGTTTTTGACTTCTGCCCTTATGAGCAGAGAAGATTTCGAGAGAATGAAATTACGCGCCACCCAAAAGGAGTGGTCGCCGTATGCAGCAATCTCGTTCGAAGGAATATTCTGGGCAAGATGATAGCGCACATCGCTCCACACGACCGAATAGCCTGCATCCACAATTTTTGTTGCGAGCGAAATGTCTGCCGAACCGGAATGGAGCGGAGTGTAGACAATGCGGCTTCCATTGAGCACCGAGCCGGGAGTGCAATCTATCGCACGCATATAGCTGTACGCGGCAGAGAGACGCACTCTTGTATCGCTGCTGATGGCGAATGAAGAGCCGATATTGACATCGACACCATTTATATCCACACTCTCCACGTTGCTCATCTTCCATGTGAAGATTCCCGGAATGGCGACAATCTTATCCTCCACTTCGCCACGGTAGGCGTCGACCGAGAGGGTAAAGTCCTCGCACCATCCGCTACGGGATAGAGAATATGCGGCACCTATATTATATTGGCGGCTCTTTTCGGGACGCAGTCTGAAGTTCCCCACCTCGCGGTAATAGAGATCGTTGAAGGTAGGCAGACGGAATATGCTTTTGTACGATGCACGCAGACAGAGATTCTCTCCACCAAAGGGATAGAACGAGACAGCCACAGATGGCGAGAAACGGTTGCGGTCGGGCGCAACTTCTCCGCGGGGAGCACTCTCCGACACAAATGTATGCAGTAAAGAGGCTGTTGCGCAGAAAAAGCCCATGCAGTATCTTGCGCTTGCCGCGCTCAGCATGGTGATGCGCTCGGGTTCTGTGGGCATCGACACATGGTTATTAGTCGTGCGCAGGCTGTTGTGGAAAAATTCCTCACTCCACGACAGAGAGAGTCCCCTGCCCCACTCGGGCGTCCACATAAGTACGGAAGAGAGGTCGCCCTCCCATTGGCGGTAGCTGTTTATCGACACCGATGTAGCAAGCGGTTCGCGATGGCGGTCGAATGTATTGTTTCCCTTGAGGGAAAATTTCATCTTCAGCTCCTGCGAACAGATATACTCATAGAAGAGCTGTGCAAAGAGATTATATCCACGCAGATTGTCGCTCGTAAGCGGGTTTTCCACTATAACCGCACCGGGAAGTCCTCTTTCACTGCCATAGCCATAGATTTTCATTTTCAGCAAATGGGATGCCGACGGTGTCCACGAAGCATTTATCTCGCCCCTGAGCTCCTCGATGGCAGAATTTCTGCGACGTCCTTCAATTGACAAAGGTCCATTGTTCACGCTATAGCCGTAATCTCCATCCGACGTGGCATATTCGCCGAAAGCCGAAACAGCCCATCCTTTGCGGAGCGAACGGTTGTATGCCACACTGCCTCTGTATGTATCGAAAGAGCCGCAACGCATAGAGGCGCGCATGTCTCCGGCAGCACTGCCTGGCGACGCTCCGTTTGTCTCCAATGAGACCACACCCGCAGCCGCCAGCATCCTCGCACTCTTATATATGTCATCGCTCTGCCCTATCGAAAGTTCAAGCCCCGAAAGATTGTCAGTAGAATAGCGTCCCAAGTCGACCTGTCCGCTCTGACAGTCGCCTACAGCAACCCCATCGTAGAAGACAGCCGTATGCCGGGCTCCCAATCCACGCACTCCAACGGTCTTGAGCCCGCCGATGCCTCCATAATCCTTGACGGTAACACCGCTCATATGCTTCAGTGCATCGCCTACATTCGTTACCCCCAATCTCACAAGGTCGCTGCCCGAAAGTCGCTGCAAGGGCGTAGAGCTATCGGCAGCGCCACGCACGGAAGATTCGCTCACCAGAAGCGAGTCGAGCAATCGGGCCCCAACCTCCTGCGACATAGCAATGGACGGAGAGATAGCAAGCCCTGCAAGAGCAAGGAAAAGCACGCGAAACAATCGCATAAAAAAACTATGATAAATAAATACCGGTCCGTATCCTTTCCTCGAGGACAAATGGACGTTAACTCGTTTTGCAGGTCTTCTGACTTGCTCCGTCCATTCGCCTTCCCACCCTGTCGTGGCAGTGGCAACAGATTGAATGGACTATCCGGGAGCTTACAGCAGCGGGACTGTACAGGACTCTCACCTGTTTCCCTTTTAATCCGCACCCTCTGAATGAGAGCTACGCGGAACAAAACATTGCAAAGATAGTGAAAGGCGAGAGAAGAAAAAAGAAATTTATTTATTTTTTATTCCGAGCCGCATCCTATCTTCGTCTGATAAGACAAAGTAGTGAAAGGCGAGAGAAGAAAAAAGAAATTTATTTATTTTTTATTCCGAGCCGCATCCTATCTTCGTCAGATAAGACAAAGTATAACAAACGAGCGAGATTTCAGCAATTGATTTCAGACAACACTAATACCAGTCGATATTGCTACCACTGTTTCTCTTGTCCCATTTGAGCGCATCGGCAAGCATCTGCGATGTTGCTCTGAAGCTGAAGTTGAATGAGGTGTATGGGCTGAGCACTATGCCACACGACATTTCGAAGCAGTGCAGGTCGCGCGAAATGTTCATTGTCGTTGTAGTCAGTTTCTTGTGCTCGAAGTTGTATCCTGATGCAAAGTTGATTTTCCAATTGTCAGAGATACCGATGTTGCCCGAGAAGTTCATATTCTGTGTAAACTTATAGGGATAACGCATGCTTTTGACGTTAATTTCCGCAGTGCGGTCCTCTGACATTATTATACCATATGAGACTGTAAAGTTCCAGGGGAATTTGAAAGGCATATAGCCTTCGTCGTCTACCTCAGCATCCTTTGCAGCCTTACCACGGCTACGTCCGCCCCTCTTTACCTTTGCGGTTGCCATAAGCTCCTTTTGAGCCTTTTCGGCAGCATCTATCTCTTCTTGTGTCAGTTCCTTCTCCTCTTCGGGAGCCTCTTCTGGTTTGAAGAGCGAGAAGAGACGCTTGAATGTCTGATTGTTGAACGTATAGGAGAGGTTCTGGCTCATACCCTGGAAGCGTCCGAAACGTCCATACGACCATTCGGTGCGGTTACCCACGACAACCTGACCGTTCTCGTTGAACTCGTATGCGTATGTCGCCCATGTTGCGTTGAGACTGAATGTGTAGTTCTTAGATAGTTTAAGGCGCAGACGGGTGTTGAGGTTGCTCCAGGGCTTCTCTTTTGCCGCAAGGTTGTATGAGAGGTTTGCACCGAGCTCATCGATGATGCTCACCTTCTTCAAGGAATCGCTCTTTGTCTTCCACTTCATCTCGACATTGTTGCTGACATCGAAGCTGATGCTTCCTGTCTTTCCGCGTCCGGGCACACCGTAGAGACTTCCCTGATAGGGAGAGTATTGAATCAAATGAACCTCGCCATCCTCGTCTGTATAGGTGTAAGAATCGTAATATCCGTAGTGCGAATCGCCGAAATCGGGGGCATAGTTGAAAGAGACAGTAGGCTTGAAGACGTGGCGCACTGTGTGTACACGGCTCTTGGAGAGGAACCCTGCCGGTTGGTAGAAGCCGTAGAGTGTAGTGTTCATACCTACAGACATATTGTAGTTGTAGACACGGTTGAAGCCATAGACTGTATCCATGGCCGCACGCATCGCCCGCGGATCCCACTGCTGATTGACCTTATAGGCATACCAACGCTCTGTGTAGTTGAAAGTAGGAGTTACATTGATGTAATCGAACAACTGAAATGTGGCACTGATGGGAATGTTGTGTCTGATACCGTTGCGCCAGTCCTTTATGATGTTCGACTTGAAGATGAGGTCCTCCTTTGTGTTGATGCTGTTACTCATCTGTCCGTTGTAGGAGAGTGAGATTTTTTCGTACCAACGCTCATCGCCAAGCTTCTTTTTGCGTTTGAATGGATATAGTCTTGCCAGTGATACGTTGAGGCTGGGCAGGGTGAGTGCCACCGTCGAGTCCTGCACATTCTGCGAAGCATTCACAGTTCCCGATATTGTAAGACCTATTTCGGGGAAAGAGTGTGAGTAGCTTACACTCGATGTTCGCACGCTCTGCGAACTGAGCATAGGGTTGTATATGCTGTAGAGGTTGGACTTTTCGTAACTCGATGTCGCAAAGTTGACGCTTGCCGAGAAGTTGCTGTTGGGGCTTGCCTTTCTGTCCTGTCTGTGGCTCCACTGTATTCTGAAGTTCTTGCCTACCGAATAGTCGGGAAGGTTTCTCTCGCCCTTTTTAGTGACGAGGTAGTTGAAGTCGAAACTGCCCGAATATCTGTAACGCTTGGCATATGTTGATGCTGCTGCCAATCCCCACGAACCTTTGGTGAAGACCTCTCCGGTGAGCCTGAGATCCATCCTGTCGCTGATGGCAAAATAGTAGCCTCCATCCTTCAGATAGAATCCGCGCTCAGAGTCGTCGCCATACGTAGGCATTATGAAACCCGAAGAGTAACTGCTGGTGAACGGGAAGAAACCGAACGGGATTGCCAAAGGCAACGGCACATCCTCAACCACAAGATATGCAGGACCGAAGACCACGTCCTTCTTGGGACGCACCTTTGCCCGCGTAAGGTCTACATAGAAATGGGGGTGCTCAGCATCGCAGGTGGTATATTTTCCATCTCTTAGGAAGAATGTGCCTTCGCCATCCTTCTTGGCGGCACTTCCCATCATATAGCCGTCGCCCTGCTGGGTGTATACATTATTTATATAGCCCTTTTTCGTCTTGAAGTTATAGCTTATCTTGTCCGATTCGTATGGGGTTGAACCATCCTTGAAAACAGGGAGACCTATCACTCCGCCGGCGGAATCCTTGCGTCCGAAGGCATGGACCACACTGCTGTCCATGTTCATGGAGATGACGCTGGCATCGAGCTCTATCTTGTCGTATGTTACCTTGCCGTTGCCGTAGAGGTTGGCATTGCCGCCCATCACCCACACCATCGAGTCGGACGATTCGTACTCCACAGGGGCTTCGAGAGGCTCTTTCTTCTCTTTGGAAGTGGTATCTTTCTTGGACTTGAGCAGTGTGTCGACCATCAATGTCAATGTGTCGGCTGTGATTGTGTCGCACGAAGCGGTATAGGACAATGACGACACGGCTGTAATAGGTTGCATTACAGACACAAATATCATCATTATCGCAATATATCTGAGTATATTTATCAATCTATGCTTCAATTCCATTATTGAAGGGAGGTTCTACAAATTAGTAATTTATTGTTCTTTGCAGGGTGGATTCTGTTTCGGTCGCTTTGGCTTTATTTTTGTATTTTTTATTGTTTGTCCAGTTGCGATGCCCGCATTGCGACCTTACAAACATCAGAAATCCACTAAAAATAAAACTCAAAATCGTCGCGACCTAATTTATAGAATCTCCCTGAAAGTACTCCGTACAATTGGCAAATTTACTAAATAAAAAGGAGTATTTGGTAATTTCTGAGAAAAAAAGCACGCAATTAACGTTTCAAAAGAAAACAGCTGCCCATTCTTTCACCTTTTCTACGCTATCGGGGGAGATTCTTGCCATGCTCTCCAATACCTGCTCGAATGTACGCGATTTATGCAGGTATTTCACTTTGGAAAAGAATTTGTCGGCAAAGCAGACGAGCTGTTCTTCCATAGTTTCGGGCAACATATCCTGTGCAGGAAGAGGCCAACCGGCTTCGAGGATTTTCTCTTTTGTAAGCCCGGTCCCCGTATGGCGTTCACACACGCGGGCATGTCGGGGCATCCCCTCTTTTCTCAATAGTTCGGCACCCAGATAGCCGTGGCAGATATATGGTGCCTCGCCCAAACATCCGATATCGGGAGCAGAAGTCAGAAAGATGCCGATGTCGTGCAACATGGCAGCCTCCTCTACAAACTGAATATCTATGTCGAGTTCGGGATGCTTGCGCGCCATTTCCAACGCAAAATCTGCCACCATGCGGCTATGTTTCAGAAGGATACGTTTGCATTCATTATCCTCGGGATAATATTTATCAAGAACTTTTGTGTAATTCATAATCATTTTTTTGCAAATATAGCGAAAGACGAGAAAAGGAATCAAACTTGCTTGAATTTTATTCCAAGCAGAATCCTATGTTTGCATTTGTTTGCATTTAGAAGCTGTTTAAATTTTATTGGAAAAAGTTCCTATGTTCGCGACTCTATTTCGGCTACTATATTCCAAGACATAGCCTATCTTATTAAAAAATTTAAACAAATTCTCACATTCCGTCACGTTACAAACCATGTCTACCCGAGCATTTTCTATGCTCCCCCCCAAAAACAATATTACAAATATATATCGTTTTGGAAAAATTTATATTAAAAAGGCAAAAACTATAATCTTTTTATATATATTTGCAATGTAAAATCCATTTTTGTATTTTCGCGTAAACTGCACAAGCAAAGCAAAACTGAATGATAGAAAAAATTAAAGAGAAAGCATATAATCTGCCGCCTATTTCGCTCGAAGAAATGTCCGGTATAAAACTGATGAACCGCACTGACACCAAATATGTGGCTACCATCAGTCAGCTATTATCATTTTTGCAAGCCGTAGAGGGCAAATACTACATACAGGAGATAGATGGGGTGCGACTGGCATCGTACCACACCACATATTTCGACACAATGGAGAATGAAATGTATGTAATGCACCACAACGGTAAACTTGTCCGCGAAAAGATACGTGTGCGCACATACGAAGATACACAGATAACATTCCTCGAAGTCAAGAACAAGAACAACCACAAGCGCACCAACAAGAAACGCATAGAGGTGAGAGCTGTCGATAGTCTGCACGACGAGCAGGAACGTGTAATTCCCTTCCTGGGCAAACACGCATGGTACACGCTCGACAGCATACGTCCTGTGATTGAGAACCGTTTCAACAGAATCACCCTTGTCAACTTCGGGAAGACCGAACGTCTGACAATAGACTTCAACCTTCGTTTCCACAACTTGCTTACCGACGAACACAGGAAACTGGAGCATGTAGCAATCATCGAGCTGAAGAGAGACGGCAACGTTCCCTCTCCCTCGTTGGACATATTCCGCAAACTGAGAATAAAACGTTCCGGATTCAGCAAATACTGCATGGGATGCGCTCTTACAAACAGAGGGCTCAAACGCAACAACTTCAAAGAGAGACTGAATCTGCTTGACAAACTCGAAAAAATACAAAAAAACAATAAGCCATGAACATTTTAACTACTTTGCTGACAGCCGGTGTAAACACCGCAAACACAGTCGCCAGTGCCATGGGCGATGATTTCTTGAACGAAACAATAGCCGAGACATCTGCTATGGCAGGTTCATTCTTCAACCTTACCGGAACATTGAACCTATTGGGATTCTTCTTCCTAAACCTGCTATTCGTGGGTATAATAGTACGATTCTTCTACTACCCCAAAAGCAAAAGAGGCGACTACTTCTTTACATTCACACTCATAGCCATCAGTATATTCCTTTTGATATACCTGCTCGGAGGTGTGAAACTGAAGACCGGATTTGCACTCGGACTCTTCGCCATATTCAGCATCATCAGATACCGTACAGAGCAAGTGGCTATACGCGAGATGACCTATCTCTTTGTAATCATCGCAGTCAGCGCCATCAACGGTCTTGTTGCCGAAGAGGTAAGTTTCGTTGAAATGATTGTGGCAAACCTGTTGTTCATCTTCTCGCTGTGGTTGTGCGAGAGCAACTGGTTCATCACACACCTATCATATAAAATCATTAAGTACGACAACATTAACCTTATAACACCGGACAAAGAAAAAGAACTTATTGCTGACCTCAAGAAACGTACAGGTCTCGACATTGTAAAAGTAGAAGTGGGCGGTCTCGACTTCCTGAAGGACGCAGCCATCATCAAGATGTACTACAAGCCCACAAGCAAAGGATTCAATTCAGTAGATCAAACAGTTAAAGCACCAAGCGATGAATTTAAGATTAAGAATTAAAAAGGGCGTAATGTGCGCCGTGGCAATTGCAATGGTTGCAATGCCTTATAACGCTATCGCAAACGACGAGAGCGACGACTTCGGAATTTGGACAAGTATTGACGCATCGAAGAAACTCACAGACAAGTTGAAATTCGGAATCGAAGGAGAATTCCGCACCACAGACGGGGTGAAAGAGATTGACCGCCGTTCGCTCGGATTGAGTATGTCCTACAAAGCAACAACATGGCTTAAGGCTGAGATAGGATATATCTTCATGAACACCTACGAACCCGCAAAGACAAAGATTGAAGCATTTGACGAACCCGCAGGTCTCTACAACACCAACTATGACCACGCATACCGCGTGAACAAAGACCGTCTCTTCGCATCACTCACCGGCGAGTTCAAGGTAGGTCGCTTGGAATTTGCGATACGCGAGCGCCTGCAATACACCTACACGAACGATGCCTTCACTACAGAAGACAAAACAGAGTGGGACTACGAAGACAAAGTGAACTTCGCCGACCCCTATCAGGATTCAAAGACCGAAGTTGAGCAGAAAGACGCAAAACGCAACACAACATTGCGTTCGCGCCTGACAATCAAATGGGATATACGTAAATGCCCCATCGAGCCTTTCGTATCTGCCGAACTCTTCACCCGCACCGACGAGTGGAGATTCCACGACAAGATACGCTACCGCGCAGGAGCAAACTACAAGATTGACAAAGACAATTCTGTATCGCTCTTCTACATCTTCCAGAACGCAAACGACGATGACGAGCCCGCAGGACACGCTATCGGCGCAAGCTACTCTTTTGACCTTTAATGAATGAAGTCAATGAAAAGATTCAGTATAATATTGATAATGTTCATTGCTGCCATACCGACATTTGCCCAGCGCATTGTCCTTGAACAAAGCGACAATACCAAGCAAGCCGTCGACCTGCAGAACTTCCGCAAGATAACCTTCAGCGGAACCATGGTGAACATTGCCCGCATAGACGGTACAACCATCGGCACAGAGATGAGCGACATCGCGCGTATCTATTTCGATGACTACACACGCATCAACGAAGTAGACTTCAACGATGGCAAAGAGCTTATATCATACATCTCGGACGACGCGATAGCAGTAAACTGCAACGCAGGCGAAGAGATTGCCATCTACAACGTCAGCGGCAGCATAGTACAGACCACTGTCCAGGAGAGCGACGGCGGCAGCATAAGCATAGCCAACCTGCCCAAAGGCATATACCTGTTGCGTGCCAACAGACAAACCGTTAAATTGATAAAGAAATGAGAAAGAGATTTACCATAATACTGCTGTGCCTCGTCTCATTCCTTCAGATTGAGGCGCAGAACAAATACTACGTTGCCAACAACGACGGCACATATCAGGCAATAGCCACTGCCGACACCCATCAAATGCAGTTCGATGCCGAACAAAAAGTTGTTGCAATAAAGCTCATCGACGGCATCACAAGCCAATTTGCCACAGGCAAAGTGGACAGCATCAGCCTTGTGCAGCCTGCCGGAGCTACAGAACTCACATACACCGAAGATTTCAGTGTTGCCTTTGACGAAAACGACAAGAGCAACTACAACGAAATTGTAGAGACCATCATCACTGACGAGCTTGTGGATGAATCGGGCGATTTCATCGAAAACTACAGTCCCTCGAAAATCGTAACCATCAGCTACACCGAGACAGGTGTAACCGTTACCCCCGACATCATCGACCAGGTGAGCTACACAATTGTAGACAAGACCCACCTGATGATAAACTCCTCGCGCAGCAAAATGGCATACCGTATACAGGGTTCATGCAGCAACGGCTCATTGAAGATTTACAGCACAAAGAAGTTCCAATTGGCACTGTTCGGTGTAAGTCTCACCAATCCCAAAGGTCCGGCAATCAACATCCAGAGCGGAAAGACCGTCTATGTAACCCTTACGGCAAACAAGACAAACAACCTCTGCGACGGCGAAATATACAACGACCCTGCATACAACAACGGCGAGGAGGAGGACCAGAAGGGCACATTCTTCAGCGAAGGACAGCTCATATTCAGCGGCACCGGCACACTCAATGTCAAGAGCTACGGCGGGCATGCAATATGCAGCGACGACTACATCCGCATCAGAAGCGGCAACATCAACATACAAGCTGCGGCTAAAGACGGTTTCCACACCAACGACATCTTCCGTGTGGGCAGAATGGCGGCATCGGCGCCTACAATCACTGTCAACGCATCAGGCGATGGTATCGACTGTGGCAAGGGCTACATTCTGATAGAGGCAGGAGACATCACTGTCAACACTGTGGATGATGGACTGACCACCACCTATGACTCTTTGACAGATACCACCATTGACCCCTCGATAACCATCAGAGGAGGTTTTGTGAAGGTAACCACTACCGGCGAGAAGGGAATGGCACTGAAATCAAATGCCAACTTCACCCAGACAGGCGGTATTGTGCAGGCAGAGACCAAGGGCAACGGCTCTAAAGCTGTGAACTGCGAAAAAGAGTTCATCCTTACAGGCGGCAAGCTCACAGCCATCATTGACGGCGCAATCAGCAGCGACAGTTCAGCTACAGCCGGTATCAAGAGTGTCGGTAACTGTACCATCACCGACGGCACACTGAACATAAATTGCACAGGAACAGGCGCAAAAGCCATCAACTGCGACGGCAATGTAATCATCGACAACGGCACAATTACACTGCTCTCTACGGGCAAGAACTACAATGCCGGAAGCGATGACAAAAAGACCCGCGCCATAAGTTCTATCGGCTTCACACAGAACGGCGGAACAGTGATTGCAAAATCATACGACAAGGCAATATACACTACAGCCGACATCAACGTGAACGGCGGCAAGCTCAACGCCTTCAGTGCCACCGATTACGCATTGTCAAAATCTGCATTGCAGACAGGCGGATGGATATTGACAAAAGATAGCAAGGAGTAAAAGATATTCTAACCAAATAGAAATAGGAGGAAAACTAATTGGTTTTCCTCCTATTTCTTGATGATATCTATTACTGTCCGGTAAAAATTACTAATTGTTTTTGGCTAAACAGTATTTATTTAATGGCAGTTTGTAGTTATATTGATTTAAACAAAGTTTACGTTCTTTTTGTGCCGACAAAAAAGCACGGTTTAGTGAGCGCAATGCAAGCTTGC
>JAZNKR010000198.1:0-10421 GCA_045578665.1 Bacteroidaceae bacterium | reverse complement strand
GTATAATCAGGATGCCCAGTACAAGTATATCGGTCCTTGGGTAGAGAAAGGTATAAATAACCTCTTCATGCTTCAGGGTGACAGAAGTACTCACCGTAAATATTGGCTTGCAAGAAGATTCGCTTTGTTTGACTCTCTTTGGGTATCCGGTGCATATAAGGCAAATTCTATTGAAATAAAATGTACTAATAATACTCCGGCAGGACAACAGATAACCATCAAGGCCGGTACTGCAATGGATTATGGCTACGGCATCAATAACCTGCCGAGAGAAAGCAATGTCTCACTTGCAGAGGATGAAGAGCATACATTTGTTACATCTGAGGTTGTCAACCTTGGCGACCCTATCCGTATTTACGCTGCACCGAACATTGAGAGCGTGGACCTTTCTGCTATGACAGGTGTTCTTGCTGTGGTTACTGTTGCTAATGTCTATAACAAGGATACAGGAACAAAACTAAAAAAGCTCATTATCGGTAATGCTACTGTGGAGAATACTTCTGTAACTGATATTTCAGGATTGGCAATGGCTGAGAGATTGGAGTATCTTGATGTACAGAATATGAAGGGACTTACTTCGCTTAATCTCAGCAATCAGAGTTACTTCAAGACATTGAAGGCTTATTGTTCTGGAATTTCTTCTGTGCATTTTGCCAATGGTGCTTCTGTTGAGAATCTTGAACTTCCTGCACAGCGTACATTGACTCTCGAACAGATGCCTTACTTGACTTCGCTAAGCGTAGAGGATTGGTCGTTGTTGCATACTGCTGTTATTAAGGGATGTCCTAATATAAGCAAGGATATTTCCCTAATCACTAATTGGATTGATACTGTTACAGCCGACAGATGCTCTTTAACAATGGATAACATTGCATGGGATAATGTTGATTACAGAGACCTCCTAAAGATTGCATATATTGGGGACTTGCATTTGAAGGGCTATGCACGATTGTCAGAAAGTTCTCAGGAGATTGTTGATGCGATAACCACAGCTTTTGGGAATGATATATTCAATGCTTCTTCAGACTTCTATGTAGATGCTCCTGCGTCTGTGTTTATCAGCGGCCCGGCTGAGGTTCTTGAGGGGAACAGTGCGCAATATACAGCAGTTGTATTCCCCACAACAATGAAAGGGTCTTTACGTTGGTCGCTTGAGGGTAGCAGAACAGGCGCAAGTCTTGATAGTAACGGTTTATTGACTACTACAGAGAACGGTAATAGTGATTCAAGTTTAAAGGTTCGAGTGCAATTCATCCCGGAAGAGGGAGATTTTATACTTGTTACTAAGGATATTGTGGTAAAGAGAAGGATTTATCCTTCAACTTCACAACTGTCTGTTTCTGGTGCTACGATGTTGTCTGCTCCGGAAACTTATACTTTGCAATGTAGCGCGACTAATATCACCGGAGATTATATTGTCGAGTGGGCATTGGGTGGAGATATTGCAAGTGTGGCTGTTATAGAGAATGCAACCAATAGCAGTTGTATTATAGTTCCAGAAACAGTGATTGGCGGCGCTGTGGCAGGTACTATCAGCGCAACTGCACGCAAGAGATATAATAACAGTACGATAGGTACTGTTAGCTTAAATATTTCAGCAGTGAATGATACGATCGCCGAGACGGATGCAGGTGTGTGTGCTGCTCTGTATGCGGCAGGGTTGTGTGCAAATGAGGGGTATATAACAAAGGACGAGGCAAGACTAATAACAGCGGAAGATTTACAACCGGGAACATCTGCGACAACCTCTGTCTTTTATTTACAGAAAGATAATATAAAATCATTTGATGGGTTTCAGTATTTTACTTCTTTATTAGAAGTCCCTAATAGATGTTTTGTGAGTGGTCGTTTGCAAAGTATAGTTTTACCTAATTCAGTTAAAACAATAAAAGAGTTTGCGTTTGCTTATTGTTCTTATTTGAAGAATGTAACTCTTTCTGAAGGATTGGAAAAGATTGAGCAAAGTGCCTTTAGTGGTAACGGGATTCTAAATCTCTATGTTGACATATTGACTTTATCTAGGCTGAATGTAAGTACTACAGATGCTATACCTTGGAATTATAATACTAACATTATTATAGATGGAGAAGTGAATCCGTCAAAAATAACTGTACCCAATGAGGTGGTAAATATAAACTCGCATTTTTGCTATAACTTTAATTTTGTCGAGCAAGTTGAATTGTCGGATAGTGTAACAACACTTGGTTACTACTCATTTTATAATTGTCCTAAGTTGACTTCTATAAAAATAGGTAAAGGACTTACAACTATATCCAGCACAGAATATATTCTAAAAGATTGTGATAATCTTAAATATATCACAGTTGATAAAGAAAACCCTGTATTCGATTCACGAGAAAATTGTAATGCTATCATAAATACAATTACAAATACACTTGTAATAGGGTGTGCCTCAACAATTATTCCACACGGTGTAATAACTATAGGACCATATGCATTTATGGACTGTAAGAGTCTCGAGTGTATAGACATTCCTAGTAGCGTAACGGCCATTTCCATTCGAGCCTTCCGTGGTTGCACCGGCCTTACTGATATTGTTATTCCCGATGGAGTGGGGGCGATTGATCAAGAAGTCTTCGCAGGGTGCAGAGGCCTTACTAGTATTACTATCCCAAAAGGAGTGGTAAGGATTGGAAACAGTGCTTTTCTAAATTGCACTGGACTTATAGAGGTGTTATTCTCCGAGGGTGAGACCGGGATAGATGAGATTGGACAAAGTTCTTTTAAAGGCTGCGCCAGTCTCACAAGCATAAATATTAATAAAGTTAGAAAAATTGGTAATTTAGCATTTGAACAGTGTTCAGCACTTGGGTCTGTTGTAATAGGAGGAAATATCGCTACCTTGGGATCCGGTGTATTTAGATATTGCGGAAATCTTGCAAGTATTACTATAAAAGCCATTGCAGCTCCAAGCATCAGCTATGTTTGTTTTGGTAGTATTCCTTCAGAATATACAGGTGTAAATACCTCCTCGCAAGGAATCAATACCCTCTATGTTCCAGCCGGCGCAACAGGGTATGAAGAAGGTCAGTGGTTAGACCCCCTATGCAATCCAGAAAAATGTGGTTTTACTCTTTCTAAAACTCTTTAATTATGTATAAGATAAAAGATACAGTTTATGCCGATGCAGGTTACATCCTGCTCGGCTCTAATAAAAAAGGTTATCAGTTTGAAGGTGAATTGTCTGAATTTAAGGAGAAGAAAATTTCTATTGACGATATTCGTATAGATGGGGAACTTGTTTTCTATGATGGTATCGTTCAGATGCTTCCGAGTAAAATAGATTACGCTTCACTCAAAAAGGATATGGTTAAACGTAGATACTCTATCGATGACCAGATTGCTATTATTCTGAATAAAGATGAGAGCGATGAAGATAAGTTGAAATTTGATAAAATGCAGGAGTGGAGAGAATGGAGTGCGAGGGTGGCAACTGCTGTTCTGCGGTATTTTTAAAATGCGTACTTCGGCAATTATATTTGTTACAAAAAAAATGAAAACATTGTTTAGACCATTATTCACATCGCTTGGTGCTATGATTGCTATTATAGAACCTGCTGTGCCATATATGCTCATATGTACTTTAGCCATATTCTACGACTGCTACACCGCATGGCAACTCGATAGACGCGTGCGCGCGAAATATGGCAGCAATGCACCGCGGCATACAGGTAAATTCAAGAGTTCGCATTTTGGGCGCGTCATATATACCCTCATCAAGGTATATGCACTTATTATTCTCGCATATTTTATCGAACAATATATTACTATTGGTATGCCCATAGATATGACAAAAGTTGCAGCAGGAGCTGTATGTTTTTGGCAAATATGGAGTATTCTCGAAAACGAAAGCTCATGCAATAATGCTACTTGGGCGAGGTTAGCTCAGAGAATCCTTGTAGACAAGACTGAGCGCCATCTTGGAATTGATTTGTCAGAGCTTAAAAAGGCGAGAATAAAGGAGACGGAGGATGTATGATTCGGTTAAATTGAACATAAAGCTTAGAGTGTTAGATCTTTTTTTTTCAATTCGCTAAGTGGGCACGAAGCGTCGTGAGACGCTTCGTGCTTTTATAGTTCACCTTCGAAATGTTTTGTTTCATTATGGACTGGTAGATCACGCCCTGTCAGGTATTTGTTTGTTGTCGAGACATCAGTGTGTCTCGCTTGATCGCGTGCGATTACTATGCCTTCAGCATTTGCTAGGTCGCGTATCCCAGAATCTTTGAGCGAATAGAATTGGTAACAATCTGGCCATTTCAATTCTTTGCGCAGTTTCAGCCATGCCCGGCGGAATATTTCGCTCGACTCTTTTTTTTCGCTCGGACAGAGGTTTTTCCCAAACAGATAACATCCTGAATGATGTTTGAAAATATCAAGTTCAAGCATCAATTTAATAATTGTATCATTCAGCGCAACTTTCCCATCTCGCTTATTTTTGCTTACAGACGCTGGCACATAGACTGATTGTTCTTTGATGCTTATGTCTCCTATTCTCACATTGCAGAGTTCTGTCGGTCTGATAAATGTATAATACTCGAACATGCAGGCCAATAGGAAATGAGGGTTCTGTTCTTTAAGATATGTTCTAAGGGCTTTTAGATGTTCTTTGCTTAACGCCCTGCGTTTTTTAGCTGATTCGTCAACGCTTTTGATTTTTTCAGCAGGATTCTCTGTCAACCATGAATGCTCAATGAAGTATGCAGCCAAAGAACTGCACCAACCTTTATAGTTGTTGCGAGTTCTGCCGGTTGTTTCGCGCTCATAGTAAACATAATCCAAAAAACCGCTTATAAAGGCTTTATCGTATTGATATACATACTTTATGGGAATAGGCAACGATGCATTGTATTCCCGGAGAATGTTTACTCTTGATTGATACATTTTGCGTGTTTGATAGCGCTGAAGCTTCTCCAAATATCTTTCATATTTTTCAAGAGCTACATCTAACAATGTGTATGAGCGTACAGCTTGTGCGTCGACCCATGGTGACCACCCAGTACGCAATAATTTTAGCGTTGATGATATTATTTCAGCTGCTCTGATTCTTCGTTGCGCCTTTGTTGGGATGTTATCTAATGTGTATTTCTTACGTTTCATACGTCCTTCTGCCGGATCGTATGCTAAAAAATCAATGTACCAGGATTTGCCTGTGTGAAGTTTTGGATATGTGTAGTGTTGCAATTCAACTTGAGATGCTATTTTTTTTCGAGCGCACATTTTTTTACATTTTTCGGCGAGAAAAATGCAAATGGTTACAATTGTTTTGTCCGTATCTTGTCCGCGAGTATTTTGGGTTTTTTACTTAACTCGTTGACATGCCACCGTTTAGGTGCTATTTTGCGGAAAGAGTGGGATTCAAACCCACGGTACGGTAGAACCGTACGCCGGATTTCGAGTCCGGTCCATTCGATCACTCTGGCATCTTTCCTCGTTTTTGCGTGGCAAAGGTAATATTTATTTTGTAAATAAAACGTTTTTGCTTGGATTTTTCTTTTCTTTTTTCTTTTTCAATTATGTGGGCGATATGATTTTCATTAATTTTCATTGATTATCTGAAGATGGCAAATAAAATAATTAAAAAATTATTTTGTTCTGCTCTTGGCATGCACTATTTTTGCACTGTTTTTTTAAAGAAGATTTATATGAAAAGAATAAGAGCTGCCATAGTAGGATATGGCAATATTGGCAAGTATGCTTTGCAGGCTTTGGAGTGTGCACCCGATTTCGAGGTTGCAGGTGTTGTGCGTCGCGCAGGTGCCGAGAACAAACCTGCCGAACTCGAGAAGTATCCTGTTGTAAAAGAGATAAGCGAACTGGGCGATGTGGATGTAGCTATCCTCTCTACACCTACAAGAAGTGTTGAGGCATACGCCAAACAGATTCTCGAAGCTGGTATAAACACTGTTGACAGTTTCGATATCCACTCGCAGATTGTTCCTCTGCGCCGTTCACTGAACGAAAGTGCAAAAAAGGGTGGTGCAGTCTCTATAATCTCTGCCGGCTGGGATCCGGGTAGCGACTCTGTTGTAAGAACTCTTTTACAGGCGATTGCACCCAACGGTATCACATACACCAACTTCGGACCGGGTATGAGCATGGGACACACTGTGGCTGTTAAGGCTGTCGAGGGTGTTCAGGCTGCCTTGTCAATGACTATTCCTACCGGTACCGGTATTCACCGCCGTATGGTGTATATCGAGGTGAAGGAGGGATACGATTTCGAGAAGGTTGCTGCTGCCATCAAAGCCGACGCTTACTTTGTGAATGACGAAACACATGTTATTCAGGTGCCTTGCGTGAACGAACTTCTTGATATGGGACACGGTGTAAACCTTACACGCAAAGGTGTGTCGGGCACTACTCAGAATCAGTTGTTCGAGTTCAATATGCGCATAAACAATCCTGCTCTCACAGGTCAGGTGCTTGTGTGTGCAGCGCGTGCCACTATGAGACAGCAGCCTGGTTGTTACACCATGATTGAGATTCCTGTAATCGACCTGTTGTGCGGCGACCGCGAGGAGCATATTGCTCATTTGGTATAAGAAACTGTATGATAATATAGTAAGTTCAAGCGGGACATCTTTTCAAAAAGATGTCCCGCTTGAACTTATAAAAGAAAACAGTCGGCCTGTAAGCCGGGTTCTGTGCCCGTTGAACGGGTGTCTGTCATTCATCTATGCCCGATGTCACCACCAGGCTAAAGCGTTCTACCCTCCGACTCGGACGAGCAGCCCTCGAACGTCGGTATACATGAACTTGCAGCTTCCAAGACGCACGGCTCGTACATCGCTGCACGACCGGTGGGCTCTTACCCCGCCTTCTCACCCTTACCCTTGCGGGCGGTTGTTTTCTTCTACGTTACTCTGCCTTCGCAGACAGCTTTCTGTTAGGAAGTGGAATGCTCTGTGCTGCCCGGACTTTCCTCCTTTGCTTTTGGCAACGGCGACAGACCGTCCGACTGTTTTGCTTTGCAAAGTTAAGCATTGTTGAAGGTATTTTAAAATTTTCGACAGATTTATTCTTCTTTCGCCGCTTATAAATTATCACGTAACGGCTGTGTTGTGTCGTTTCTTGTGATTGGAAGATGCTTGAACAAATGTAAAAACCGTTGTCGCAATGTTCAAGAAGTGTTAATTCAGCACACCGATTGTTAAATGATAGCAAAAACAAACCTCTTTCTTTACTAATCAATATTTTTGCCTTTATATTTGCAGTGTGAATGTTATAAACAAATGCAGAATTTAACAAATCAGCAAAATAAGATTATGAAAAAAGGAATCAGAAATTTGTTTTTAGGTGCAACTGTCATTGCGGTAAGTGCAGTTGTTGCATCTGTTACCACTTATAAAGTATTAGAGAAGGGGAATATATCTTCAGGCAACACAACAGAGACTGAAAACAGTTTACAACTACAGAAGGCTTCGATGCCTCAGACCTTCAATATGCAGGAGCGCGTCGACCTTACCGAGGCAGCCGACAAATCACTGCATGCCGTCGTGCACATAAAATCGACAGAAAACAGCAAGACACGTACAATACGTCGTGCTCCGGATATATACGACTTCTTCTTCGGCGACGGCATGGGACGTCAGCAAGAGGTAAGGACCCAGCCACGTGTTGGTTTCGGTTCGGGTGTCATACTTACTGAGGATGGTTATATTGTAACCAACAACCATGTAATCGATGGTGCAGACGAGATTGATGTAACATTGAACGACAATCGTACTTTCAAAGGACGCCTCATAGGCAGCGACGACAAGACCGACCTCGCCCTCATAAAAATCGAAGTTGACGAAAAACTGCCGGCTCTGCCCGTAGGCGACAGCGATGAACTGAAAGTGGGTGAGTGGGTGCTTGCAGTAGGCAACCCCTTTAACCTTACATCTACCGTAACTGCCGGTATCGTCAGTGCAAAGGCACGTACACTCGGGGTATACGACGGCGGTATAGAATCGTTCATACAGACCGATGCTGCTATCAATCAGGGCAACAGCGGAGGTGCATTGGTCAATGCACGAGGCGAACTTGTCGGCATCAATGCTGTACTCACATCGCCTACAGGCTCATACGCAGGATATGGTTTTGCCATCCCAACAAGCATCATGACAAAAGTAGTGTCCGACCTCAAGGAGTTCGGTGCTGTACAGAGAGCAATTCTCGGCATCATGGGAGGTACTGTTACAAGTGAACTTGTGGAGCAGAAGGATTTGGGCGTTGTTGACGGTGTCTATGTAAGCGAAATTCTGCCCGAGGGTGCAGCAGAGGAGGCAGGAATTGAAGTCGGCGATGTAATCGTTGCTGTAGACGGCTCAAAGGTAAAGAATATGGCACAGATGCAGGAGATGTTCACAAAGCATCAGCCCGGCGACAAGGTAGAGCTGACAATCGTACGCAAAAAGAAGGAGAAGAAGATTGAGGTTACACTAAAGAATGTGCAGGGAAATACAAATGTTGTAAAGAATGCCGACCTCGACATGCTGGGCGCTACATTCAAAGAGCTCGACGACAAGGAGAAACGTCTCTACAAAGTAAACTATGGTCTTAAGGTACTCGATGTCTCAAAAGGACGTTTCGCGGACGCAGGAATCAAAAAGGGATTTGTGATTCTGAAAGTGAACAACGCCCCCATAAAGAATATTGACGATATGCAGAAAGCCATCAAACAGGCAAACTCTTCGAGCGACCAGGTGCTGTTCATTGCCGGAATGACACCTTCAGGCAAAAGAGCATACTTCTCGGTAGATCTTACACAAGAGTAGACAATAATACCTTATCACAAAAATGAGAGTCCCACGCAGGGCTCTCATTTTTGTGATAAGGGTTGTTCTATAAATTATTAATCTATATCTCTTTTCCGGGTGCATTCTATTTCAGCCTCTTTTTGTTTTATTTCGGCATCTTCTTCATTTTTACTCAGTTGCAACACAAAGGTTGCGCCTTCATAAAAAATAAACAATATACTCGAAATAAATTCAAAAATCGCCTCGAAAGTTGCGGTTAAACGAGCGCAATGTGAACTTGTTCACAGATTGCACAGCGAGTGACAGCAACTTCAATCATGTTAACTAATTTATAGAACCACCGTATAATTTTTTTTGATGTTGTTGTTGGATTTTACATTGATTAGTCCTCTATAAGAAAACAAGCTTTAAACTGTGGCACAGTCGCAAAATGTTAAGCAGTGTAGGAGCATTGATTATCCTAAGTGAAATATTGCCTTCTACTGCTTAATATTGTTTGCAATGTGAACATTTTCGGCAAAACACTTGTATTTCCAACAAAAGTTATATATATTTGCAGATTGAAATTGTACGATGAGTATGAGACAATTAAAAATTACAAAAAGTATCACAAATCGCGAAAGCGCTTCGCTCGACAAGTACTTGCAAGAAATCGGCCGTGAGGACCTCATCACTGTAGAAGAAGAGGTAGAATTGGCACAACAGATACGTAAGGGCGACAGAAAAGCGTTGGAGAAATTAACAAGAGCGAATCTTCGTTTCGTGGTTTCCGTCGCAAAGCAGTATCAGAACCAAGGATTGAGCCTTCCGGACCTCATCAATGAGGGTAATCTCGGATTGATTAAAGCTGCAGAGAAATTTGACGAGACACGAGGATTCAAGTTTATCAGTTACGCAGTTTGGTGGATCAGACAATCAATTCTTCAGGCTCTTGCCGAACAATCGAGAATTGTGCGCTTACCTTTGAACCAGGTGGGTTCCTTAAACAAAATCAGTAAAGCGTTCTCGAAATTCGAACAGGAAAATGAGCGTCGTCCTTCTGCAGAAGAACTCGCAGAACAACTCGACTTGCCGGTAGACAAGGTTATCGATTCATTGAAAGTTCAAGGTAGACACATCTCAGTTGATGCTCCTTTCGTAGATGGCGAAGACAACAGCCTTTTGGATGTATTGGTCAACGACGATTCACCTATGGCTGACAGCTCTTTGGTAAACGAATCATTGTCACGCGAAATCGACCGTGCACTCTCAACCCTTCAGGATAGGGAAAAAGAAATCATTCAGATGTTCTTTGGTATTGGTATGCAAGAGATGACACTGGAAGAGATTGGCGACAAATTCGGACTTACACGAGAGCGCGTAAGACAGATTAAAGAAAAAGCCATCAGACGCTTGAAGCAGAATCAGCGATGCAAATTGCTTAAGCATTTCTTAGGTTAAAATTATCGGAACATAAAATTGGCGGGCTATGTCTTTCCAGACATAGCCCGATTGTTTTATTCAATATCAGCAAAACGTAACCGTCCGAAATCAGCCGTCTTTTCCGCAAATTTTATGATAGCTTATTTTGCAGTAAAAAAGCTATGTTTAATTTGAACGAAAACAACCATATTGTAATAGCCCAACACCCGACCGATATGCGCATGGGAGTAAATT
>JAZNKR010000197.1:0-6455 GCA_045578665.1 Bacteroidaceae bacterium | reverse complement strand
CGAAAGTTTGTGCAAGCGAGAGCAGAGGGCAAATTCATTTGGACTATGCCGAGAGCAGCCAAACTTGCGCGAAGCGAAAGACTGTTTGAGCCCATATGAAGTATGGGCGAGTTCCGCAGCCCCAAAAGTCATCAGCTGAGGCTGCCGTTAAGAAAGCGCCCATGCGCAGAGCTTTTTGGTTCTTTTTGTCGGCACAAAAAGAACGTAAACTTTGTTTAAATCAATATAACTACAAACTGCCTTTAAATAAATACTGTTTAGCCAAAAACAATTAGTAAATTTTACCGGACACTAATAGTTTAAATTTTATTATTAGTGTCCGGTTAATATTTATTCTGCTTATGTTTTGAACTCCTCCGTCTTCAGCTATTGAAAAATGACGTAGACAAACAATGGGGACTGTTGCAACAGTCCCCATTGTTTTGACATAATTCTTGCAAGATGCTACTTTTTCAATTTTATGATTGTGTAAGAGTAACGCGGGAATGTATATTTCGCACCTTTGCGAGGCAGTGAAATTCTCTTTGTCTTTGGCGACACGTTCATCTTGTTATCTGCAGTGTTTGTCTCTGTAAGGTCGCAACCGCCTATACTCCACACATCAGCCCTACTCTTGAACTTGAAGTTATCAATTTCTATTTCAGCAGTCTGGTCGTGTTCTGAAATATTCGCCACATAGACAAACAACGAATCACCGGCATCGTTCAACTTGGCAGTAACATCGAGACATTTCTCGTCGCTGCTCGCAGTCTTCACCACATTTGTAAACCAATGCTTTGACAACTCCTCGTCAATATAAGCCGAAGGCATGAACCAAATTTCGTGCGAATTGAAGTGTATGCGACCCTGATCCCACATATAGTGGAGTCCGTGAGGCTGGAAAGTATTAGCTGTACCTATCATCTTGAAATTGTCTCCGTAACGCTGAATCTTGTTGTAATTGTGGGCATGTGCAAGACCTCTGTACCAGTCACAACGCCAACCATTCTCCTCCATAGGATGCAAGTTGAGCTTAAAGCCGGGAACATCCTCCTCTACCAAGCGTTTGAGTTCAAGACCCAACTGACGGAAAAATTTATCTGTCGTAGCAAAGCCCAAGTCTCCACCATCGAAATGGGGGTCCCAAGCAAGTTTATCGCCCTTACCCTGAGCCACAAACCATTTGATAAGGTCCAATGTAAGTTTGTATTCAACGTTTCCTCTTGTGTATCTGCCGTTATGCAAATTGAGAGAAGTCATTATGTTCATTTCAGGGTCGACCTTCCATGCTGCAAGAGCAAATTTCTTCATACACTCAACATAGCCGGGAGTGATGAGTCGTTCATTATCTACCTGAATATATTTGAGGTTATAAGGTTCGGGATGTCCATCAGCGACACGGCGCGCACCCCAACGTGTATCGGCAGAACCATTGGCATACTCAACAAAATCGCTGATATCCTCAGATGTTTCGTCCATACTCATACCAATGATGCACTTGGCATTTATAACCTCGGCAAGTTGCAACATCTCTATAAACGCAAAGCTGTGTGTAGCATAAGGAGAAAAACCGCTGCGATATGTAACACGACGCTCATCGATGGGACCCATCATCTTTTTCCAACGATAGTTGTAAGGATCGGTACCGCAATCCACCATAGAACCATTGTATCGGATAGCCTTGATTCCCTGACGCTTGAGAGCATCCACGAAATTCTTTCTAAGAGGATAACCGTTCACCCTGCCCCATTCACCGGGCTGCATAAATGCATATCCCAAGTCTATTGAGCCCTTACTCTTGAGAGAAATGCCGAAGGCACCTTCGAGGGCCTCTTCGGAGGGTGTAAGTTCAAATGTTACCTTTTCGTAGCTGCCATCACCTTTAAGTTCATAAGGTTTTTCGGCAATAATATTTCCCTTGTCATTACGCAAAGAGAGGTAAATAGTGATAGGCTTCTCAGCCTTCACACGCAGAATACCTTCATACTCTTTACCCTTGCACAGATGGATACCCATTCTGTAAAGTCCATGATTGGTGATTCCAACTTCGCCATTGCCGCTGACGAACTGCACACGCTGAGTCTGGCGTCCCATGTAAGCTTTGCCGTCACGCACAAGTTTATAATCATACTCGGCACCACCCTTTACACTCTTCGACCAGAATTTACTCACCTGCTCGTTGCCGTTGATGCGACGCATCATCTCTTTCTGAATATTTGCAGGAAGCGAATCGAAAGGCAGGAAGCGACGATCGAATTTGTAACCGGAAATTATATACGGGTTGCTGAATTTGCCAGCGTTGTAAACGTCGTAACTATGAATATCACACGCCTCTGAAAGATTATTCCAGTTAACAGCGCAATATACCCAACTCTGAGTAATCAGGTGCGGCACGCGGCACTCATCGAGCATAATATATATTTTAGAGTAATCGGAACGCTTGAGGTTCAGGAAATCTGTTTCAATATTCTCTTCAAAAGCCTCGCCATGCAACAACTGACCGAATACTCCGCCGTTTGTCTGATTGTTGATATCTTCAATATTGGTCCCATTGAAGAGGGGATTAGATTTTGCAATGCTCACAGCAGCATCTACTTTTAGCTTAATCTCGTGTGCCGAGAGCGAGCAGAAGCTTAGCAGCAAAATCAATAAAAAAGATTGTATTTTCATAGATTATAAGATTTTAGTTTGTGCAAAAGTAAGAATAAATCCCAACATTGTCTGCATTTTTTTACAAAAAAAAGAAAGAAATTTCCAATTCCTTCGCTATTTCCTGATCTTCCCAAAAATTCTTTTCCATTGTCTGCCGTTATTGTATGTATCAAGTCCTTTATAGGCTACAACGCTTCGATGGTTTTCAAGGCCAGTGGGGCGGCATCTTTCCCCGAAAACTTGCGGAGCCATACCTTGGAGGTAAGCCAGTCGTTGATGGTAGCAAGTGCTCCTTTGTGGTTGCGTCCTATAACTGTATCTATTTCCAAATCTCCAAATCGTTCCTTTAAGTCAACTATTGCAGGGTCTTCTTCTATATTCGCACGATTGGGGATGTATCCCCTTCCTGCAAGAGAGTTCCCACGTTTGTTGTATTTCTTCCCTTTCCGACGAAGATATTGGTACAGAGTACCTTTCTTGCGTTTGTCTTCCCATATCCAACGGTACATTGTCTAATGGGATACCATAGCAAACCTTTCCACATTGCTACGTCCTTTTATCTGTTCAGAACTATAACCTTCTTTCAATAGGGAAATGGCTGTTTACTTCATCTCTTTTGTGAAGACTGGTTTGCGTTCACGCAGCTTCAATCGTGTCTCGTATTTACGTTGAGCAAGGTCGTAATTGTAAGTTCCGTTTCTCATGTTACAGTTCTTACGAAACTCCCTACTGATGGTACTGATGCTTACACCTATTGACTTGGCTATATCTTTTCTACTCTTTCCTTCTTGTAACGTCAAAGAAATTCCATATCTTTGCTCTCGGGTTAAGTGTTTCATCTTTACAACTGATTTCTGTAGGAGGTTTGATGGAGTAAAGTAACCACTTTTATCCCATTAAGTAGAGCATGGGAGGGAATTTTCCTCTCTGCTCACTGAATTTATCTCAAACCGACAATTCCGTTGCATTAATTAGTTGAATTTGCGATCAATAAGATGCAAACATAAAGTCAAAAGTTTATATAAGTGAGTGAATAAAAGTTACTTTTATTTCCAACGAGCGCAAAAGAACTTCGGAGAATACCAAAGCGACCGAAACAGAATACACCCTACGAAGAATACTAAATACTAATTTATAGAACCTCCCTTAAATGTTCGGACTCTGCGACTGCAACAACTTCTTTGTTTCCTGTGAGCGGGTGTTCAACCCCTCGCTCGACGGTCGTCCCGTCGTTGTGTTGAGCAACAACGACGGGTGCGTTGTCTCGCGCAGCAACGAGGCAAAGGCTATAGGCATAAAGATGGGGGAGCCGTTCTTCCAAATACAGAGTCTTGTGAAGCAACACAATGTGGCTGTGCATTCGGCAAACTACCATCTCTATGGGGATATGTCGCATCGGGTGATGGAGACGTTAAAGGCTCATGTCCCGTTCATTGAGATTTATTCGATAGACGAGGCATTTATCGATCTCAGCGGTTACAGCATCGACAAGCTTCAGGAGTTCGGCAGGAATCTCTCCCGCACAGTAAGACGCAATACGGGCATCCCCGTCAGCATAGGAATTTCTCCAACAAAGACACTTGCAAAGGTAGCGAGTAAACTGTGCAAAAAATATCCAAGATTGCAGGGTGCCTGCCTCATGTACCGCGACGAGGATATTGCAAAGGTCCTCTCCACATATCCTATAGAAGATGTGTGGGGTATTGGTCGCAGACATAGCAAGCGTCTGCATAGCGCAGGGGTGGCTACAGCTGCGAAACTGTGCGAGAAATCCGAGGAGTGGGTCCACAATATGATGAGCATAACAGGTGTGCGCACATGGCGCGAACTGCGTGGCATACCTTCGATAGAGTTCAGCCACCAGATTGCCGACAAACAGACCATAACCGTTTCGCGCTCCTTTGCATCGGAAATCTACAGTCTCGATGAGTTGAGGGAGACGGTTGTTACTTTTGCCGGCATGGCTGCCGAAAAACTGAGAGAACAACACTCTGTGGCTGGCGAACTACAGCTCTTTATACTGACCAACCGCCACCGCGACGACCAGCCACAGCATCGCGAAGGAAGGATATATCGCTTTGTAACCTCTACGAACAGCACGATAGAGATAACTAAGGCTGCCACAGGGATGCTCAAAGAACTTTATAGACCGGGGTTCGGATACAAGAAAAGCGGGGTTACGCTCAGTGCCATCACCCCCGACAGTGCCGTGCAGCATTCGCTTTTCGACACAACGGACCATGCCAAGCACAAACAGCTCATGCAGGCAATGGACAATATCAATTCGAGTATAGGGAAGGGTAGTGTGAGGATTGTTTCGCAGGGTTGCATCGACGATCATATCAACCGTCGCCATCTTTCGCCACAGTACACCACAAAGTGGGAGGATATTATTGTTGTGAAGGTGTAGTTCTCTTTTTGTTGATTCTGATAAATTGTATAATAGTATCTGCTGATTTTATAATTCCTGACTAACATTTACAATCCTCCATAAAAATACAAACAGATAGGAAATTCATTTCTTGATTAAATTGCTGCTAATCTTTGGATTTATATGCGGATTTGGAATTTATTACTGTCCGGTAAACATGATAATTTTCTGGATTATATTATCTCCCCGTTCCAAAGCATTTTGAAGAAATCGAGCACATAAATCATCTCTATTTCATTTGCTTCACGTGTCATTTTGTCTAATGAAACTATGATTTTTCTTGCGCCGGGATGTTCCTCGGCAAATATTTTGAGATTCTTTTTGTGTTTGGTTTGAACTTCATCTGTAGATTTCATTTCAATAGCGATACGGGCATCGCCTATTATGGCATCGACCTCTATACCTGTGTATGTTCTCCAATATGAGAGTTTTTCTGTCGATTCGGTATAACCCAAATAGGCGATAATTTCTTGAATAACAAGATGCTCAAAAGCGTGCCCGAATTCATCGGTGCCACGTTTGAGATTTGTTCTGCCCAACAGATAGTTTGCAACCCCCACGTCGAAATAGTAGAAGCGCGGAGCCTGCACTAATTTCCTTTTGATATGTTTTGTATATGCGGGTATTTCATATCCAACCAGGGTGTCGTACAGTATCTGAAAATATGCTGCAACGGTTTTTGCAGAAACACCGCAGTCTGCAGCAATGTTCTCGTAATTCAGAATCTCGCCATCACATATTGCTGCAACCTCCAGAAAGCGTTCAAATGAGATGATGTCCCGAACAAGCGCTTCCTCTTTTATTTCCTCCTTCAGAAAGATGTCAACATATGCTTTTAGGCGTCGTGTTGCATTATCTATCATGTAATGCCGTGGAATCATTCCGTTCTGAATTGCCTTGTAAATGTCAAAGTCGGGAATTTCGGCACTTACCAACGGATAAAAGAACATTGGTATGGCTCTTCCGCCAAGAGTGTTGGATGATTGCTTTTTCAACCTTCTTGCACTTGACCCACAAAGAATAAACCTTATATCCTTGTTTGTCATAAGCCAATGAACCTCATCAAGCAGTTCCGGAACCTTTGGAATCTCATCGATTATGACCAATGTCCCCGCTGGTTTATTCTGAAGCATCTCTCGTAGTAGTTCGGGGTTCTTTTGAAATCTTTTTCTGATATCGGTGTTCAGCAGATCGTAATAGATTGTACTGGGAAACAGCTCCTTCAAAAGAGTTGATTTGCCAGTCTGACGTGCTCCTAACAAGAAATTTGCATCGTCCAGGCGATTTTGAATATCGATAATACGTTTATACATAATTGGTATACAAATTAGTTGTCTGCTTCTAAATATGCTTGAAAATCCGAATTACAAATGCTCGTTTTGCTTGAAAATCC
>JAZNKR010000196.1:0-5149 GCA_045578665.1 Bacteroidaceae bacterium | reverse complement strand
TTTTTTATTAAGACAAATTTAAGTCAATGATTGGAACTCCCTCGCCCTGCTAAGCCTCACTTTACGCTCGGCACTCCTTTGGAAAGCTAAAGCTTTCCAAAGGAGTGCCGAGCTTGCGAGGTCATTCAAAAACTCGTTTTTGAAGACGGAGGAGTTCAAAACATAAGCAGAATAAAAATTTACCGGACACTAATAAAATAATCTATAGAACCACGCCAAAAAAACAGCAATAATCAGTAGAGAAATTCAACACATATTTTTAACTTTGCATAGTTTAGTACCATAGAACTCCACTACATGAAAAACAGAAATTTGCTGCTGCTTGCGAGCATGTTGCCCGGCGCAATGCTTCAGGCACAAGAAAACAAGCCCAACATTCTGGTTGTTCTGTGCGACGACCTCGGATATGGCGATGTAGGCTGCTACGGACAGAAATTGATAGAGACCCCCAACCTCGACCGCATGGCACGCGAGGGACTGCGCTTCACACAAGCATACTGCGGATGCCCTGTAAGTGCTCCGTCGCGCTGTTCGCTGATGACAGGACAGCACTGCGGACACACCGAAGTGCGAGGCAACAAGGAGTATTGGAGTGGAAACATAAAATATGGCAACAACAACGACTACTCCGTTTCGGGACAGCACCCATACGATACTGCCCATGTGAACATCGCCCAGATTCTCAAGGACAACGGATACACCACCGGCATGTTCGGCAAATGGGCAGCAGGCTACGAAGGGTCGCAGTACACCCCCGACAAACGTGGCATCGACGAATATTTCGGCTACATCTGCCAGTTCCAGGCACACCTCTACTACCCCAACTTCCTCAACCGATACAGCAGGAGCAAAGGAGACAAAGGTACCATAAGGGTTACACTCGAAGAGAACATCAAGCACCCTATGTACGGCGAGGAGTACAAGAAACGCCCGCAATACGCATCGGACATCATACACCGCGAAGCACTCAACTGGCTTTCGTCGCAAAAGAGCGACCAACCATTCTTCGGACTATTCACCTACACACTGCCCCATGCCGAACTCGCACAACCCGACGACAGCCTGCTGCAACACTACCGCGCCATCTTCAAGGAGGAGAGAGAATATGGCGGCGACATGTGGTCGCGCTACAATCCCACCAAAGAGGCACATGCCCAATTTGCTGCAATGGTAACACGCCTCGACACATACATGGGCGAGATATTCGCACTGCTCGAAGAGAAAGGACTGTCGGAGAACACATTGGTGCTCTTCACCAGCGACAACGGTCCCCACACCGAGGGCGGTGCCGACCCCCAATTCTTCAACAAGAACGCCGAGCTGCGAGGAGTTAAACGCTCTATGCACGAAGGCGGCATAAGGGTACCCTTCATTGCCTATTGGAAAGGCAAGATTGCAGGCGGCAGAACCACCGACCACCAATGCGCCTTCTACGACCTGATGCCCACCTTCTGCGCACTTGCCGGCATCGACAATTACGAAAAACGCTACCGCAACAACACACCGGGATATACCGACCACTTCGATGGCATTTCGTTTTTACCCACACTCATAGGCAACAGCGAAGCACAGGAGAAACACCCCTTCCTCTATTGGGAGTTTTCGGGCATGAACAGCATTGCCGTAAGAAAGGGCGACTGGAAACTGATTGTAGAGAGAGGAAAATGCAAGCTCTACAATATGCTCTTCGACACTCACGAAGACATCGACATTGCCAACCTCTACCCCGAAAAGGTGTCAGAACTTGTGGATATTGTATATAAGGAACACGTAGACAGCCCCACCTTCCCGATAACACTTCCACAACGCTGATTGCTAATCAAGAAAAAGTCTTTTAAACAGTTTCTAAAATATTACTGTCCGGTAAATTCAAAAACAAGGTAAACAATTCTCCCTCTTGGATAAGAGGGAGTACCCGAACGGGGGAGGGAGTTTGAATAAAAACACAAGCAATAGTTTCAAACTCCTCCGTCTTCAAACGCTTTTGCGTTTGAATCCACCTCCTCTTATCCAAGAGGAGGAGTTTAAACCATTGCACTCAAATTTGTATCAAAAAAGGAATAGGGGCTTATACAAACTTAAATATCGAATTTTAAAAGAATTAAATACGTTTACCGGACACCAATACTTTTAAAACAACTTCTAAAAACAGTGTGCGCATCCTACAAAAGATGCGCACACATTGTTATAGAAACTCCCACGAAATTTACGGGAAATCGCCTTAATCGGCCTCCTCGTTGATATCCACCTCTATAGAAGAGTCGTAGGAGTTTGTTGCCTTAAGATTGATGACAGGTCTTATGAAGAATTCTACCTCCACACTCTCTGCGATGAGGGCGATAATCTCTTCGGGGTCTTTATAGGCCATAGGACTTTCGTCGATGGTTCCGGTTCCCACAGATGTCGAGTAGATACCCTTCATAGACTCCTTGAATTCGCTGAGGCCGATAAGCTCTTTGGCCGCCGCGCGCGACAAGAGACGTCCGGCACCGTGGGGAGCCGAGAAGTTCCAGTCCTCGTTACCCTTTCCGCGGGCGATGATAAGACCATCGCGCATATTGAATGGGATGACAAGTCTACGACCTTCGGGAGCTGCAACTGCACCTTTGCGCAACATCTTCATAGAGAAGTCTATGTAGTTGTGGGTGGTGTAAATCTGCTCCACAATGCCAACCTTCTTGCGCGAGGCCGTTCTGATAGCATCGAGCACCAGGTTGTCTATGATCTTGTGATTATACTCGGCATAAGCCTGAGCAATCACCATATCAGTGATGTAGCCTTTCATTGCCTCTCCAACAAGGAATCCGTTAGCTACACCCACCTGTGTGCTGGCAATCTTCTTCCAATATTTCCACACCTTCTGTCCCAGGTTGCGGCTTCCGCAATGAACGGTGAAAGCATAATTGCCTTCGGGTGTTACACCAACCTCTACAAAGTGGTTACCACCACCAACGGTACCTATGCTGTGATAGAACATGTGCTCTGTCTGCTCTATACGTTTGAGAAATGCAGAAATGCCCTTTTCCGAAACATCGGCATTGCACACCATTTCGGGCCACTGCTGACGTGCCTGCTGCAACCTCATCTGCAGGTGCTTGTAAAGCTCTGCATAGGGATAGACAGCCTTCTGGTGGATTGTCATTCCGAACTTCACATTTCCGCGTATAAGCTTTTCTATCTCGGCATAGTCATCGGAATTGATGGCGAGGTCTGTAATTGCAGTAGAGACCGAACATCCTATATCACCACCTACATGGTCGGGATTGACCTGATTGCTGAAGGGAACGGTAAAACCAACAACAATATCCTTGCCTGCATGCACATCGGGCATGATTCTGATCTTAGAGCCCTCAAACATGGGATTGTCCAAAAAACGGTATACCATAGAGAGAGCTTCAGACTCTATATTCTCTGTATATATCTTGCAATCCTTGCAATATTTTCCTTTAAGTTCCAACATAATCGTATAGTATTTTGTCGGCGGGAATAAACGCGCCGATGATGTTGTTCAATAAAAATTCTGTAAACTGTCTGCATCATGCCGTTCTGTTATACCACACGCGCCTATACCTTCTTCTCGGCACGACATGATGCTTTTCTGTTTCTGTGAAGGGAGAGGATGGGGGCTATGATTTCTCAATCCTGCCTTTTGTTTTCTCTCGTTATATTCTATTACATGGTTCTGTGTGAGTCTTCTTACTCGTCTCTGTTTGTGAACGGGTCTCAAATCTATCAAGCCGAAAGCATGAACAGAAACCCTTTATGTTCACCCTGCGGCACTCGTCGCCTGCCTATGCAGGCATTGTTCGGTATTGCCAATCGTCATTGCATTGTGGGTGGTTCTATAAATTATTAATCTATATTTCTTTTCCAGGTGCATTCTATTTCGGTCGCTTTTTGTTTTATTTCGGCATCTTATTCATTTTTACTCAGTTGCAACAGCAAGGTTGTGCCATCGTAAAAATAAACAATATACTCGAAATAAACTCAAAAATCGCCTCGAACTAATTTATAGAACCACCCTTGTATTTATTGAATAGTTGTAACTAAAGAGCGCTCTCGTCCGGCATTTCTATCACTATCCGGCAAAATAATAAAAAAACGGTCCCCATGGAACTCCATAGGGACCGCATGAATCTTTACGATTGACTATTTGTTAACAGTAGCCATGTAAGCGATGAGGTCGAGAACCTTGTTTGAGTAACCGATCTCATTGTCGTACCATGAAACAACCTTAACGAATGTGTCTGTCAAAGCGATACCTGCTTTTGCATCGAAGATAGATGTGCGTGTGTCACCCAAGAAGTCAGAAGAAACAACTGCATCCTCTGTGTAACCGAGAACACCTGCCAACTCGCCCTCAGAAGCCTCTTTCATAGCTGCGCAGATCTCTGCGTATGTAGCGGGCTTAGCCAAGTTAACTGTCAAGTCAACAACTGAAACGTCGAGAGTGGGAACGCGCATTGCCATACCTGTCAATTTGCCGTTCAAAGCGGGGATAACCTTACCTACTGCCTTAGCTGCACCTGTAGAAGAGGGGATGATGTTGCCTGCTGCTGCACGGCCACCACGCCAGTCTTTCACTGAAGGACCGTCAACAGTCTTCTGTGTAGCTGTTGTAGAGTGTACTGTTGTCATCAAACCGTCTGTGATGCCCCATTTGTCGTTCAATACCTTAGCGATGGGAGCCAAGCAGTTTGTTGTACAAGAAGCGTTAGATACGAACTGTGTACCGCGAACGTATGTCTTCTCGTTAACACCGCATACGAACATGGGAGTGTCGTCCTTTGAGGGAGCTGACATAACAACATATTTAGCACCTGCCTCGATGTGAGCCTGAGCTTTCTCCTTTGTGAGGAAGAGACCTGTTGACTCAACAACGTACTCAGCGCCTACTGCATCCCATTTCAAGTCAGCGGGGTTGCGCTCTGCTGTTACGCGGATAGCTTTACCGTTAACGATGAGTTTGCTGTTCTCAACGTCAGCCTCGATTGTACCCTCGAAAATGCCGTGCATTGTGTCATACTTGAGCATGTATGCCAAGTAATCTACGGGGCAAAGGTCGTTGATACCTACAATCTCAATGTCGTTTCTTGTCTGAGCGGCACGGAAAACGAAACGGCCGATACGGCCAAAACCGTTAATACCT